>NZ_FMCI01000355.1 GCF_900091845.1 Streptomyces sp. SolWspMP-5a-2
TGGAGCGCTGGCGGCAGGAGCGTCCCGGTGCCGCGCGGTGGCTGCGGTGGACGGTCACGGCGCTCGCCGCCGCCCTCGTCCTGACGGCGCTGCTGCTGCCGGACCGGGCGGGCGCGATCCGGCCCGACCGGTTCACCCGGCTGCCGATGGAGGCGATCCTCGGGGCCGCGCTGGTGATGGTGCTGCCGCGGCGCCCGCGCCAGGTGGTGGCGGCGGTGGCCGGGGCGGCGCTGGGCGCGATGACGGCCCTGAACCTGCTGGACATGGGGTTCGGGGAGTACCTCGGCCGGCCGTTCAACCTGGTGCTCGACTGGGGTCTGCTGCCGGACGCGCAGGCGTACGTGCGGGACGCGATGGGGCGGGCGGCGGCGGTCGGCGCGACGGTCGGCGTGGTGGTGCTGATCCTGCTGCTGCTGACGGTGACGGCGCTGGCGACGGTCCGGCTGGCGCACCTGCTCGCCCGGCACCGGCGCCCGGCGACCCGGGGCACGCTGATCGCCGCCGTCGCCTGGCTGCTCTGCTCGGCGCTGGGCCTGCAGGTCTCCGGGGTGCCGATCGCCGCCGACCGGACGGCGTCGGCGCTGGCGATCCAGGCCCGCCGGGTGCAGGACACGCTGCGCGACGAGGCGGACTTCCGCAAGGTCGCCCGGGTCGACGCGTTCGGGGACACCCCGGGCAGCCAGCTGGTGCCTGACCTGCGCGGCAAGGACATGATCTTCACCTTCATCGAGAGCTACGGGCGCAGCGCGATCGAGGACCCGGTCATGGCGCCGGGCGTGGACCGCACGCTGGCCGCCCGCACCGAGGCGCTGGCGAAGTCCGGCTTCCACGCGAAGAGCGGCTGGCTGACGTCGGCGACGTACGGCGGCAGCAGCTGGCTGGGGCACTCGACGACCCTGTCGGGGCTGTGGATCGACAACCAGCAGCGGTACCGCACGGTGATGGCGAGCGACCGGATGAGCCTGACGGAGGCGTTCCGCAGGACCGGCGACTGGGACACCGTCGGTGTGATGCCCGGGGTGCAGAAGGCGTGGCCCGAGCAGAAGTTCTACGGTCTGGACACGGTCCGCAACGCCTTCCAACTGGGGTACAAGGGGCCGAAGTTCAGCTGGTCGACGATGCCGGACCAGTACGCCCTCGAAGCCTTCCAGCGGCTGGAGCACGGCAGGAAGCGGGACCGGCCGCTGATGTCGGAGGTGATCCTGACCTCCAGTCACCAGCCGTGGGCGCCGATCCCGAAGATGGTCGACTGGGACGAGATCGGCGACGGCTCGGTCTTCGAGGGGATCGAGAAGGCCGGGAACCGGGCCTCGGACATCATCACCAGCGAGCCCAGGTCCCGTGCGGAGTACGGCAGGTCGATCCAGTACTCGGTGACCGCGCTGACGCAGTGGCTCCAGCGGTACGGGACCGACGACACCGTCCTCGTCTTCCTCGGCGACCATCAGCCGATCGCCCGGGTGAGCGGGGAGAACGCCAGCCGGGACGTCCCGGTGTCGATCGTCGCCAAGGACCCCAAGGTCCTTCAGAAGGTGGCCGGTTGGGGGTGGAGCGACGGTCTGCGTCCGGCGCACGACGCCCCGGTGTGGAAGATGAGCGCGTTCCGCGACCGCTTCCTGACGGCGTACGGGTCCACCCCGCACCCCAGGAAGGGCTGAGCCCGGGACGGACCTCCCCCGGGCGACACGCGTCCCGGGGCGGCCGGGTCAGCGTCCCGGGGCGGCCGGGTCAGCCGCCGGAGGTGTCCAGCTCCGCTTCCTCGGTGACGCCCGCGCAGTCGTAGGGGTCCTTCAGCCAGCCGTCGGGCAGCACCACCCGGTTGTTGCCCGAGGTGCGTCCGCGGGGGCCGTCGGCGCCGCTGGGCCAGGGCTGGTCGAGTTCGAGTTCGTCGAGCCCGGCGCGGAGTTCGGCGAGGGACGAGGTGATCGCGAGGCGGCCGCGCATCTGGGAGCCGACCGCGAAGCCCTTGAGGTACCAGGCGACGTGCTTGCGGAAGTCGATGACGCCCCGGGACTCGTCGCCGATCCACTCGCCGAGCAGGGCGGCGTGCCGGACCATGACGTCGGCGACCTGGCGCAGCGTGGGCCTGGCGAGGGCGCCCGGTGCGGCGGCGCGGCCCTCGAAGGCGGCGACGAGGTCGGCGAAGAGCCACGGCCGCCCGAGGCAGCCGCGGCCGACGACGACGCCGTCGCAGCCGGTCTCGCGGACCATCCGCAGCGCGTCCTCGGCGGACCAGATGTCGCCGTTGCCGAGGACCGGGATCTCCGGCACGTGCTCCTTGAGGCGGGCGATGGCGTCCCAGTCGGCGGTGCCGCCGTAGTGCTGGGCGGCGGTGCGGCCGTGCAGGGCGATCGCGGTCACGCCCTCCTCGACGGCGATCCGGCCGGCGTCGAGGTAGGTGGTGTGGTCGTCGTCGATGCCCTTGCGCATCTTCATGGTGACCGGCAGGTCGCCCGCCCCGGCGACGGCCTCGCGCAGGATGGCGCGGAGCAGGGGGCGCTTGTAGGGCAGGGCGGAGCCGCCGCCCTTGCGGGTGACCTTGGGGACCGGGCAGCCGAAGTTGAGGTCGATGTGGTCGGCGAGGCCCTCGTCGGCGATCATGCGGACGGCCTTGCCGACGACGGCCGGGTCGACGCCGTAGAGCTGGATCGAGCGGGGCTTCTCGGTCGCGTCGAAGTGGATCAGCTGCATCGTCTTGTCGTTGCGCTCGACCAGCGCCCTCGTCGTGATCATCTCGCTCACGAAGAGGCCCTTGCCGCCGCTGAACTCCCGGCACAGCGTCCGGAACGGCGCGTTGGTGATCCCGGCCATCGGGGCCAGGACGACGGGCGGCCACACGGTGTGCGGGCCGATCTGCAAGGGGGACACGGGCTCGGGCATGGCCCCATTGTGACGCACCGGCCAGGACCATGTATCAGTCATTAGTTAGACGCACTATCGACATGGGCGTACGATGGCCCATATGCCCGAGCTCACCGCGCGCCGCCGCATGCTGGTTCTCGCCATCTGCTGCATGAGCCTGCTGATCGTCAGCCTCGACGTCACCGTCCTGAACGTCGCCCTCCCCGCGATGCAGAAGGAACTGCACGCCAGCACGTCGGGGCTGCAGTGGACGATCGACGCGTACACCCTGGTCCTGGCCTCGCTGCTGATGCTCGCGGGCTCCACCGCCGACCGGATCGGCCGCAGGCGGGTCTTCATGGCGGGCCTGGTCGTCTTCGGCGTCGGCTCGCTGCTGTGCTCGCTCGCCCCGAACCTGGACGCGCTGATCGCCTTCCGGATGATCCAGGCGGTCGGCGGCTCGATGCTCAACCCGGTCGCCATGTCGATCATCACCAACACCTTCACCGACCCGCGCGAGCGGGCCAGGGCGATCGGTGTCTGGGGCGCGGTGGTCGGCATATCCATGGCGGCGGGCCCGCTGGTCGGCGGGGTGCTGGTCGACTCCGTCGGCTGGCGCTCGATCTTCTGGATCAACCTGCCGGTCGCCCTCGTCGCCCTGCTGCTGACCCTGCGCTTCGTCCCCGAGTCCCGCGCCCCCAGGGCCCGGCGCCCCGACCCGGTCGGCCAGGTGCTGGTGATCGCACTGTTCGGATCGCTCACCTACGCGATCATCGAGGCCCCGACCCGCGGCCTGCCGACGGTCCTGCCGTTCGCGATCGTCGCCGCGGCGGCCCTGGCCGCTCTCCTCCGGTACGAGCCCCGGCGCGACGAGCCCCTCATCGACCTGCGCTTCTTCCACTCGGTCCCGTTCAGCGGCGCCACCGTGATAGCCGTCAGCGCCTTCGCCGCGCTCGGCGGCTTCCTCTTCCTTTCCACGCTGTACCTCCAGAACGTCCGGGGCCTCGACGCCCTGCACGCCGGTCTGTGGATGATCCCGCTGGCGCTGCCGACGTTCCTGTTCGCGCCGGTCTCCGGGCGGCTGATCGGCAGCCGCGGCCCGCGCCCCTCGCTGCTGATCGCGGGCACCGCGATGACGGCGAGCGCGCTGCTGTTCGCCGCGTTCGACGCGGAGACCCACGACACGCTGCTGGTCGTCGGGTACGTGCTGTTCGGCGTCGGGTTCGGGTTCGTGAACGCGCCGATCACCAACACGGCGGTCTCCGGGATGCCGAGGGCCCAGGCGGGCGTCGCGGCGGCGGTCGCCTCCACCAGCCGCCAGCTCGGGCAGACGCTCGGCGTCGCGGTGATCGGCGCGGTGCTGGCGTCGGGCGTCGGCACGTCCTCGTTCAAGGACACCTTCGTGACGGCGGCGGCCCCCGGCTGGTGGATCCTCGTCGGCTGCGGGGCGGCGGTCCTGGTGCTCGGCGCGCTGAGCAGCGGACGCTGGGCCCGGGGCACCGCCGAGCGGACGGCGGCGCGGCTGGAGTCGGCGGAGGTCGGCGAGGCGGCGGGCGTCAAGGTCTGAGCCGGGCGGGAGCCCCCTGGCGGCCCTTCACCCCTTGATAGGCAAGTCGCCGCTTGCCTATGCTGGGGGCGTGGCCGAAGACCTCTTCAAGGCGCTGGCCGACCCCACGCGCCGCGCCATCCTCGACGAACTCGCGGCCCGCTCCGGGCAGACCCTGTTCGAGATCTGCTCGCGGCTGGCCATGGGGCACCGGCTCTCCCTCTCCCGTCAGGGGGTCTCCCAGCACCTCGCCGTGCTGGAGGCGGCGGGGCTGGTCGACACGCGGCGGGAGGGGCGCTACAAGTTCCACACCCTGAACACGGCACCGCTGCGGCAGATCACCGAACGGTGGCCGCCGCCGCCCGCACCGTCCCGACCGGAGAGCACCCCATGAAGATCCAGCTGACCAACGTCTTCGTCGACGACCAGACCGAGGCCCTGCGCTTCTACACCGAGATCCTCGGCTTCACCAAGAAGCACGACGTGCCGGTGGGCGGGCAGGACCGGTGGCTCACCGTCGTCTCGCCCGAGGAGCCCGACGGCACCGAACTCCTCCTGGAGCCCCTGGGCCACCCGGCCGCCAGGACCTACCGCGACGCGCTCGTCGCCGACGGCGTCCCGCTCGCCCAGTTCACCGTCGACGACGTGCCGGCGGAGTACGAGCGCCTGCGCGCCCTCGGCGTCCGCTTCACCCAGGAGCCGCTGGAGATGGGCCCGGTCACCACCGCCGTCCTAGACGACACCTGCGGCAACCTGATCCAGCTCGCCTCCCGGCCGCGCTGACCCCCGGCGCGGCGGGCCCTCAGCGCCCGCGTCCGGCGTGCTCGCGCTCCACCGCGATGGCGTGCAGCCTCTCCAGGCGCTCGCGGGACTCCTCGTCCGCCGGGGTGTAGGTGATCATGCGGGGGCCCTGCTCGGGGCCGAGGAAGAAGTCCGAGTGGTCCACCGTCACCCGGCCCACCAGGCGGTTGCGGAACTCCTTGCGCTTGCCGCGGGTCGCGACCACCTCGTGCCGGTCCCAGGCCGCCCGGAACTCCGCGGACTCCGCCGTCAGCCGCTTCAGGAGCGCCTTCCAGGCCGGGTCGGCGAGATGACCGGCCATCGTGGCGCGCAGCCGGGCGGCCATCAGCCGCTGCGTCTCCTCCAGGTGCACGATCGAGGAGCGCCACTCCGAGTCGGTGTAGGACAGGATCATGCAGTTGCGGTCCTCGGGCGGCACCGCGTCCAGGTCGCCGAGGAGCAGCCCGTAGGTGCGGTTGTGGGCCAGGATGTCGTAGCGGCTGTTCTGCACACAGGCCGGATTCGGTTCGAGACCCGCCAGCACGGCCCGCAGCGCCGGGGTGATCGACGGGCAGGCGGTGGCCGGTGTCGGATCGGTCGCGTCGGCCAGGCGGAAGAGGTGGGCCCGCTCGCCGGGGTCCAGGAGCAGGGTGCGGGCCAGGGCGTCGAGGACCTGTCCCGAGACCTGGATGTCCCGCGCCTGCTCCAACCACGTGTACCAGGTGACGCCGACCGCCGAGAGCTGGGCGACCTCCTCGCGGCGCAGACCGGGCGTCCGGCGGCGCGGGCCGCGGACCAGGCCTACCCGCTCGGGGCTGATGTGCTCGCGGCGGTGGCGCAGGAAGGCGGCCAGCTCGTGCCGCCGCACGGGTCCCTCGGCGTCCCTCGCGGGCGCGCGGACCGGGGTGGGGGCCGTCGTCGTCATGACTCCAGGGTGCCGCACCCCGCAGCCTGTTTCCAGGTAGTGCCGCTACCAGGATGAAGAGACTCTGGTACCCGTCTCGGACCGGTCGCAGGCTCGGTGGTGTGACCGAAACACTCACCTCGCACCCCGTCCGCTCCCCGTCGGCGCCGCCCGCGCTCGGCGGGCTCGGACTGTTCACCGTGCTGCTGGCCGCGGCACTGCCCCTCGTGGACTTCTTCATCGTCAACGTCGCCCTGCCCACCATGGCCCGCGACCTGCACGCGGGCGACGCCGTCCTGGAACTGGTCGTCGCCGGGTACGGGCTCGCGTACGCGGTGCTGCTGGTGCCCGGCGGCCGCCTCGGCGACCTGTTCGGACGGCGGCGGCTCTTCCTCGGCGGCATGGCCGCCTTCGGCGTGACCTCGCTGGCCTGCGGACTCGCGCCGAGCGCCGGGACGCTGGTGGCCGCCCGGGTCGCGCAGGGCGCCGCCGCCGCGCTGATGGTGCCGCAGGTCCTCGCCACCATCCAGTCGGCGACCGCCGGGCCGCGCCGGGCGCGCGCGATGGGCCTGTACGGGGCCACCGCGGGCCTGTCCATGGTCGCCGGGCAGATCCTCGGCGGGGTCCTGGTCGCCGCGGACATCGCGGGCTCCGGCTGGCGCGCGGTCTTCCTGGTGAACGTGCCGGTCGTCGTCGCCGGGCTGTTCCTGGCGCCGCGCACCGTCCCCGAGACCCGCTCCGCGCACCCGGAGCCGGTCGACGGACCCGGCACCGCGCTGCTCGCGGTGTCGCTGCTGACGCTGCTCGCCCCGCTCACCGAGGGCCGGGCCGCGGGCTGGCCGCTGTGGACGTGGCTGTCGCTGGCCGCGTTCCCGTTCGCCGCCTGGGCCTTCCTCGCCGTGGAGCGGCGGGCCGACCGGCTGGGGCGCACCCCGCTGGTGCCGCCCGGCCTGTTCGCGCTGACCTCGCTGCGGCGCGGCCTGGTGATGATCGTGCCGTTCTCGATCGGGTTCAGCGGGTTCATGTTCGTGATCGCGGTGGCGCTCCAGCAGGGCGCGGGCCTCGGCCCCGTCCCCGCCGGGCTCGCGCTCGTCCCGATGGCGGCCGCCTTCTTCGCGATGTCGCTGGCCGGGCCGCGCCTGGTCGCCCGGTACGGCACCCGGGTGGTGGTCGTGGGCGCGGTGACGCAGGGCCTCGGGGTGGCCGTGCTGGCGCTGACCGCGTGGCGGGTCTGGCCGGACCTCGGCCCGGTCGCGCTGCTGCCGGGCGCGGCGATCGCCGGTGCGGGGCAGGCGCTGCAACTGCCGGTCCTGATGCGGGTGGTGCTGTCCGAGGTGCCGTCGGCGCGGGCCGGGGTCGGCGGCGGGGTGCTGGTGACGACCCAGCAGTCGGCGCTGGCCCTCGGGGTGGCCACGCTCGGCACCCTCTTCCTCTCCCTGACCGCGCACTGGGGCATGCGGGACGCCCTGGTGGCCACGCTGCTCGTGCAGTTGGCGGGGGTGGTGCTGACGGGTCTGCTCGGCCTGCGGCTGCCCCGCAGAACCGTGTGAGCACCGGCGAGGGGGGGCGGCGGGGCCGAACTCCGGCCGGTAGCCGCGGACTTCGCCTCCCCCGCCGGGCGGCGACACAGCGCGACCGGTGGCGACGCAGCGCGACGGTCGCTAACGGATTGCCCAACTCGGCGTGAAGGATTCCCCGTTGGCCCCGGTCATGCTGCACACTCCTGGCCGGAGGCGATTCATCATGTCGGAGATCAACACGAGCAAGGTGAGCCGCTGGGACCGGCACGGACGCGAACACGTCGTCCAGGTGCGGAGCAAGGGCGCGCAGCGCACGATCCGCTGCGACACCTGCGGCTGGCAGCAGAAGGCGCAGTTCCTGCCCTGGCTGAAGGCCCAGGAGCACCTCGCCGAGGAGCACCGGGCGACGGTGGACCCGGCGGCACAGGAGTGACAGGGCGCTCGCGGGCGCGATGACTTCCACGGGCGCGGGGAGTCGTATCCCGTACGACGAACCCGACCCCGGAAGGTCCCGCCATGAGCACTCTGCACGACACCCTGCGCCGGTACGTCGACGACGGCACGGTGCCGGGCGCCGTCGGCCTGGTCGCGCACGGCACGGACGTCGAGGCGGTGGCCGTGGGCAGCGCCGACACCGGCGGCGGCGCCCCGATGGCCCGCGACTCGATCTTCCGGATCGCCTCGGTGACCAAGCCGGTCACGGCGGCGGCGGTGCTGGCCCTGGTGGAGGACGGCGTCCTCGCCCTGGACGCCCCGGTCGCCGAGTGGCTGCCCGAACTGGGCGGGCCGGTCGTGGTGCGCACCCCGCACAGCCCGCTGGACGACATCGTCCCGGCGGCGCGCCCGGTCACCGTCGAGGACCTGCTGACGTTCCGGGCGGGCTGGGGGTTCCCGGCGGACTTCTCGCTGCCCGCCGCGCGGCCGCTGCTCGACCTGCACCGCGACGGGCTCGCCCCGTACCTCCTGCCGGACCCGGAGGTGTGGCTGACCCGGCTGGCCCGCATCCCGATGCTGAGCCAGCCGGGCGACGCCTGGCTGTACAACACCGGCTCCGACCTCCAGGGCATCCTGGTGGCCCGCGCCTCGGGCCGGACGTTCCCCGGCTTCCTCGCCGAGCGGGTCCTGGGGCCGCTGGGCATGGGGGACACCGCGTTCGAGGTGCCGGAGGCGAAGCGCGGGCGGTTCACCACCTCGTACACCCCGGAGGGGCCGGGCGTGCTGCGGCAGGCGGACACCCCGGACGGCGGCTTCAGCCGTCCCCCGGCCTTCGCGTCCGGGGCGGGCGGCCTCGTCTCGACGGCGGACGACCTGCTGGCGTTCGGCCGGATGCTGCTGGCCGACGGGGCCGCGCCGGACGGCGGCCGGGTGCTGTCGCCCGCGTCGGTGCGCCGGATGACCACCGACCACCTCACGGCCGCCCAGCGCGACGCCTCCACCCTCTTCCTGGAGGGCCAGGGCTGGGGCTACGGCGGCCAGGTGGACGTCGCGGCCGTCGACCCGTGGAACGTCCCCGGCCGGTACGGCTGGGTCGGCGGCTCGGGGACGGCGGCCCATGTCGTCCCGTCGACCGCCACCGTCACGGTGCTGCTCACCCAGGTCGCGATGACCGGGCCGACGCCGCCGCCGCTGATGCGGGCCTTCTGGTCGGCGACCCTCGGCGAGCGCCGGGGCTGACCGGGGAGTCCCTCACACCCGCAGGCCGCGCACCAGCAGGTCGACCAGCGCGTCGAAGTCGCCCTGGGCGCCCGGCTTCTCCCACTCCGCCGCGTACTCGGGGTCGTGGAAGCGGCCGGTCGCCTGGAAGAGGGCGGTCGCGGTGACGGCCGGGTCCGCCGACGCGAAGGCCCCGCGCGCGACGCCCTCGCGGACGATCTCGGTGAGCTGGTCGGTGAGTTCGACGAGGTGGGCGTCGACCACGTCCCCGCTGAGCGTGACCAGTTCCCGGTAGGTGGCGAAGAGTTCCGGGTCGGCGCCCGCCTTGCGGCGCTTGGCCGTGAAGAGGGTGGCCAGCCAGTCGCGCAGCCGGGTCGCCGGGTCCGCCCCGGCCGCGGTGATCACGGCCAGCTCGTCCGTGGTGCGGTCGAGCCACCGCTTGGTCACGGCCTCCCGCAGCGCCGTCTTGGTCCCGAAGTGCCGGTAGACGCTGCCGTGGCTGACGCCGAGCGCGCGCGCCACGTCGACCACGGTGGCCTTGGCGGGTCCGTGGCGGCGCAGCACCTCCTCGGTCGCTTCGAGGATGCGCTCGGCGGTCAGGGGCGGAGAACTCGGGGTCATGACGGAGACGGTACCGGGCGCACGTCAGCGCTCGACGTGGGCCATCTGGGGCGCCGGGTAGCGCTCGCCCGCCGCCGCGCCGGCCGGTACGGCCTCCTCGATCGCCGCGAGGTCGGCCGCGTCCAGGGTGACGTCCAGGGCGCCGAGGGACTCGGTCAGCCGCTCCCGGGTGCGGGCGCCGACCAGCGGCACGATGTCGGTGCCGCGGGAGAGGACCCAGGCGGTGGCGATCTGGGCGACGGTGACGCCCTTGTCGTCGGCGATCTTGCGCAGGGCCTCCACCAGGCCGAGGTTGTGGTGGAGGTTGTCGCCCTGGAAGCGCGGCGAGTGGGACCGGAAGTCGCTCTGCGCGAGCTGCCGGTCGGCGGTGTAGTGGCCGGAGATCAGACCCCGGCTCAGGACGCCGTACGCGGTGACGGCGATGCCCAGTTCGCGGGCGGTGGGCAGGATCTCGGCCTCGATGCTCCGGGAGAGCAGCGAGTACTCGAACTGGAGGTCGGTGATCGGCGCGGTGGCGGCGGCCCGGCGGAGCGTGTCGGCGCCCACCTCGCTGAGGCCGACGTGCCGGACGTAGCCCTGCTCGATCAGTTCGGCGATGGCGCCGACGGTCTCCTCGATCGGGACGTCCGGGTCGAGGCGGGCGATGCGGTAGACGTCGATGTGGTCGACGCCGAGGCGCTGGAGGGAGTAGGCGGCGAAGTTCTTCACGGCGGCGGGACGGCCGTCCTGGCCGGCCCAGGAGCCGTCGGGGGCGCGCAGGGCGCCGAACTTCACGCTGACCAGGGCCTGTTCGCGGCGGGCCGCGGGCGCGGTGCGCAGCGCCTCGCCGACCAGCAGCTCGTTGTGGCCCATGGCGTAGAAGTCGCCGGTGTCGAGCAGGGTGACGCCCGCCTCCAGCGCCGCGTGGACGGTGGCGATCGCCTCGGTGCGGTCGGCCTCGCCGTACATCGAGGACATCGCCATGCAGCCGAGGCCGAGGGGGAAGACCTGGGGGCCGGTGGCGCCGAGCGGACGGGTGTGCGTGTGGGGTTGCGTCGTCATGGGACCAAGAGTGACATGACGACTGACAGATTTCAACATCTGTCAGTCGTTATTCGTTAGCCGTCGGACGGTCCCCTCCGCCGGCCGTCGACCGGCCCCCTTCACCCGACCCCCTCCCCCAGGGTTGGTCCAGACCTCTTGACGAAAGGTCTGGACCACGAGCACTGTCATGCCTACGACATCCGTGCGCTCCACCCCGACCCCACCGGGAGGCCCCGCATGCTCCGCCGCACGTTGCGCCTGCTCACCGCCGCGCTGACCACGGCCGTCCTCGCCCCGCTGGCGATCGCCGCCGCCCCCACCGCGAGCGCGGCCGACACCTGCGCGCTGAAGTCCCGCCCGGCCGGAAAGGTCCTCCAGGGCTACTGGGAGAACTGGGACGGCTCCGCCAACGGCGTCCACCCGCCCTTCGGCTGGACCCCGATCACCGACTCCCGGATCGCCGCGCACGGCTACAACGTGCTCAACGCGGCCTTCCCCGTCATCCGCTCCGACGGCACCGCGCTCTGGCAGGACGGCATGGACACCGGCGTGAAGGTGGCCACCCCCGCCGAGATGTGCGCGGCCAAGGCGGCCGGGCAGACGATCCTGCTCTCCATCGGCGGGGCGACCGCGGGCATCGACCTCAACTCCACCGCCGTCGCGGACAGGTTCGTGGCGACGATCGTCCCGATCCTGAAGAAGTACAACTTCGACGGCATCGATATCGACATCGAGACCGGCCTCACCGGCAGCGGGAACATCGCGCAGCTCTCCACGTCCCAGGCCAACCTGGTCCGCATCATCGACGGGGTGCTGGCGCAGATGCCGGCCGGGTTCGGGCTGACCATGGCCCCGGAGACGGCGTACGTCACCGGCGGCAGCGTCACCTACGGCTCGATCTGGGGCGCGTACCTGCCGATCATCAAGAAGTACGCGGACAACGGCCGCCTGTGGTGGCTCAACATGCAGTACTACAACGGCAGCATGTACGGCTGCGCGGGCGACTCGTACGCCGCGGGCACGGTGGCCGGATTCACCGCCCAGACGGACTGCCTGAACAAGGGCCTGGTGATCCAGGGGACGACGGTGAAGGTGCCCTACGACAAGCAGGTGCCGGGCCTGCCCGCCCAGTCCGGCGCGGGCGGCGGGTACATGGCGCCGTCCCTGGTCGCGCAGGCGTGGCGCGGCTACGGGACCTCGCTCAAGGGCCTGATGACGTGGTCGGTCAACTGGGACGGCTCGAAGAACTGGACCTTCGGCGACAACGTCAGGGCGCTGCAGGGCCGTTGAGACGGCAGGACGCCCGCGGCCCGCCGGGAGGACCGGCGGGCCGCGGGCGTCCGCGGGGCGTGGGTCAGCTGCCGATGAGGCGGCCGGCCAGGTAGCCCTCGATCTGGTCGAGCGAGACGCGCTCCTGCTTCATGGTGTCGCGCTCGCGGACCGTCACCGCGTTGTCCTCGAGGGTGTCGAAGTCGACGGTGACGCAGTACGGCGTGCCGATCTCGTCCTGGCGGCGGTAGCGGCGGCCGATCGCGCCCGCGTCGTCGAACTCGATGTTCCAGTTCTGCCGCAGCGCCTGAGCCAGGCCCTTGGCCTTCGGGGACAGCTCCGGGTTGCGGGACAGCGGCAGCACCGCGACCTTCACCGGGGCCAGCCGGTGGTCGAGGCGCAGCACCGTGCGCTTCTCCAGCTTGCCCTTGGCGTTGGGCGCCTCGTCCTCGATGTAGGCGTCCAGCAGGAACGCGAGCATCGCGCGGCCGACACCGGCGGCCGGCTCGATGACGTACGGCGTCCAGCGCTCGCCGGCCTCCTGGTCGAAGTAGGAGAGGTCCTGGCCGCTGGCCTTGGAGTGGGCGCCGAGGTCGTAGTCGGTGCGGTTGGCGACGCCCTCCAGCTCACCCCACTCGCTGCCGCCGAACTGGAAGCGGTACTCGATGTCGGCGGTGCGCTTGGAGTAGTGGGAGAGCTTCTCCTTCGGGTGCTCGTACCACCGCATGTTCTCCTCGCGCAGGCCCAGGCCGGTGTACCAGTTCCAGCGCTGCTCCATCCAGTACTCCTGCCACGTCTCGTCCTCGCCCGGCTTGACGAAGAACTCCATCTCCATCTGCTCGAACTCGCGGGTGCGGAAGATGAAGTTGCCGGGCGTGATCTCGTTGCGGAAGGACTTGCCCATCTGGGCGATGCCGAACGGCGGCTTGCGGCGCGAAGTGGTCTGCACCTGACCGAAGTTGGTGAAGATGCCCTGCGCGGTCTCGGGGCGCAGGTAGGCGACGGAGCCGGTGTCCTGCGTCGGGCCGAGGTGGGTGGAGAGCAGTCCGGAGAACTGCTTGGGCTCGGTGAACTGGCCCTTGTTGCCGCAGTTGGGGCAGTTGACGTCGGCCAGGCCGTTCTCCGGGAGGCGGTGGTGCTTGGCCTCGTACGCCTCTTCCAGGTGGTCCGCGCGGAACCGCTTGTGGCACGCGGTGCACTCGGTCAGCGGGTCCGAGAAGGTGGCGACATGGCCGGAGGCGACCCAGACCTCGGGGGCCAGGATGACGGACGAGTCGATACCGACCACGTCCTCGCGCGACGTCACCATGTAGCGCCACCACTGGCGCTTCAGGTTCTCCTTGAGCTCGACACCCAGGGGTCCGTAGTCCCAGGCGGCACGCTGGCCGCCGTAGATCTCACTGCAGGGGAATACGAAGCCACGGCGCTTGCTCAGGCTGACGATGGTGTCGATCTTGTCGGCGGCCACGGTGCTCTCTTCATTACGACGACGGGCGACGAAGCGAGTTGCTTCAGAGCGAATGCTTCAGATTACCGGCGGTGCCTGCCCCTCAATCAAATCGGTTCGGTCTCCGGTTCGATCCGCGGGGCGTTCGGCCCGGTGTTCGGCAGGCTTGTTGACAACCGTTTCCACTTTTGTTGAAAATGACTGTCATGAACGTACGACGACGCCTCATATCCACGCTGGCGGCCACCGCGGCCACCACCCTCGGTCTCGCCACCCTCTCCGCCTGCTCGGGGGACGCCGCCGCCGGCGGCGGCGACGACTCCGGGAGGATCGACGTCGTCGCGTCCTTCTACCCGATGGCCTTCCTCGCCGAGCAGATCGGCGGCGCGCACGTCCACGTCAGCAGCCTCACCCAGCCCGGCCAGGAACCCCACGACCTGGAGCTCAGCGCCCAGCAGATCGTGCAGGTGGAGAAGGCCGACGCGGTGCTCTACCTGAAGAACCTCCAGCCCGCGGTCGACAAGACGGTGGCCGGGTCCCAGGTCAGAACGAAGATCGACGCCGCCTCGCTCACCACCCTGGAGAAGCACGGCAACGAGGTCGGCGGCCACGCGGCCGAGCACGACGACCACGCCGACGAGGAGTCGGCCGGGCTCGACCCCCACATCTGGCTCGACCCGGTGCGCTACGCCCAGGTCGCCGAGGGCGTCGGCAAGGCCTTCGAGAAGGCCGACCCGGACCACGCGGCCGACTACAAGAAGAACACCGCGGCGCTGGTCGGCAGGCTCGACGACCTGAACACGAAGTTCGAGGACGGGCTCGCGGACACCCGCACGAAGGTGTTCATCACCACACACGCCGCCTTCGGCTACCTCGCCGAGCGGTACGGTCTGACCGAGGAGGCCATCAGCGGCCTCGACCCCGACTCCGAGCCCAGCGGCGCCCGCGTCAGGGCGCTTGAGAAGATGGCGAAGGCGGACGGCGTCAGCACCGTGTTCTACGAGACGCTCGTCAGCGACAAGACCGCGAAGACCATCGCCGGGGACGCGGGCCTCAAGACCGACGTCCTCGACCCCATCGAGGGCATCGTCGAGGGCAAGTCCCGCGGCAAGGACTACTTCGCGGTCCAGGAAGCCAACCTCAAGGCCCTCCGGACGGCCCTGGGGAGCAAGTGACCGACCGGTGACCGACACGGAGGACGTCATGGGCGAGCCCGTCATATCACTGCGCGGCGTGGGTGCCGAGCTGGGTTCGCGCCCCGTCCTGCGCGGCGTCGACCTCACCGTGCGCCGCGGTGAGGTCGTCGCGCTGCTCGGCGCCAACGGCTCGGGCAAGTCGACCGCGATCCGCACGATCATCGGCCAGGTGCCGCTGAGCGGCGGCTCCATCGAGCTGTTCGGGACGCCGCGGGCGCGGTTCAGGCAGTGGGCGCGGGTCGGGTACGTGCCGCAGCGCACCACCGCGGCGGGCGGGGTACCGGCCACCGTCACCGAGATCGTCTCCTCCGGACGGCTCTCCAGGGCCCGCTTCGGCGTGCTGCGCGGGGCGGACCACGCGGCCGTCCGCCGGGCCCTCGACCTGGTCGGCATGGCGGACCGGGCCAAGGACTCCGTGGACGCCCTCTCCGGCGGCCAGCACCAGCGGGTGCTGATCGCCCGCGCGCTCGCTTCCGAACCCGAGGTGCTGATCATGGACGAGCCGATGGCGGGCGTCGACCTGGTCAGCCAGCAGGTGCTCGCCGACACCCTCCGCGACCAGGTCGCCGCGGGCACCACCGTCCTGGTCGTGCTGCACGAACTGGGCCCCCTGGAGCCCCTGATCGACCGGGCGGTCGTCCTGCGCGACGGCTGCGTCCTGCACGACGGACCGCCGCCGCGCGCGGTCGGGCAGCACGCCCTGCCCGGCCACGACCACGTCCACCCGCACGCCCCCGCGGGCGCCGGGCCGATCCGCACGGGACTGCTGAGCTGATGGACCTCCTCGACTACGCCTTCATGCAGCGGGCGCTGCTCGCCGCCGTCCTGGTCGGCATCACCGCGCCCGCCATCGGCATCTACCTCGTCCAGCGCCGCCAGGCCCTGATGGGCGACGGCATCGGCCACGTCGCGATGACCGGCGTCGGCCTCGGCTTCCTGCTGAACGCCTCCCCGGTCTGGATGGCCACCGCGGTCTCCGTGCTCGGCGCGGTCCTCATGGAGCTGATCCGCTGGTACGGCCGCACCCGCGGCGACATCGCCCTCGCCATGCTGTTCTACGGCGGCATGGCGGGCGGCGTGATGTTCATCAACCTCGCCCCGGCGGGCTCCAACGCCAACCTGACGTCGTACCTGTTCGGTTCGCTCTCGACGGTCTCGTCGTCCGACGTGACGGCGATCTGCCTGCTGGCCGGATTCGTGGTGCTGGTCACCCTCGGGCTGCGCCGCCAGTTGTTCGCGGTCAGCCAGGACGAGGAGTTCGCCCGGGTCACCGGGCTGCCGGTGCGCGCGCTGAACCTGCTGACGGCCGTCACGGCGGCGGTCACGGTCACCGTCGCGATGCGCGTGGTGGGGCTGCTGCTGGTGTCGGCGCTGATGGTGGTGCCGGTCGCGGCGGCCCAGCAGCTGACCCGCAGCTTCGCGGCGACCTTCGCGATCGCCGTGGCGCTCGGCGTGACGGTGACGATCGGCGGCACGGTCACCTCGTACTACCAGGACGTGCCGCCGGGCGCGACCATCGTGCTGCTGACGATCGGCGCGTTCGTGCTGCTCACCGCGGCCTCCGCGCCGCTGGCCCGGCGACGCGCCCGTGCCGCGGCGGCGGCGCGGCCCGCCGGCGATCCGGCGGAGTGCGCGATTCCGGCCAGCCGGGGGGCCGCGGACGAGATCGGCGTCTGACCGCGACCGGGCCGGGCTGGCACAATGGCCCGGCACAGGCGCAGACGTGAAGGAGGCAACCGTGGTGACCGCTGGACCCCCCGTCAAGGGCCGCTCCACCCGGCAGCGTGCCGCCGTGGCGGCGGCGCTCGACGAGGTCGACGAGTTCCGCAGCGCGCAGGAACTGCACGACATGCTCAAGCACAAGGGCGACTCGGTCGGCCTGACCACGGTCTACCGCACCCTGCAGAACCTCGCCGACGCGGGCGAGGTCGACGTCCTGCGCACCTCCGACGGCGAGTCCGTCTACCGCCGCTGCTCCACCGGCGACCACCACCACCATCTGGTCTGCCGGGTCTGCGGCAAGGCCGTCGAGGTCGAGGGCCCCGCGGTCGAGAAGTGGGCGGAGGCCATCGCCGCCGAGCACGGCTACGTCAACGTGGCGCACACCGTGGAGATCTTCGGCACCTGCGCGGAGTGCGCGGCCGGCGGCAACTGACCCCCTCCCCCACGGGTCCGGGCCCGAGAGGTCCCGTCCGCCCTGCGGCACCCGGGGCTTCCTAGGGCCGCCCGAAGCAGCGCTGCAGCTCGTCGAGGTCGTAGAAGAGGCTGCCCCGCGCCACCGGACGGCAGCCCGCCCTGAACGGCGTCTCCCGCTCGTTGTACAGCATCCGCACCAGGTACCGGTCGCCGCGCCGGTACACGTCCCATTGGATGTTGCCGCCCAGCGGCGCGACCCGCGCGCCCCGCCAGGGGTTGCCCGCCCAGGTGTAGGGGCGATTCCCGGTCACCTGCTCCGTGCTGCCGGGCAGCCCCATCAGCGCGGCCAGCGGGATCAGCTCCTCGGCGTGCGTGAAGCGCAGCACGGCGCCCAGGTCGCCCACGCCGTCCCGCTTCTGCTCGGCCGCCCGGAAGAGGTCGTCGAGGAGCACCCCGGCCATCCGGTACGTGATGTCGTCGCCGCTGAAGCCTGGGCCCTTCTCGTAGAAGTCCTCGACGTCGTCCAGGTATCCGAACCAGGCGGCGTCCGCGGCGGGCAGCCGGCGCTCCAGGCCCCAGCCGCGGCCGCCGGGGCTCTCCTCGCTCATCGCGGGGGCGATGGCGTACAGGCTGTGGACGGCCCGCGCGGCGGCGACCCGGTCGGTGTCGCCGAGCCCGGCCACGAAGGGCCCGGTGAACAGGCGGCGCAGGATGCCGGTGGCCGCCCGGCGGGTGCGCGGCTGGTCGGTGAGGGACGCCAGGGTGGCCGCGAGCCGGGGGTCGTTGTCGACGTAGTCGCGGTAGGCGGCACCGGCGTCGGTCTTGTGGAAGTAGAGCAGGTCCCGGTCGGTGCGGGTCGGGCCGATCAGCGGCCGGAGGCCGGGGTCGGCGGCGGCGAGGGCGGCGGCGAAGGCGTCGCCGCTGTCGACCGCGCGGCCCTGGCCCGAGCTGACCACGTCGATCCGCTGCCCGGTGCGGGCCATCTGCGCGAAGAGGGCGGGCAGCCGGTGCGCGAGGCGGGTCGCGGTGCCCGCGAGCTCGGTCCGGCCGCGTCCACTCAGCTCGCCGAAGCCGACCCGCTCCATGGCGGCCCGCAGCGCGCGCACCTCCATCCCGAACTCCCTCCCCTCGCGCGTGAGTTGGCCGCTCGCGTCGGCGCGGTCCCACAGCGCGAGGACCAGATCGGCGTCCTCGCCGTCACTGGCGGCGCGGGAGCCGTGCCGGAGACGTTCTCGGTCAGGACGGGCACGTACCCGGCCGGAGCCGCCTGGTAGGTGCGGGGGCTCTGGCCGGGCGCGTACGGGGCCTTGGTGCCGTAACTGTCCCAGTGCGCGGGCTGGTCGGCGGCGTGCGCGGGCAGGGCCGCGACCAGCAGGGCGCACAGGGCGAGGGCGGGGGCGAGACGCTTCATGGGCGGATCGTCGGCGACCGCCGTGAACCCCCGGTGGCCGTCAGGTGGCGCTGCTGCCCTTCATCGCGGCCTCCATGGCGAGCAGTTGCTCGTTGGGGACGGCCCCGCCGAAGCGGCGGTCGCGCTTGGCGTACTCCATGCAGGCCCGCCACAGGTCGCGGCGGTCGAAGTCGGGCCACAGCACGTCCTGGAAGACCATCTCGGCGTACGCGCTCTGCCAGAGAAGGTAGTTGGAGGTGCGCAGCTCGCCGCTGGGACGCAGGAACAGGTCGACGTCCGGCATGTCCGGGTAGTACATGTAGCTGCCGAGGGTCTTCTCGTTGACCTTCGACGGGTCGAGGCGGCCCGCCTTGACGTCCTCGGCGAGGGCCCGCGCGGCGTCCGCGATCTCCGCGCGACCGCCGTAGTTCATGCAGAAGTAGAGCGTGAGGCGGTCGTTGTCCTTGGTCAGCTCCTGGGCGATCTGGAGCTCCTTGGCGACCGACTTCCACAGCTTGGGCATCCGGCCCACCCAGCGCACCCGCACGCCCAGCGCGTTCAGCTCGTCGCGGGTCTTGCGGATGAAGTCGCGGTTGAAGTTCATGAGGAAGCGGATCTCGTCCGGGGAGCGGCGCCAGTTCTCGGTGGAGAACGCGAACAGCGCGATGCTGCCCACCCCCATCTCGATCGCCCCCTGGAGGACGTCGAGGACCCGCTCCGCGCCGACCTTGTGCCCCTCGGTGCGCGGCAGGCCGCGCTCCTTCGCCCAGCGGCCGTTGCCGTCCATGATGACCGCCACATGCTGGGGGATCAGCTCCGCGGGCAGCTTCGGCGGGAGCGCTCCCGACGGGTGCGGCTCCGGCGCCCGGTACTCCCGGCGCCGGCGTCCCAGAATCCCGCTTGCAGCCATGTGCTTCTCGTCTCCTCTTGGCTTACTTCTCGACGTAACGCAGCGAGCGCAGCCCGCGCTCCATGTGCCAGTGCAGATAGGCGGACACCAGCCCGCTCCCCTCCCGCACGTACCGCGGCTCGCAGGAGTCCGCGGTCCCCCAGTCTCCCGTGAGGAGCGCCCCCAGCAGTTCCAGGGTCTGCGGTGAGGGTACGACGCTGCCGGGGACCCGGCAGTCGACGCAGACCGAGCCGCCCGCGGCCACCGAGAAGAACCGGTTGGGTCCCGCCAGGCCGCACCGGGCGCAGTCGCCGAAGCTGGGCGCGTAGCCGTTGACGGCGAGGGAGCGCAGCAGGAAGGCGTCCAGGACGAGGTGCGGGGCGTGCTCGCCGCGGGAGAGCGTGCGCAGCGCGCCGACCAGCAACAGGTACTGCTGGACGGCGGGTTCGCCCTCGTGGTCGGTGAACCGCTCGGCGGTCTCCAGCATGGCGGTGCCCGCGGTGTAGCGGGCGTAGTCGGTGACGATCCCGCCGCCGTAGGGCGCGATGGTCTCGCTCTGGGTGCACAGGGGCAGCCCGCGGCCCACCAGCTCGCTGCCGCGCGCGAAGAACTGCACGTCGACGTGGGAGAACGGCTCCAGCCTGGCCCCGAACTTCGACTTGGTGCGGCGCACTCCCCGGGCCACGGCGCGGATGCGGCCGTGACCGCGGGTGAGCAGGGTGATGATCCGGTCCGCCTCGCCCAGCTTCTGGGTGCGCAGCACGATGCCGTCGTCGCGGAACAGACTCATGCGCCCCATTCTCGCCTACGGGGGCCGTGCCCCGGGCGCTGCCCCGGTCAGGGGTGCTCGGTGGGGCCTTCCGCGCGCGCGGCGCCCGGCCGCTCCTCGGGGTTCACCCCGGTCACGGCGGCGGGCTCGGCGTCCCACTCCAGACCGCCGCCGCGGGGGCGGAGCTGGACGTACGGTCCCTCGTGGCCCATCACGACGCCGATTCTCCCGGTGCGCGTGTCCACGACGTGCGTGCCGACGGGGGGCTTCATCTTCGCTGTGTCCTCCGACTCCTCGTCCGATGCCCCCGATGTGCTCCCCACCGCCCGCGACTTTCACTCTTCGCTTTCTGACGGTGACGCTCGGCACGTAGACTCGTCGGTCGGCCGGGTGGGCGCGGGCGGGCAACCGCGGGGCGGGATTTCCTCGTCGGACAGGGGGAGAGACCTGTTGCCGAGGAAGTCCGAGTGAAGGAGAACGCCATCTCAACCTCGCCCCGTGTACCGATGACCCGCCGTGCCGTCGTCGCCTCCGGTGCCGCGTCCGCGGCCGTCCTGTTCAGCGGCACGTCCGCGCGGGCGGACGGTCGGGCCGTGGACCGGCTGCGCGCGCTGGAGGAGGAACACGACGCCCGGCTGGGCGTGTTCGCCGTCAACGTGCGGACCGGGCGGAGCGTCGCCCACCGCGCCGACGAGCGCTTCCCGGTCTGCTCGGTCTTCAAGACCCTGGCGGCGGCCGCGGTCCTGCGCGACCTGGACCGCGACGGCGAGGTGCTCGGGCGGCGGATCCACTACACGGAGGCCGATCTGGTCGGCGGCTCGGACCGCACCAGGGAGCACCTGGCGGAGGGCATGACGATCGCCGAGCTGGCCGACGTGGCGATCCGGTACAGCGACAACACGGCGGGGAACCTGCTGCTGCGGGAGCTGGGCGGCCCGACCGCGGTGACCCGGTTCGCCCGCTCGATCGGGGACCGGGTGACCCGCCTCGACCGCTGGGAGACGGAGCTGAACTCCGGGGAGCCCGGCCGGGTCACCGACACCACCAGCCCGCGCGCGATCGGCCGCTCCTACGCGCGCCTGGTGCTGGGCGACGCGCTGACCGGCCGGGACCGGGCGCTGCTGACCCACTGGCTGCTGGGCAACACCACGAGCGACGAGCGGCTGCGCGCGGGCGTGCCGTCCTCGTGGACGGTCGCCGACAAGACGGGCGCGGGCGACTACGGCACCAACAACGACGTCGGGATCGCCTGGACCCCGGACGGGACGCCCGTCGTGCTGGCGATCCTGTCGACGAAGCACGTCCGGGACGCCGCGTGGGACCACCCGCTGGTCAGGAAGGCGGCCTCGCTGCTGGCGGCGGAGGTCGGCTAGCGGGCGCGGGTCCCAGGCGTCCGCGCCGGTCGCCTCCCCGGACCGGCGCGGACGGCTCCCGCGTCCCGGATGTGCGCAGCGCGCTGTCTTGACCACTCCGGGTGACGCCCCTATGGTCCGGTCTGTCCACCGGACGTAGGACGTCGTATCTCCCCGGGAGGAACCGTGCGCGACGTGCTCCACGGCGGGGCGCCGCTGCCCCGCCGGTCGTTCCTGGCGTACACCGGAGGGCTGACGGCGGCCGGGGCGCTGGCGGGCTGCTCGATGGGCCCGCAGTCCACGAACTACGTCGGCGGCAGCGGCCGCGACCGGACCCTGACGGCCGTCATCGGGTACGGCAACGACGGCTCCTGGGACCCCACCCAGACCGCGTCGGCGTTCTCGACGGCCGCCAACGGCCACCTCTACGAGGGGCTGCTCGACACCGACCCGGTCACCCGCCGCCCCTACCCCGCGCTGGCCACCGCGCCGCCCGCCGACCCGGCCGCGACCACCTGGCGGTTCACCCTGCGCGCGGGCGCCAGGTTCCACGACGGGACCCCGGTCACCGCCGACGACGTGGTCTTCTCCTTCGACCGCGTCCTCGACCCGGCCGCCCGCACCCTCGCCGGGAGCTTCTTCACGAGCTGGCTGGAGCGGGCCCGCGCGGTGGACGCCCGCACCGTCGAGCTGGACCTGCGGTTCCCGTTCCCCGCGGGCCTGTCCCGGCTGACGCTGGCCAAGGTCATGCCCCGGCACGTGTTCTCCCGGCCGGGCGCCTGGGACGACGCGGTCCGCGGCCTCGCGGTCGGCTCCGGGCCCTACCGGCAGAGCGCGCACCACCCCAAGTCGCACACCGTCCTGAGCGCCTTCCCCGGCTACAACGGCCCCCGCCCGCCCGCCTTCCGCACCATGAACTGGCTGACGATCGTCGACGCGGCCTCCCGGGTCGCCCGGATCGCCGGGACCGACGCGGGCGCCCAGATCGCCGACAACGTCCCGTACGCCACCATCGACCGGCTGCGCCGGGGCGGGCTCACGGTGGCGGGCGGCTCCGGCATGAACAACCTGTTCCTCATGTTCAACACCGCGCACCCGCCCTTCGACGACGTGCGGGTGCGCCAGGCGCTGCGCTACGCCGTCGACACCGACACCCTCGTCCGTGTGGCGCTGCGCGGGCACGGAACGCCCGCCACGTCCTTCCTGGACGAGGGCAACCCGGCCCACCGCAGGGCCCGTACCGTCTACCGCCACGACCCGGAGCGGGCGCGGGCGCTGCTGGCCGCGGCCGGGGTGCGGAAGCTGGAGGTCGAGCTGCTCGCGGTGAACGTGAGCTGGGTCGTGGACTGCCTGCCGACCCTCAAGGAGTCCTGGGACGCGATCGGCGTCCGCACCACCCTCGCCCCGCAGGAGACCACCGCCGTCTTCACCAAGCTGGACCAGCGGCGGGACTACCAGGTGGTGGCCGCCGCGGGCAATCCCAACCAGTTCGGCGTCGACGCCGATCTGATCCTGCGCTACACCTACGGGCCCGCCACCGTCTGGACCCGGTACGCCCGGTGGGCCCAGGACCCGGCGGCACGGCGGCTGTTCGCCGCCATGGACCGCGCCACCCGCGAACCCGATCCGGCGAGGAGCAGGACGATGATCCAGGAGTGCGTCGACGTCGTCGCCGAACAGGCCGTGATCTACCCGGTGGTCCACAACGAGCTGATGACCGCCTGGGACCCGCGCCGCATCACCGGCGTCAGAGCGCTGCCCTATCCGGGCGTCAACCTCCTCCAGGCGCACTGGACCTGACGCCGTGACAGCCGTCGCGCGGATCCTGCTGCGCCGCCTCGCCCTGCTGGTGCCGCTGCTGCTGGGCATCGTGCTCTTCGTCTTCCTGGTGATGCGCTTCTCGGACGTCGACCCGGCGTCCGCGTTCTTCCAGGGCGCCGACCCGAGCCCCGCGCAACTGCGCGCCTTCCGCGAACGCAACGGCCTGCTCGACCCGTTGCCGCTGCGCTACGTCCACTTCGTCGCCGGGCTGCTCCACGGCGACCTCGGCACCAGCGTCCTGACCCGGGCGCCGGTCCTCGACCAGGTCGCCACCGCGCTGCCGCTCACCCTCCAACTCACCTTCCTGGGGCTGGGGATCGCCGTGCTGCTGGCCCTCGCGGGCGGGGTGACCGCCGCGATCCACCGGGACCGCGCCGCCGACCACGTCATCCGCGTCGTCTCGCTGGTCGGCGTCGCCGCGCCCGCCTTCTGGCTGGCGCTGCTGATGATCCAGTACCTGGCCCTCGACCGGGGCTGGTTCCCGGCCGGGGGCTACATCAACCCGGCGGACTCCGTCACCGGCTGGCTGCGCACCATGGCGCTGCCCGCGCTCGCCCTGTCCCTGCCGGTGGCCGCCCAACTGATCCGGATCGTGCGGACGTCGGTCGTGGAGGAGCTGGACAAGGACTACGTCCGCACGGCGATCGGCGCCGGGCTGCCGCCGTACGTGGTGGTGGGCCGCAACGTGCTCAGGAACGCCCTGGTCACCCCGCTGACCGTGCTCGGCCTGCGGGTCGGCACCCTGCTCGGCGGCGCCGTCGTCATCGAGACGATCTTCGCCCTGCCCGGCATGGGCAAGCTGATGATCGACGCCGTCCAGAACGGCGACCCGGCCGTCGTCCAGGGCGTCGTCCTGACCACCGCGACCGGATTCGTCGTCGTGAACCTCGCCATCGACGTGCTGTACCTGCTGGTCAACCCCCGACTGAGGGACTCGGCCCGATGAGCGCACCGCGCACCCGCCCCGCCCGCGCCTCCGCCCGCGCCCGCCGCCGCAGGCGGCTGCCCCCGGCCTCCGCGGCCGCCGTCTGCTTCCTCGCCGTCGTCGCCCTGGGCGCGCTGCTCGCCCCGCTGCTCGCGCCCGACGACCCGCTCGCGCAGCAGGCCCCCGTCGACGGCACCGGCCACCCCTCCGCCGCCCACTGGATGGGCCAGGACAGCCTCGGCCGGGACATCCTGAGCAGGCTGCTGCACGGGGCCCGCTGGTCGCTCGCCATCGGGCTCGGCGCGACCGCCCTCGCCCTGGTCGCGGGCGCGCTCCTCGGGGCCGTCGCGGCGACCTCGCGGCGGGGCGTCGACGAGACCCTGATGCGCTGCCTCGACGTGGTGATGGCGTTCCCCGGCATCGCCCTCGCGGCCGTCCTGGTCGCCGTGTTCGGCGGCGGCGTCACCGTGCTGCTCTGCGCGGTCGCGTTCCTGTTCGTCCCGCCGGTGGCCCGGGTGGTGCGCGCCAACGTGCTCGACCAGTACGGGGAGGACTACGTCACCGCCGAACGCGTCATCGGCGCCCGCACCCCGCACATCGTGCTGCGCCACGTGGCCGTCAACTGCGCGGCTCCCGTCCTGGTGTTCTCCACCGTGCAGGTCGCCGAGGCGATCGTCTTCGAGGCGTCGCTGTCCTTCGTCGGCGCGGGCGTGCGGCCACCCGACCCGTCCTGGGGCGGTGTCATCGCGGACGGCAGGAACATGGTGCTGACCGGCGGCTGGTGGGCGACCCTCTTCCCGGGCCTGCTGATCCTGCTGACCGTGCTGGCGCTGAACGTCCTGTCCGAGGGCGTCTCGGACGCCTGGGCCGCGCCCGCCGCCCGCGCGGTGGCACCGCCGGGCGAGAACCCGCCCCCGCCCCCGCACGGTGACGACGACAGCGACGGCGACGACGAGGGCGACGACGACGGCCCGCTGCCGCCGCTGCCGGGGCTGGCCGAGGCGGCGCGGCGGCTGCGGGCCCGCGCCAGGCCGCTGCCGACCGGGCGGCCGGTGCTCGCGGTGGAGGGCCTGCGCGTCGGCTTCCCCGACCGGCACGGCGGGGTGGACGTCGTCGACGGCGTCGACCTGGAGGTGCGCCCCGGTGAAGTCCTGGGCCTGGTGGGCGAGTCGGGCTGCGGCAAGTCGCTCACCGCGCTCACCCTGATGGGGCTCGCGCCGCGCGGCGCCCGGGTGCGGGGGCGGATCGTGTTCGGGGCACGGGAGCTGACGGCGCTGGGCGCGCGGGCCAGGCGCGGACTGCTCGGGCACGAGATGGCGATGGTCTACCAGGACGCCCTGTCGTCCCTGAACCCGGGCATGACCGTCGGCGCGCAACTGCGCCAGCTCGTCCGCCGGGGCGGCCGCCGCACCCCGGCCGAACTCCTCGCCCTGGTCGGCCTCGACCCGGTCAGGACGCCGCGCGCCTACCCGCACGAACTCTCCGGCGGCCAGCGCCAGCGCGTCCTGATCGCCATGGCCCTCTCCCGCGGGCCGCGGCTGATCGTCGCCGACGAACCCACCACCGCGCTCGACGTCACCGTGCAGGCCCAGGTGATGGAGCTGCTGCTGCGGCTGCGCGCCGAACTCGGCTTCGCGCTGATCCTCGTCTCGCACGACCTGGCGCTGGTCGCCGAGGTCACCGACCGGGTGGCGGTGATGTACGGCGGGCGGATCGTGGAGAGCGGGGTGACCGCCGACCTGGTGGCCCGACCGGCCCACCACTACACCCGGGGCCTGCTGGGCAGCGTGCTCTCGCTGGAGTCGGCGGCCGAGCGGATGACGCAGATCAGGGGCACCGTCCCGGCCCCGGCCGGGTTCCCCGCGGGCTGCCGGTTCGCCGACCGCTGCCCGCGCGCCACCGCCCTGTGCCGCACCACCCGCCCCGACCCGCTGGGCACCCCCGCGCACACCGCGGCCTGCCACCGTCCGGCGGCCGATCTGGCGGACGCCGGGAGCGAGGTGGTCCGGTGACCGCGCTGGTCAGGCTCCGCGACGCGCACGTGGTGCACCGGGCGCGCGGCGGCGGCGTCCTGCGGCGCGACCGGGTGTACGCGCTGACCGGGGCCGATCTCACGGTCGCGGCCGGTGAGACGGTCGGCGTGGTCGGCGAGTCCGGGTGCGGCAAGTCGACGCTGGCGCGGCTGCTGGTGGGCGCCGAGCGGCCGACGTCGGGGACGGTCCTGTTCGGGGACCGCGACCTGTGGTCGATGCCCGCCGCGCAGCGCAGGACGGCGGTCGGCACGGGCGTCGGCATGGTCTTCCAGGACCCCTCGACGGCCCTGAACCGGCGGCTGCCGGTCGGACGCGTCCTGCGTGACCCGCTGGACGTCCACGGCCGCGGCAGCCGCGCACAACGCGAGGAGCGGGTGCGGGAGTTGCTCGGTCTGGTCGGGCTGCCCGCGGCGCTCGCCGACGCGCTGCCCGGCCAGCTCTCCGGCGGGCAGCGCCAGCGCGTCGCGATCGCCCGCGCGCTGGCCCTGGGACCGGCGCTGCTGGTCGCGGACGAGCCGACCAGCGCGCTGGACGTGTCGGTGCGCGCGCAGATCCTCAACCTCCTGCTCGATCTGCGCGAACGCCTGGGCCTGGCCATGGTGTTCGTCTCGCACGACATCCAGACGGTCCGCCGGATGAGCGACCGGGTCGTCACCATGTACCTCGGCAGGATCGTCGAGGAGGCCCCGGCCGCCGACGTCACCGACCGGGCCAGGCACCCGTACACCCGGGCCCTGTTCTCCGCCGCCCCCGGTCTGCTGCGGCGGGTCGAGCCGATCCCGCTGACCGGTCCCGTGCCCTCGGCGACCCGGCCGCCCAGCGGCTGCCCGTTCCGCACCCGGTGCGCGCGGGCGGACGACGTGTGCGCGGCCCGGCTCCCGGAGTTCGCGGCCGCGTCGCGGCCCGCGCACCGCTACCGCTGCCACCATCCTGTGGAGGAGGACAGCCCCGACCACGAACCCGCCCACCCGCGCCCGAGGGAGCCCACATGACCTTTCCCGCCCCGCTGACCGGTGTCGTCCCGCCCGTCTGCACCCCCCTGACACCGGACGGCGAGGTGGACCGGCCCAGCCTCGACCGGCTGGTCGACCATCTGGTGGACGCCGGGGTCGCCGCCCTCTTCGTGCTCGGCTCGTCGTCGGAGGCCGCCTTCCTGCGCGACGGGCAGCGCCGCGAGGTGGTGGAGGCGGTCACCGCCCGGGTCGGCGGCGGGCTGCCGGTGCTGGCCGGGGCGATCGACATGACGACGCCCCGGGTCCTCGACCACGTCGCCGCGGTCACCGCGGCGGGCGCGGACGCCGTCGTCGTCACCGCGCCCTTCTACACGCGGACCCATCCCGCCGAGATCGCCCGGCACTTCCGGCTGGTGGCCGGGGCGAGCCCGGTCCCGGTCGTCGCCTACGACATCCCGTCCGCCGTGCACACCGCGCTGGACCCGGCGCTGGTGCTGGAGCTGGCCGCGGACGGGGTGCTGGCCGGTCTGAAGGACTCCAGCGGCGACCTGGCAGGCTTCCGGCGGGTCGTCACCGGCGCCCGCGAGCGCGCCGACGTCACCGGGTTCACCGTGCTGACCGGCTCCGAACTCCTGGTGGACAGCGCGCTGGCGCTCGGCGCGGACGGGGCGGTGCCCGGCCTCGCCAACGTCGACCCGCACGGGTACGTCCGGCTCGACCGGCTGTTCCGCTCCGGGGACCTGGCGGGCGCGCGCGCCGAACAGGAGCGGCTGTGCGCCCTGTTCGGCCTGGTCGGGGCGGGCGACCCGGCCCGGATGGGCGGCGGCTCGTCGGCGCTGGGCGCGTTCAAGGCGGCGCTGCACCTGCGGGGCGTCATCGACTGCCCGGCGACGGCGGCCCCGCAGATCCCGCTGGCCCCCGGCGAGGTGGAGCAGGTCGACCAGCACCTGAAGCGGGCCGGGCTGCTCTAGGACGCGACGGGGGAAGGGGCGCCGTTCCCCGCGGGACGCCCGCGCCGCGCTCTAGGGGATCAACTCCCCCGTCGCCAGGCGCCGGAAGGCGATGGTCTCGTAGGGTCCCGCGGTCCCGGTCTCGTAGAGGACGCCCACCGTGTCCCGGTCGAGCTGGACCAGGTCGGAGTAGGCGGCCGGGGCGTCGGAGAGGGTCAGCGCCCGGGTGAAGGAGGCACCGGCGTCGGTGCTGCGCCAGATCGCCTGCGCCCGGCGCGCGGTGGGCACGGACGGACCGGAGAACAGCAACGGGGCCCCGTGGCCGCGCAGTTGGAGGACGGCGGCCTGGACGGCGGGCACGTCGTCCAGGGTGTGCTGGATCGCGTAGGGGCGGGCGAGGGTGGCGCCGCCGTCCTCCGAGTAGCTGTCGAGACGGTTGCCAGGACTGCTGCCGCCCTGGTCGCGGGCGCTGAAGTAGAGCCTGCCGTCGGCGAGTTGGGTGGCGCTGGTCTCGTTGGCGTTGTCGACGCCGTCGTAGGAGTCGTCGACGAAGCCGAGGCGCCAGGTGTGGCCGCCGTCGTCGCTGAGCAGGGCGTGCCCGCCGTAGTAGCGGGGCTCCTGGCCGGTGTCGGGGGACCCTTCGGGCGGGGCGGCCGAGTGGTTGGCGGGGACGACCAGGCGCCCGGTGTGCGGGCCGCGGGTGAGGGCGACGGCGTGGCCGGGTCCGGTGGCGTACCAGCGCCAGCCGGGCGGCTTCACGTCGGCGGTGATCTCCGCAGGGGCACCGAAGCGGCGTCCGTCGTCCCGGCTGCGCTGCACGAACACCCGGCGCCCCTGCTCCGGCGTGACCTCGCCGCGCATGATCCGCGCCTCGCTCACCTCGCCGCTGTTGTACGAGGTGACCAGGACGATGTCGCCGGTGCGCGGGTCGACGACGGGGGCCGGGTTGCCCCGGGTGTCGCCGCGGCCCGCGGTGATCACCTGGAGCGGGCCCCAGGTGCAGCCTCCATCGGTGGAGCGGCGCAGGACGACGTCGATGTCGCCGGAGTCGCCCGCGCCGTCGCGCCGTCCCTCGGCGAAGGCGAGGAGGGTGCCCCTGCGGGTGGTGACGGCGGCCGGGATGCGGTACGCGGCGTAGCCGCCCTGCCCCGAGACGTAGGGCACGGAGGAGGCGCAGCCGGGGTCGGCGGCAGCGGCGGGACCGGCCGCGGCGAGCGGCGCGAGGAGCACGGTGGCGGCGAGGAGGGTGCGGCTCAGGAGGGTCACGGGTCCATGGTTCCCGCGGGGGCGCGCGGCGACGCCGGCCCGGAGCCGGGAAGGAGGCGGAAACGGCCACCCGCGGCGGCGCGGTGAGCGCGGTCCGGGGCGTCGGCGGGTGCCGCGCCAGTCACCCGCACGAGGGACGTGCGGGGGTCAGGACGGCGTACGGGCGGCCGCCGCGAGGAGGCGGCCGACGTCGTCCGCGCCGAGCGTGAGGGCGGCGCCCACGGTCGCCAGGACGTCGCGTTCGGCGGGGGTGTAGGGGCCGTCGGCGAGGGCGATGCGGGCGCCCTGGAGGAGGATCGACTCGCGGCCCACGGCGGCGAGGTGCGGGGCCAGCGGGTCGAGGGCCTCGTGCAGCTCTATGGCGAGGCTGGGACCGCAGGGCTCGCTGTAGGCCCGCCCGGTGTCGTCGGCGAGGGCCTCGACCAGGGCCGCGAGCTGGTCCCTGGTGCAGTCGTCGAACCCGGCCGCCCGGACCGCGCAGGCGGCGGACTCCAGGGAGGCGCGGGCGCAGGTGCCGCCGGAGGCCAGCACCGCGAGCGCGACGGTGTGCACGGCGTCCCGGAGCATCGCGGAGAAGCGGGTGGTGGTCGGGTGGTCGAGGGCGTCGGTGCCGAAGTGGCGTCGGCAGGAGGCGCATTCGACGACCGGGCCGGTCTCGCCGCGCGGGACGACGGGCACGCCGAGCACGGTGAAGCGGCGGCGGCCGGTCAGCCGCTGGTAGTTGCGGTCGCCACCGCAGCCGGGGCAGAAGAACTCGCCGTCCCCGACGGGCGTCCACACGGTGCGGGTGCCCAGAATCCGGGCAGGCCCGTCGGCTCGGCCGTCTCGTCCCCGTTCTGGCAGCACGTCGCACCTCCGTAACGCCGCGGCAACATCGCCGCGCTTGCGTGATGTTAGCCACATCTTGGAGGTGGAGTCAGTACCCCGTAAGAGACCTTTCCGTGACCTGCATAGGGCGATGGCCGAGAAGCGACGGGGCCTTGACCGCCGTGCACGGCGGTCAAGGCCCCGAAACGCCCGGTCAGGGTGGGTCAGCGGGTCGCGCGGTTGACGGCGGAGACGACGGCCTTCAGCGAGGCACGCGTCGTGTTCGCGTCGATGCCGATGCCCCACAGCACCGTGCCGTCGATCGCGCATTCGATGTAGGAGGCGGCCTGCGCGGAGGCGCCCTCGCTCATCGTGTGCTCCTGGTAGTCCAGCAGCCGCACGTCGATGCCGATGGTCTGCAGGGCGTCGAAGAAGGCCGAGATCGGACCGTTGCCCGCGCCGGACAGGACGGTGTCCACGCCGTCGACGGTGGCTTCCACGGTGAGGGTGTCGACGCCGTCGGTGTCGGTCGTCGACTGGCCGTTGCGGACCTGGACGCGGCCCCACGGGTTGCCCGGGTTGGGCAGGTACTCGTCCTGGAAGACGTTCCAGATGTCCGAGCCGGTGATCTCGCCGCCCTCGGCGTCCGTCTTGGCCTGGATCAGCTTGGAGAACTCGATCTGCATGCGGCGCGGCAGGTCCAGCTTGTGGTCGTTCTTCAGGACGTAGGCGATACCGCCCTTGCCGGACTGCGAGTTGACCCGGATGACCGCCTCGTAGGAGCGGCCGACGTCCTTCGGGTCGATCGGCAGGTAGGGCACCGCCCACTCGATGTCGTCGACCGTGACGCCCCGCTCGGCGGCCTGCGCCTCCATGGCGTCGAAGCCCTTCTTGATGGCGTCCTGGTGGGAGCCGGAGAAGGACGTGTAGACCAGGTCGCCCACGTACGGGTGGCGCGGGTGGACCTCCATCTGGTTGCAGTACTCCCACGTGCGGCGGATCTCGTCGATGTCGGAGAAGTCGATCTGCGGGTCGACCCCCTGCGAGAACAGGTTCATGCCCAGGGTGACCAGGTCGACGTTGCCGGTGCGCTCGCCCTGCCCGAACAGGCAGCCCTCGACCCGGTCCGCGCCGGCCATCAGCGCCAGCTCGGCCGCCGCCACCGCCGTGCCGCGGTCGTTGTGCGGGTGGACGGAGAGCACGACGTGCTCGCGGCGGGACAGGTTGCGGTGCATCCACTCGAAGCGGTCCGCGTGCGTGGACGGCGTCGAACGCTCCACCGTGGCGGGCAGGTTGAGGACGATCTCACGGCCGGGGGCGGGCTGCCAGACGTCCATCACCGCCTCGCAGACCTCCAGCGCGAAGTCCAGCTCGGTGTCGGTGAAGATCTCCGGCGAGTACTGGTAGCCGAACTCCGTCTCCGGGCCCAGCAGCTTCTCGGCGTACTCGACGACCAGCCGGGTGCCGTCGACGGCGATCTGCTTGATGTCGTCGCGGGAGCCGCGGAAGACGACCCGGCGGAAGACCGGCGCGGTCGCGTTGTAGAGGTGGACGGTGGCCCGCCTGGCGCCCTTCAGGGACTCCACGGTCCGCTCGATCAGGTCCTCGCGGGCCTGGGTCAGTACGGAGATCGTGACGTCGTCCGGGATCGCGCCCTCCTCCTCGATGATGGAGCGCACGAAGTCGAAGTCGGTCTGCCCGGAGGCCGGGAAGCCGACCTCGATCTCCTTGTAGCCCATCTTGACCAGCTGGTCGAACATCCGGCGCTTGCGCTCGGGGGACATCGGGTCGATCAGGGCCTGGTTGCCGTCGCGCAGGTCGGTGGAGAGCCAGCGGGGGGCGACGGTGATCCGGTTGCCCGGCCAGGTGCGGTCGGGGATGTCGACCTGCTCGTAGCGGCCGTACTTCTGGATCGGCATGGTGCTGGGCTGCTGGCGGTTCGCCATGATCGGGGGGCTCCTCTGGATGTCCTGAAGGACGGCCGACGACGCAACGCCAAGCTCCGCGGGGAGGGAGTCGACCTGATTACAGGCCCTCGCCGCGGCAGCTAAGAAGGAGCAGCCCGAAACGCATGATGCTCCGCATGCTAGCCGAGGCGCTCCGGATGCGGGACGCCGTATCACTATGCGGAACCAGTATGCGGGCGGAAGGGGACGAAGGGGTGGAAACGTGCGCCATACCACTCCGTCACCGACCGGCACCCGCGATGTCCCGCTTTTTCACCAATCATGGTTGCCCCTAGTGACACCCGGACCACGCAGTGCAAAGGTGCCGGGCATGACGACCACCGGGGGCCACGAGCCCGTCTTCTGCACCGTCGTACCGCCGCACGTCCTCGACCGGATCGCCCAGCACCAGGACCCCTCGCTCGCCTCCGCCGCGCGCCGGACCCTGGAGCGGGACGCCTGGGAGCGCACCCACCGCCGGATGACCACCGTCATCGGCGCCGCCGCGGCCGTCGCGCCCGCCGGCGCCGCCTCCGACCAGCCGGACCGCACCGTCTACGACGCCCGGCACGGCACCGACCTGCCCGGCACCAAGGTCCGCGGCGAGGGCGACCAGCCGGGTCAGGACGCCACCGTCAACCGCGCCTACGCGGGCCTCGGGGCCACCTTCGAGCTGTACCTGAAGGCGTACGGGCGGCACTCCATCGACGACGAGGGCCTGCCGCTGGACGCGACCGTGCACTACGACAACGACTACAACAACGCCTTCTGGAACGGCGAGCAGATGGTGTTCGGCGACGGCGACGGCGAGATCTTCCTCGACTTCACCCTGCCGATCGACGTCATCGGCCACGAACTCACCCACGGCGTCACGCAGTACACCGCGAACCTCACCTACTTCGGCCAGCCGGGCGCCCTCAACGAGTCGCTCTCCGACGTCTTCGGCTCGCTCATCAAGCAGTACACGCTCGGCCAGACCGCCACCGAGGCCGACTGGCTGATCGGCGCGGGCCTGCTCGCCCCGCGCGTCAGCGGTGTGGCGCTGCGCTCCATGAAGGCGCCGGGCACCGCGTACGACGACGACGTCCTCGGCAAGGACCCGCAGCCCGCGACCATGGCCGGGTTCGTCCGCACCGGCCGCGACAACGGCGGCGTGCACATCAACTCCGGCATCCCCAACCACGCGTTCTACCTCGCGGCCACCGCCCTCGGCGGCAACGCCTGGGAGCGGGCCGGGCAGATCTGGTACGACGTGCTGACCGGCGGCGAGCTGAAGAAGGACGCGTCGTTCGCGGACTTCGCCACCCTCACGGCGGCCGCGGCCAAGGCCCGCTACCGCGAGGGGGCCGAACTCCAGGCGGTGCTGAAGGCCTGGGAGCAGGTCGGGGTGCGGACCGCGTAGTTCCGTACTAGACACGGTCCCATGCGTATTCGAGTGAGGCGTACGGGCGGGTTCGCGGGCATCGAGCGCAGCGCCGAGGTGGACACCTCGTCGCTGCCCGACGCCCAGGAGTGGCACGCCCTGGCGGAACGGGCCCTGGCCACGGGCGCCGAGGCACCGGCCGCGGGGGTGCCCGACGGCTTCCATTACGAGATCACGGTGGACGGCAGGACGGTGCACACGGCCGACCCCCGGCTGTCGCCGCAGCAGCGCGCCCTGATCACCCGGGTGCTGAAGGAGGGCGCCTGACCGACCGGTCCGGGCGGGCAACACCCTTTTCCCGCCCGCCCGTTGACTTCCCCGTCGGCGGGTGCGGATGATCCGGCGCATGGCGACGAACCCGATACCGCAGTTCCCGGCCGGATTCCTGTGGGGCGTCTCGACCTCCGCCCACCAGATCGAGGGGGCGGCCGACGAACGGGCGCCGTCCGTGTGGGACGCCTTCACCGCCGAGCCGGGCCGGGTGAAGGACGGCTCGACGGCCGCCGTCGCCTGCGACCACTTCCACCGCTACCGCGAGGACGTGGCCCTCCTCGCCGGTCTGGGCGTGGACGCGTACCGCTTCTCGGTCTCCTGGCCCCGGGTCCACTCCCCCGGCGGGCTCGACTTCTACGACCGGCTGGTGGACGAGCTGTGCGCGGCGGGCGTCCGCCCGGTCCCCACCCTCTTCCACTGGGACCTGCCGGTCGGCCTCGACTGGCTCGACCGGGACACCGCGGACCGCTTCGCGCACCACACGGCGACCGTCGCGGAACGGCTCGGGGACCGGGTCGGCACCTGGATCACCCTCAACGAGCCCGCCGAACACACCCTGCTGGGCCACGCGTTGGGCGCCCACGCGCCCGGCGGACGGCTGCTGTTCGACGCGCTGCCGGTCGCCCACCACCAGCTCCTCGCCCACGGCCTCGCCGTCCGGGCGCTGCGCGCGGCGGGCGCCACCGACGTCGGCATCGCCAACTCGCACGGCCCGACCTGGCCCGCCTCGCACGCGGCGGCGGACCTGGAGGCGGCCGCGTTCTACGACATCCTGCTCAACCGGCTGTTCGCCGACCCGCTGCTGCTGGGCCGCTACCCGGAGGGGCTCGACGGGCTGATGCCGGGCGACGTCGAGGCGGACCTGGAGATCATCGCCGAGCCGCTCGACTGGTACGGGGTGAACTACTACGCGCCGACCCGGGTGGGCGCCCCGCAGGGCGACGAGATCGAGTTCGGCGGCCTCACCCTCCCGGCCGAACTCCCCTTCTCCGTACGGGAGATCGAGGACCGGCCGGTGACGGACTTCGGCTGGCCCGTGGTCCCCGAGGGGCTCACCGAGCTGCTCACCGGCTTCCGGGAGCGCTACGACGACCGGCTGCCGCCGGTGGTGATCACCGAGAACGGCTGCTCCTACCCGGGCCTCGACGACCAGGACCGGATCAGCTACCTCGACGGCCACATCCGCGCCCTGCACGACGCGCTGACGGCGGGCGTGGACGTGCGCGGCTACTTCGTCTGGTCGCTGCTCGACAACTTCGAGTGGGCGGAGGGGTACGCGCGCCGCTTCGGCCTGGTCCACGTCGACTTCGCCACCCTGGAGCGCACCCCGAAGGCGTCGTACGCCTGGTTCAGGGAGGTGCTGCGGGCGCAGCGCTGAGGCCGCGCCCCACCGCGCCGGCGCCGGACGCGCGGCCGCGCCCACCGGCCGGTGGGCGCGGCGGGGCGGCTCAGAAGCCCAGCTTGCGCAGTTGCTTGGGGTCGCGCTGCCAGTCCTTGGCGATCTTCACATGCAGGTCGAGGAAGACCGGCGTGCCCAGCAGCGCCTCGATCTGCTGGCGGCTCTTCATGCCGACCTCCTTCAGGCGCTTGCCCTTGGGGCCGATGATGATGCCCTTCTGGCTGGAGCGCTCGATGTAGAGGTTGGCGTGGATGTCGAGCAGCGGGCGGTCGGCCGGGCGGTCCTCGCGGGGCAGCATCTCCTCGACGACGACGGCGATGGAGTGCGGCAGTTCGTCGCGGACGCCTTCGAGCGCGGCCTCGCGGATCAGCTCGGCGACCATGACCTGCTCGGGCTCGTCGGTGAGGTCGCCCTCGGGGTACAGCGGCGGGCTCGCGGGCATCATCGGGATCAGCAGGTCGGCCAGGAGTCCGACCTGCTTGTCGCCGACCGCCGAGACCGGCACGATCTCCGCCCACTCGATGCCCAGCTCCTTGCCGAGCTGGTCGAGGGCGATGAGCTGCTCGGCGAGGACCTTGGGGTCGACCAGGTCGGTCTTGGTGACGATCGCGACCTTCGGCGTCTTGCGGATCCCGGCCAGCTCCTTGGCGATGAACCGGTCGCCGGGGCCGAGCTTCTGGTCGGCGGGGACGCAGAAGCCGATCACGTCGACCTCGGCCCAGGTGGTGCGCACCACGTCGTTGAGCCGCTCGCCGAGCAGGGTGCGCGGCTTGTGGAGGCCGGGGGTGTCGACCAGGATCAGCTGCGCGTCCGGCCGGTGCACGATGCCCCGGACGGTGTGCCGCGTGGTCTGCGGCCGGTTGGACGTGATCGCCACCTTCTGCCCGACCAGAGCGTTCGTGAGGGTGGACTTGCCCGCGTTCGGGCGGCCCACGAAGCAGGCGAAGCCGGCACGGTGGACGGCCTCGGCCGGCTGCTCTGATGACTGGGTACGCACGCTCATGGCCCCCATTCTCCCTGATCGCCGGAGCACCCCCGTACTCGCGCCGGGGCACACCCGTCCGGGCCGGGGTCCGCGCGCCCCGCGACGACCGGCCGTCACCGCCCGCCACCGGACGGCTCCCCTGCGCGAGCGGGGTGCCCGGGGACGACGTGGGGGCCCGGCGTCAGGGCCGCGCGGTCGGGGAGGGACGGGGGCGGGCAGGGGCGGGGGCCGCCGGTGGGGACGGTGGCTCGGGTGCGGACCGGCGGGCGCGCTCCCGGCGGGCCCGGACCAGCAGCACCGCCCCGGTCACCAGCGCCGCGAGCAGGACGAGGGCGGCGGCCCAGGGCAGCGCGAGGAACGAGGCACCGGCCGACTCCCTGGTGTCCTCGGCGCTGGCCGTCAACGTGACCTCGCCCCAGTCGAGTTGGGGCGCCCCGTGCCAGGGCTCGGTGAGCCGCACCCGCTGTCCGGGCAGCAGTTCGGCGGGCAGGCGGGTCAGGTCACGGGCGAGCAGGGTGCGCCCGAACAGGCCCCGGGCGCGCAGTTCCACCCTCGGGTCGAGGGTGACGTTGCCGGTGTTGTGCAGGGTGTAGGAGATCACCGCCTCGCCGGTGCCGAGCCCCGGCACCAGCGGCTGGCGGTGGCCGACGCGGACGTCCTCGACGGCGATGGCGGGCACCCTGGGTCCGCCGACGCGCAGGTAGACACGGGCGGCGACGGCCTGCCGGACGCCGAGCGCGAGGGATCCGGCGCCCCGGTCGATCCGTTCGTCGAGGGCGACCAGCGCGCCCGGGTGGTCGCCGGGTTCGGCGCCCTCGGGGACCTCGAGGGTGAAGGGGACGGTGACCTTGCCGTGGGCGGGCACGGTGATCCGGGCGGTGGCGGGCCGCGCCCAGGCGCCCACCCCGCGCATCCGCTCCTGCAGGGTGCGCACCGCGAACCCGCCGTCGCGGGCGGTGTTGTAGGCGTCGGCCGCGTACATCCGCAGGGGCAGGGGGCGCGCGGTCGCGTTGGTGACGACGACCTTGTCCTCGATCGTCTGGCCGGGGTCGGCGGAGAGGGAGAAGTAGGGCCGGGCGGCGCCCGGCGAGGAGACCGGGTAGACGGACCAGTTCCCGTTGTCGGCGGCCCGCGCGGGCGCCGCGGCCAGCGGTCCCAGGGCGAGGGCGGCGAGGCCGAGGAGGCTCAGGAGGAGGGCGGACGGCTTGCGCATGGGTGCGGACCCCCGCGGACGGTTGCCGGGCCGGGCGATCGGGCGGGTGCGGTCCCGTGGTGACGGGCCGCCCGGCCGCCGGCTGGGAGACGTGGTGCCGGTGCTGCGGTGCTGTGCTCGTGGCGCCGTACCTTCGGTGTGCTCCTGGACGGGGTGGGCGTCAGGACAGGGTGAGCGTCAGGACGCCCGCGTAGGAGCCGGGCGGGGTGAACGCCGGTACGTCCAGGGAGAGTCCGGCGTCGACGGTGAAGCGGCCGCCGGTGAGCGCGCCGTCGGGGGTCGAGGCGAGCGTCGCGCCCGAACTGCCCACGGTGCCCGCCGAACCCGCCCGGCAGGTGCTCGGGCTGCCCGCCGCCGTGGTGCAGGCGGGGGTCCAACTGAGCTTGCCTGCACCGATCTTGCCGCCCGCTCCGGAGAAGTCGGTGACCTTGCCGGTCAGCGACCAGCCCGCCGGGCCGCCCCGGTAGTCCTTGACGGTGACGGTCCGCAGGGCGCCCGTGGAGGCACCGCCCTGGCCGAAGTCGACCGCCGAGAGCTGCACGGCGTCCCCGGCCTGGCTCATGGAGAGCGCCCCGCCCCTGACCGTCGTGGTCAGCCGCTGGCTGCCGTCCGGGACCGGGGTGGTGTCGTCGACGGTGTAGACGGCGGGCCCGGCGCCGAGGTCCGCGCTCCAGGCGCTGCCCTCGTAGGCGACGATGCCGGTCGTCGACCTGTCGGAGACCGTGAGGGACCCGTCGAAGGAGCCGTCGGTGCCCGCTTTCGCGGTCGCCCGGTCGGCGGTCTGGGTGCTCCCGGACCGTCCGGCGAGGGTGACGCCCGCGCCCGGCGTGAAGCCGGTGCCGTGGACGGTGACCGCGTCCCCGGGTTTCCCGGAGGCCGAACCGAGCGTGATGGCGCGGTTGTTGACCGGGGTGGAGCTGGTCGCCGTGACGGTCTCGGAGACCGGCGCGGGCGGGGTGATGACCGTGCAGGGGGTGTCCAGCTCCAGGATGTAGCTGGTGTGGATGTTGTAGTCGCCGGGCGAGAGGGTGATCGCGCCGGGCGCGGTGACCTTGAAGGTGCCGGTCATGGAGAACGACGGGAAGGCGCCGTAGCCGGGCACCGGGTCGTTCTTCTTCGGGCCCGCGACGGTGACGTCGCCGCTCTGCGCGCCGCCCAGGGCGACCTTGCCGGTGGGGGTCATGATGTCGGCCGGCAGGTCGAGGGCGGTGGGGTTGCTGGCGGCGGGCTTGACCACGGTGTAGGTCACCGTGACGGTGTCGCCGACCTCCGGGGTCCTGTCGTCGACCGTGATGGCGGCCGTCGTGGTGCCGTCGATCGGCGGGATGCCCGCGATGTCCGGCGGGATGCAGTGCGTGCCGAAGTCCACGTTCGTGGCGGCGCCTGCCGGGCAGGCCAGCGCGCCGCTCGCGGTGACCGCGAGGGCGGCCACCGCCAGCAGTGACACCAGACGGCGTCTTCGGATCGTCGGACCCGTGAGTCCCATGGATGCCCCCTCCGTCAGGGATCGGCCGCGGCGGCTGGTCCGCGTCCAGGGGGCATTGATGTGCGGATCGCGCGAGAAGTCAATGGAGATGCCGAAAAGGACTGATGGACCGTCAGTTCCCGTGGCACACCCAAGCATTCACCCGGGAACCGACGGCCGTCAGATCACCCTCAGCTGAACACGAACGGGCCGGGCGACTGGGGCGCGCTCGGCGTGCAGGTGACGGTGACGCCGAAGATGACCATCTTCAGCGTGCCGCCGTACGCCTGCAGGCTGTCGCCGGACGCGACGGTCCCGTTGAGCGGACCGACGGTGACGGCGGAACCGGCGGCCATCGCCGGGTTGACCGTCCCGCTGAAGACCTTGGTGCCGGTGCCGTTGACGAACGTCAGCGTGGACGCGATGGAGTTCGCGGACAGCGCCAGCGGCGTGGTGATGGAGGAGGTGAGGGTGACGGTGGCGGAGGTTCCGCTCTGGGTGGCGGTGAGCGTGGCGGGCCCGCCGCCCCACGCACCGCAGTTCGCGGTGATCGTCGCCGACTGCGGGGTCACCGCGACGGCGGCCGGTGCGAGCACCAGCCCGGTCAGCCCGAGCGTCCCTGCCAGCAGGGCCGCACCTGTTCCTGTACGCATGCCTCTCATGGGTTTGCAGCTCCCTTCCCGGGGATCTGGATCGACGGACGGAGGCCTGAGGCAGGGTGGGTGCGGGCACGCTGCGCGGCTCGTGACCTGACGGTCCGTCACAACCTCTGGGTCATATTGATGCGCGGGGGGAAGGGCGCTGCAAGGGTGAATTCCGGACGACTGCTCAGTCGGCGGTGACGGTCCGCAGCACCGTCCCGTCCGGACCGGCCAGCAGCACCGGCGTACCGGCCCCGCCCAGGTCACGGACGGCGGCCAGGTCCTCGTCGGTCACCGTCCCGGCGAGCGTCACCACGGCCGCCGCCTCCAGCGAACCGGCGCCCGAGGCCACCGCCATCGCCACGGCGGTCCGCAGCGCGCTCAGCCGCAGCGAGTCCAGGGCGACGGTCCCGGCGACGTAGGTGCGGCCGGTGTCGTCCCGTACGGCGGCCCCCTCGGGCACACCGTTGCGGGCCCGCGCGGAGCGGGCCAGGGTGACGATCTTGCGGTCCTCGGGGTCGAGCGCGTTGCTGTCGGTCATGCCCCGAGCATACGAAAGGCCCGCTCGCGCGGGTCGGCTCAGGGCCGGTCGAGACGCAGCCGCTCCGCCCGCGGCAGCCCGGCGACCACCAGGTCCCAGGAGTCCTCGACCAGCTCCCGCACCTGCCGGTCCGCGAGCCCCCCGTCGACCGTGACGGTGTTCCAGTGCCGCTTGTTCATGTGCCAGCCGGGCACGATCAGCCCCGGATGCTCGGCGCGCAGCCGGATCGCGTCCTCGGGGTCGCACTTGAGGTTGACGGTCAGCGGGCGCGCGTCCAGCGCGGTGAGCGCGAACATCTTGCCGCGGACCTTGAAGACGGACAGCTCCGGGCCGAACGGGAACTCCTCCGTCGCCGCGGCGAACGACAGGCACAGCGCCCGCAGTCGGTCGGGGCTCACTCCGGCTTCTCCTCCTCGCCGTCCGGGGGCGCGGCGGGTCCGACGGGCTCCACGAGCACCGTGACGATCTTGTTGCGGCGACCGGCCGCGGCCTCCGCCGTCAGCCGCAGCTCACGGCCGTCGGGCAGCTCGACCACGCTGGACGCCGAGGCGATCGGCACCCGGCCGAGGGCCTTGGCGAGCAGTCCGCCGACGGTCTCCACGTCCTCGTCGTCGTACTCCTCCAGGCCGTACAGCTCGCCCAGGTCGGTGATGTCGAGGCGGGCGGTGACCCGGTAGCGGTCGTCGCCCAGCTCCTCCACCGGGGGCAGCTCCCGGTCGTACTCGTCGGTGATCTCGCCGACGATCTCCTCCAGGATGTCCTCGATGGTGACGATCCCGGCCGTGCCGCCGTACTCGTCGATGACGACGGCCACGTGGTTGCGGTCCTGCTGCATCTCGCGCAGCAGGTCACCGGCGTTCTTGGTGTCCGGCACGAAGGCCGCCGGGCGTATCGCGGTCGACACCAGGTCGCTCTCGGCGTCCCGGCTGATGTGCGTCTTGCGCGCCAGGTCCTTCAGGTAGACGATCCCGACGATGTCGTCCTCGTTCTCCCCGGTCACCGGGATGCGGGAGAAGCCGGAGCGCAGGGCGAGGGTGAGGGCCTGCCGGATGGTCTTGTACCGCTCGATGACGACGAGGTCGGTGCGCGGCACCATCACCTCCCGCACCAGGGTGTCGCCCAGCTCGAAGACGGAGTGCACCATGCGGCGCTCCTCGTCCTCGATCAGCGACTCCTTCTCGGCCAGGTCGACCATGGCCCGCAGTTCGGCCTCGGAGGCGAACGGGCCGCGTCTGAAGCCCTTTCCGGGGGTGAGGGCGTTGCCGATGAGGATCAGCAGGTTGGGGACGGGGCCCATGATCCGGGCCAGCGGCAGCAGCACGTAGGCCGCCGCCGTCGCCGTGTTGAGGGGGTGCTGGCGTCCGATGGTGCGCGGGGAGACCCCGACGGCCACGTACGACACCAGGACCATGACGCCGATCGCGACCAGGAGCGCCTCGGTGGTGCCGGGGAACTCCTGGAGGCAGGCGTAGGTCACCATGGCCGCCGCCGCCATCTCGCAGGCGACGCGCGCCAGCAGCGCCACGTTCAGGTAGCGGGTCGGGTCGGCCGCGATCCTGGCCAGCTTGGCGCCGCCGCGGCGGCCGGACCTGACGGCCTCCTCGGCCCGGAAGCTGGACACCCGGGCGATGCCTGCCTCCGCGCAGGCGGCCAGCCAGGCCACCACGACCAGGGCGATCGCGCCCGCGACGAGTTGCGGGCTCATGAGACGGTCGGGGCCGGGGACGGGCCCTCGAGGCCCTTCTCCGCGCGCCAGCCGTCCACGATGGCCGCCTGGAGGCCGAACATCTCGGCCTTCTCGTCGGGCTCCTCGTGGTCGTAGCCGAGCAGGTGCAGCACCCCGTGGACGGTGAGGAGCTGCAGCTCCTCGTCCATGGAGTGCTGGGTCTCGGCCTCGGCGCCCTGCCGGGCGGCCACCTCGGGACACAGGACGATGTCGCCGAGGAGTCCCTGCGGCGGCTCGTCGTCGTCCTTGGCCGGCGGACGCAGCTCGTCCATCGGGAAGGACATCACGTCGGTGGGGCCCGGCAGGTCCATCCACTGGATGTGCAGCTGCTCCATGGCGTCGTCGTCCACGACGATCACCGACAGCTCGGAGAGCGGGTGGATGCGCATCCGGGCCAGCGCGTAGCGGGCGATGTCGAGGATCGCCTGCTCGTCGACCTCGGTTCCGGACTCGTTGTTGACGTCGATCGACATGACGCGGTGCTTGTCTACTTCCCCTTGGGCCCGGACGTGGCCCGGCCGCCCTTGCGCGTGCCGTTCTCCGTACCGTGCGTGCTGTCGTACTTCTCGTACGCGTCGACGATACGGCCGACCAGCTTGTGCCGTACGACATCCTGCGACGACAGCCGTGAGAAGTGGACGTCGTCGAGCCCCTCCAGGATGTCCTGCACCTGCCGCAGACCGGACTTGGTGCCGCTGGGCAGGTCGACCTGCGTCACGTCACCGGTGATCACGATCTTCGACTCGAACCCGAGCCGGGTGAGGAACATCTTCATCTGCTCGGGGCTGGTGTTCTGCGCCTCGTCCAGGATGATGAACGCGTCGTTGAGCGTCCTTCCCCGCATGTAGGCCAGCGGCGCGACCTCGATGGTGCCCGCCGCCATCAGACGGGGGATGGAGTCCGGGTCGAGCATGTCGTGCAGGGCGTCGTAGAGCGGGCGCAGGTAGGGGTCGATCTTCTCGTAGAGGGTGCCCGGCAGGAAGCCGAGCCGCTCGCCCGCCTCGACCGCGGGGCGGGTCAGGATGATCCGGTTGACCTGCTTGGACTGGAGGGCCTGCACGGCCTTGGCCATGGCCAGGTAGGTCTTGCCGGTTCCGGCGGGGCCGATGCCGAAGACGATGGTGTGCCGGTCGATGGCGTCGACGTACCGCTTCTGGTTGAGCGTCTTGGGGCGGATGGTGCGCCCGCGGGAGGAGAGGATGTTCTGCGTGAGGACCTCGGCCGGGGTCTCCTGGCCGTCGCCCTCGCCGTTCCCGCCGGCTCTCAGCATGGCGATCGAGCGTTCCACCGCGTCCTCCGTCATCGGCTGCCCCGTGCGGAGCACCAGCATCATCTCGTCGAACAGGCGCTGGACGAGGGCGACTTCACCGGCGTCACCGACCGCGCTGATCTCATTGCCCCGGACGTGGATGTCGGCCGCCGGGAAGGCCTTCTCGATCACGCGCAGCAAGGAGTCGCCGGAACCCAGCACGGTCACCATCGGGTGCTGGGCGGGAACGGTGAACCGTGCGCGTGCCTGACCCCGCGCGGGGGTATGAGCTGTGGGTGTCTGAGTCATGGGCCGGCGCTTAAGGCCTTGCTCGTCCTCCTCGATACGGCACGCTCGCCACGGGGGCGGCCTGGTGATTCCCAGAGTACGCCGGGGCGCCGACAACGCCCCAGGGCTTTTCGAACGGACCGGCTCGGTGGGCGCGTGTGACGAAGGCGCCCTTATTGCCACGGTGAGCCCTGCATGCTCCCCCCGTCGGGGTGGGGAGAATCCGGCCGGTGCTGCCACATCTGTTCGGTCGCACCTCTGTGCAGTTGTTCGATGTCCGTCCGGAGGAAAGCAGGTAGGCCGTGCTTCTGCGTCTGCCCACGTCCATGTCCGAGGCACAGCAGTGCCTGGCCGAGGGAGCGATACCCGTCGGTGGTGCCACGCTGGTGTGGGCCGCCTGGCAACGCGACGGGTTCCCGGAGCAGGCGATGTCCCTGCGCGAGGTGCCGGAGGCGAACGTGCTGGGCACGGAGAAACTGGGGGCGGCGGTCCTGCTGTCGAAGGTGGACGGGCGGGTGCCCGAGGTGCTGCGCGGCGCGGCGTCCGGCGTCGGCACCGGGGCGGTGCGGCGCGCGGCGACGGTCGGCGGCAACATCGTCGGCAGCACCCTGCGCTGTCTGCTGCCCGCGGCCGTCGTGCTGGGCGCGCGGGCCCGGGTCCTGGACCCGGACGGCCCCTACGAGACCGACCTGCAGGAGCTGCTGGCCAAGCAGCCGCTGCTGCTGAGCCTGCACTGGCGCACCCCGGTGGCCAGCGGCTACCGCAAGCTGGCGGAGGAGCCGGGCGGGCCGCCGCCGTTCGTGATCGCCACCGCGGTGCACGCCGACTCGGGCCCGGCCCCCGAGCTGCGGGTCGCGGTGCGGGACGGCTACGAGGTGCTGAGCGAGCGGATGCCGTGCGGCGACGGCGCGGACGCGGTCCTCGACGCGCTGGCCGGGACGCCGATCGGCGCCCTGGACGCGGCCCGGGTCGCGGCGGTGCGGGAGCAGGTCGTGGCGGTGCTGGAGCGGGCCGCGGGGTAGCGCGGAACCGGCCGTCGGCGCGGCGGGGCGGCGGCGGGCACCGGGCGGTGTCCGCCGCCGTCGCGTCAGGCCGAGCGGCCGAAGCCGATCGTCGGGACGGCCCTGCGCAGCGGCCAGGGGCGGGCCGCCTCGTGCGGGAGCAGGGACTCCAGGAAGGCGTACCGGCGCAGCGGGGCGGGGTCCTGTCCCCTGACCGACTGGACCCGGCGCCACCAGGCGGCGATCTCGGACCAGCCGGGCGCGGAGAGGGAGCCGCCGAACTCCTGGACGGAGAGGGCCGCGGTGAGTCCGGCGAAGGCGAGCCGGTCGGCGAGCGGCCAGTCGGCGAGGGTGCCGGTGACGAACCCGGCCACGAAGACGTCGCCCGCGCCGGTCGGGTCGAGGGCCTCGACGGCGATGGCCGGGACCTCGGCGGACTCGCCGGTGCGCCGGTCGACGGCGTAGGCGCCCTCCGCGCCGAGGGTGACGACCGCGAGCGGGACGTGGGCGGTGAGGGCGTGCGCGGCGGCCCGGGGGCAGGTGGCGCCGGTGTAGCGCATCGCCTCCTCGGCGTTGGGCAGGAAGGCCTCGCAGTGGGCGAGGTCGGTGAGGCCCGCGAGGTCCCACGCCCCGGTGTCGTCCCAGCCGACGTCGGCGAAGACGCGGGTGCCGCGGCGGGCGGCCTCGGCGATCCAGGGGGCGCTGCGGCCCGGGGTGAGGGAGGCGACGGCGGCGC
>NZ_FMCI01000353.1 GCF_900091845.1 Streptomyces sp. SolWspMP-5a-2
TCGCTGCGCGATGTGCAAGCGAACACCCGCGCTGCGCGCGGGTGTTGCGCTCCCGCTCCGCGGGAGCGCTGATGGATCGCTGCGCGATCCACTCAATCAGACCGCTGCGCGGCCTGATTGATGCTCTGTTCGCTGCGCTCTCAGAGCGCAGCGGGGCCCGCTTTCGCTCTGTTGCAGTCCGAGGCCGGCGGGTCCGCTGCGCTCCCCCGCCTCGGGTCCTTCCGACTGCGCCTCCAGAGCCCACTGTTCAGGTCTGTTGACGCCGACTTGTGATTCCAAGGTCTGTACGCATCGCATCTCGCAGGGAAGTCAACCGTCCCCACAACTCGTCTACACGCCTGTCGATCTCGGTCAGGATGCTCTCCCTGTCTTGTCCACTCTGGCTCAGATTGCGTGTGAGGCGATGCACTTGCCTCAGAGAACCGTTTACAGATCCCAGTGCGTCCAGCACTTCGTCGGAAACGCTCATGTGGGCTTCTGCATGCTTCGCAACGTAAGCCGTCCAGGCTATATCCAGTGCGGCTTGAGTCTCGGGCTCGATCGTCCCTGTCTTCTCGAGCTCGACCTTGCATGTGACGAGCACGTCTCTTGCCGTACGGGCGGCAGCATTCAGGATCGCGTACGTCTTTCGGCGATCGTCAAGGAGCTGACTATCCCGGGCGTGATTACGGTCCTCCAGTCGATGCCGGTCTGCGCGCTCAAAATCCTGCCTCCGGATCCGCTCGGCACTCCGCTGCGCCATGAGCATGGACACCAGCGTGGTGAGACTTCCTAAGGCTGCGGCGGCCAGAGCGATCAGTGCTGACCCCATCCATTCTCCCTTCCTCTACGCATGGATGGAGGATTACCCGCAGGGCCTGTCCTGAACGCCTGCCGCGAGCGTCGGCGTACTGCATGGATCAAACTGATGCAGCATGTACGATTGGCGGAAACACGAGACACCCCGGTAAGGAGATGTACGTGTTGGTCTATGAGTATCTTCCGCGTGAATTCATCCGGCTAGGAGTGGTTTCGAAAGCGGCTGGACTCGACCACCGTGAGATGGCCGCACAGGTGCGTCTGGCTCAGGAACGTGCCGGGAGCGCGCGGCTGGCCCCTCGCGAGCCTCATACTCTGAGCGAGTTGCTCATCGCAGAGTTGCGGCGCCATCAGTGGGAGCGCATCGCACATCTCATGAAGAAGGAGGGGATGGCCGAGTACGTGCCCGCTCTCGATGTGCGTGGCGCCCGCTACGAACGGCAGCGGCTACAGCGACTTGTGACGGATGTGACGGAGGCCAAGCGGTCGGGGGCCTGCGTGGTGGAAATCGCGCGGCACCGGGTCTACCGGATCGATGCCCGGCCCGCTGCCAGCTCGGCTGCGCACGTGCCGGTCCTCACTCTCCACCTGATGAAGGCATCGCCTGACGGCGCGGCCGAGAAAGCCTGGGCGGTCCACGGACGAGACGGTGGCCTCTACCAGCGTGGCGGATACCGGATCACCTCAGTCGAACAAGCCCTTCTCGAACCCGGAGAACTCTTTTGATCCAGCTCCGAGAACATCAGGTGGCTCAGAAGTCGAGTTTCCGCAAATGGGTCGGATTTCCTGCAAGATCATCTGTGCCCTCTAGAGGCACGCGGGGCACGATCGTGTCCGCGACCGGCTCGGGTGTGAACAGGCAGGCCCATGGCAGCCGACCATCCCCACGATAGGCATCCGGCGGCAGCAACTTGGTCAACGCGCGACAGCCAAGATCACTACTGCGGTGCACTCTGAGCAGGAAGAGCTCTCCCATCCCTGCTGATGCCCACCCGATGTCACCGGCGCACCCATTCACAAGGATGTCCAGCCCTCGCTGCGACTGGCCGGATAACCCGCAGTTCCTGCTTCGCCACCGCCACGGCGCCCATCCCACCGGGAGGGCGCCGTCGTCGTTCCCGGCTGGGGCCGCCCCCGAGCCGGTAGCACCAGGTGAACCGGAGCGTTCCAGATTTCTGGAACAAGCCGCGGCTCGCCGATCCGTCGCTGCTGCCATCGAGTCGCTACAGCAGGAGGCCGCCGCTGCGCGAGCACGCCGGCCTGCTGTACGAGCAGCACCCTTGTCCCGCCCGGCCCATGCAAATGCTGCGCTGCACCCGGAACTGACCGGGCAGCAGACCACGAGGACGACCAGGACCACGAGCAGCAGCGACTACAGCAGAGTCCCGGCCAGGGCCCGGCGATCCCCCGTCAGGGCGTAGCGGCGGGCAGCGAGTCCGTTCTCCACCGTCTCCCCGATCTCGTCGCACAGGAGTGCCAGGACGTCGGCGGCCTCGGTGTCGGACAGGTACGCGGGGGCGACTTCGAGCATCAGCTCCCCGAGCTGGTGCGAGCACGCGGCCAGCTCGTCGACGACGGCGCGCAGCGCGGCGACGGCCGGGTCCGCCGGCGGATCGACGGGCGTCGGGGGCGGCGCGGCGCGGACGTCGCTCACGGCCTGGCGGACCACGGCGCGCACCGCAGCCTCATCGAGGGCCTGGAGGCCGCTGTGGGCGAGCGCGGCGAGTCGGCGGGTGAGATGATCTTCGCGACGGCGTCCGTAAGGCCGGAGACGGCGATCAGGGCCCGCTGGGACAAACCGTAGTCGAGCGCGGCGCGCGCGGGCGACATCGAGGAGCCGGTACGCCTGGGCGCGGCTGATGCCGAACTCCACAGCGTAGTAGAACTTCCAGCTGCCGTGCCCGAGCGGCATGCGGGGGTGTGCGCGCCGCGGACCCGGGCCGGCGAGGACCGTTACGGAGCGCCAGACGTCGTTCATCGCCTCTGCGAACAGGTACCTCTGCGGCAGTCCACGCAGAAGGCTTCAGCCGGACAATGGCATCCATCCGCTCACTTCATGACAGCAGAGAAGCCTGCACAGATCCGCGCTGCCAGGCAAGCAGAACTTCCTGACGCTGACGCCCACCCGCTGCCATCAGGCCGCCTGTTCGCAGGCACCCCACCAGAACCGTAAAGGATAGGTAAAGGAAGTCAGGAGGGCGGAAGATCTGTGACGGAGTAGCGACATTGTGTTATGAGTGATGCGTCTTCCTGAGCATGTGCGGCGGCGGCGACTCCGTCTCATCTTGTTTGTCTCGTCTGCCGGTTTCTCGCTCCTGTTGGCCTGGTGGCTGTTCGAACACAGCAAACCAAGCCAACTTGATCTGGTAGGCGTTGTGAGCATGTTCGCCGGGCTGGGATCGCTCGTGGCGGCCCTCGCTCAGTTCCTTCCCCCGCCACCGCCTCCGCCGGAGGCGGCCGAGGCCGCCGATCAGCTGGCGGTCACGGTGCGGGAGCAGTGGTCGGAGGAGGTCGAGGCGCGGCAGTTGCGGGATCCGGCGGTGATCCCGTTGTCCTGGGCCGGTACCGGGCGTCCGGTGAGCGTGCCGCCCGAGTCGGTCGTGGGACCTCATGCCGGGCGCGTCAGGCGGCTCTCCCTGGACGGTCGGCTGGAGGGGAGCTTCGACCACGCCGCGTCGCAGCTGGCGGCGGGCTTCCGACAGGTGCCCAGCGGCCGGCTGGTGGTCCTGGGAGAGCCTGGGGCCGGCAAGACGGTCCTGGCCATCATGCTCACCCTCGGTCTGCTGACCGACCGTACCCCGGGCGCGCCTGTGCCGGTCCTGCTGTCCGCCTCCGGCTGGGATCCGGTCCTTGAATCACTGGACGACTTCATCGTCGGCAGCCTGGCGACCTCCTATTACGGCGGACACCCTCAGATCCCGCGTCATCTGCTGGAGCGGCGGAAGCTGCTGCCGGTCCTCGACGGACTCGACGAAATGCCCGAGGTGGCCCGCCGCAACGCCGTACGCGGCCTCAACGAAGCATGTGGCGACGGGCGCGGCGTCGTGGTGACCTGCCGGTCGGTGGAGTATCAGGACGTGATCGAGGGCGGCTCCCCCCTGCTGCGCAGGGCGCCGGTTGTTGAGGTCGCCCCGGTGTCCGTGCCCGACATCATCGCCTACCTGACCGACGTCAACTGGCCCCAGGGCGTGGATTGGGAACCCGTCTACGCCCACATGCGCCGGCACCCCGACAGCCCGGCGGCCACCGCGCTCTCCACTCCGCTGGCCCTCTCCCTGGCACGCGGCGTCTACCGCAACTGCGACCGCAATCCCCGCGAGCTCCTCGGCTTCGAAAGCCGGCACGCCATCGAGGACCACCTCGTCGACCACACCATCCGCGCTGCCTACGCGCCCGCGCCCGGCACCCTGCCCCAGCAGGCGGACAGCGCATGGGAGGAGAACGCTCAGAAGGCCGAGAAGTACCTGACGTTCCTCGCCACCTACCTCCACCAGCACCGCGAACGCGATCTCGCCTGGTGGCTCATGAGCCCGCGCCTCTTCTCCCGCTGGAGCGGACTCCTCACCGGCATCGCGACCGGCCTGGCCGCCATGCTGCTCACACCGTTGGGCAACAAAGGTGTCAACGCGCACTGGGCCGTGGGGGACTATGTCGCGGTGGGTGTGATTGTTGGGGTGCTGACCATGCTCACCTGGTACGCGGCACCGGACCAACGGCCGGGCCGCATCTCGGTTGCCCTGCGCGGATCACTTCACCGACTCCGCGGCGGATTCCGCACCGGATTCGCACTGGTATCCCTCCTGGCAGCAACAGGACTCGGTATCGCAGCAGTAGTCATCTATCTCGATCATTTCAACGAAAGCTGGCCTCCGAAGACACAGCTGGAATACTACAAAGCCATTGCGTACTGCGCAGGCGCCTCCATCGCCCTCGGCCTGGCCTTCGCCAGCCACAACTGGCTCAACACCTCACCCGAACGCTCCACCCGCACCAACCCCAGCGAGCTGATCCGTCAGGACCGAAATTCAACCCTGACAGCAGCCGCTCTGCCCGGCGCAGTACTGGCGGCTATCATGCTTGCGCGGCCGATCCTCGACACGATAGCCGAATATATAGCATTTTTGGCATTTCGCGCAGTATCGGGCTCGCCCTCGACGGTCGACACACTGACGCTACAGAACATTTCCGAGCATTACAGCAATCCCCGGCCGGTAATCGGCATGGCCATTCTGGTCGGTAGCATCTTTGCGATCCTGATGCTCTTCCCGCGAGCTTGGACACGCTTCGCCCTGCTCCGCCTCACCCTCGCGATCAAGGGCCAGCTCCCCTGGAGCTTCGTCCATTTTCTGGATGACGCACGGAACCGACAACTCCTGCGCCAATCCGGCGGCCTGTACCAATTCCGCCACATCCGACTCCAGGAACGCCTCGCGAGCCAGTCCCTGGCACAGACCCGCACACCCACGCCACATCCCCGCACGTTCCAGCGACGCCGCCTCCAGATCGCCGCCATCGCAATCACCCTCGTCGCAGCCACCATCCTGGTCAACCAACCAGAGAATACCTTTCGCATCGCCATAGCCACGGGCAAAATCAAAGCGATGGCATTCGGGCCAGAAGACACCCTTGTCACGGTCAGCAGTGACGGCGTCGTGCGACAGTGGAACACCAAGACGGGAAAACAGCTGGACGCCAAGAAAGAGGAGGTGCGCTCCGGAGTTTACTTTCTGGGAGAGCGTGATGATGGCGTAACGCTCATCATAGCTAAATGGAATGACGATCCGCGTGGAAGTCTGGCACGGAAAATCGTGAAAGTGGTGAACGTCATTAGAAGTGATTATTCAGTAATGTATGACAACCCCATGGCAGAGATTGGGTCTTTCAGATTGGAGAATCCTGGATATTCTCTGGCTGCGGATGGTAAAGCTCGAGCGGCTCTACGCGGCCTAGGGCACAACGAAGGCGAGAAGTCGGCCTTCTCCGTCTCAGATTCAACCATGGGCGCATATGACGACAAAACCAAACCAACGACCACGCAGGCGGGAGTTGGAGCGGTCGGCGTACGCGATAGTGAACGATATGTTAATGAATGCAATTATTTTGCTACATATGGCGACCCTTTCGCTGCGAATGAGACGCAACGGACGGGGCGAGGACTCAGGCTCCCCGAAAATCCGCCGACTGTTATCGTCGTAGACGCCGGTCAGTGTAAGGAAATCTACGCGATCACGGTGGGCTCCGATATTCAAGACATTGCACTGAAAGCGGATGGAACGGAAATAGCGATAGCCACCGAACTCGAAACTCGCCTATACACCCTTCCCTAGAAATGAGCAGTTCTCATTATCACGCTGATGCGTCGTGTAGGAGGACCGGGGCTGCGCGGCTATCACCGGTATCCGCGACCTGGACCAGGTCCTGAAGATGCAGTTCCTGTCTCGCTTGGTAAACCGCGGCTTCAGGAAGCCGTGGGGACCCTCGCCGCCCTCGGCATCACATGGCTGGCATAGCTGCTGCGCCCTGTAATAGCTCCGCTTGGCTGCGGATTCCTTTTCGGAGGTTCTCGGCTCGGCCGGGGCCCCGTGCCACCTGCCGCTTGAGCAGCGGACTGAGGGTGCCGGTCCCTTCTTTGCACTGTGCGGCGATCTGACGACCCCCGCGACACTCTCTCGGACCAGTCCGGAGGCCCCGAGCTGGCCGCCACCGCTGAACCTGTCACCGCGGCTTCCTGTCGAGCACCTCCAGGTCCACTGGTGGGAATGGAAGTGTGTCCTGCCGGATAGACACGAAACCAGTGTGGCCGCACCCCACCGGTAGGCCACCACATGGCCGGTGGCCTGGGCGGGTAGCGCACCTGACGACAGGTGATGCACTGTGCAGCGTGCGAGCAGGCACCTCTGCGACAGCCCACGCAGAAGGCTTTAAGCAGACAACGGCGACCATCCGGTCACCTCATGACAGCAGAGAAGTCCGCACAGATCCGCGCTGCCAGGCAAGCAGTACTTCCTGACGCTGACGCCCACCCGCTGCCATCAGACCGCCTGCTCACACCGCCGGGGTGACTACCGGTGGATACGGGCGGTGGCTACGATCGGAAGCGGCCTGACCCCGGCAGTTGCGATGCCGGGGTCAGGCCGTTGTCACGGGTGGCTACCCGAGCCAGACGATGTTCAGGACCGTCAGGCTGTTCCGGGGCCGGTTGATCCAGTAGGTGACGGAGAGCTGGCCGACGACCGCGTAGCGGACGTCCTCGCCTTCGTCGTCGTCGGTGTCGAACTGCCGGAAGCCGAACGGATCGGCGGCGGCTGTGAACAGGCAGGCCCATGGCAGCCGACCATCCCCACGATAGGCATCCGGCGGCAGCAACTTGGTCAACGCGCGACAGCCAAGATCACTACTGCGGTGCACTCTGAGCAGGAAGAGCTCTCCCATCCCTGCTGATGCCCACCCGATGTCACCGGCGCACCCATTCACACCTATTTATGGCCGCCGACAGAGTACGAGGCCAGGAAAGTCATATCCGGTATTCCCTTCCTGGAAAATTACGCCGAATCTTTTTTAGCAAATAAAATTCTAGGAAATAATTCTCTGCAAGATCATTTCATCCTGGTCGACGGCTCCCGCTGGCGCCCGGTGCTCAGCTGCAGAGAGGATGTTTCCCCGAGCCCCCGGGGGTGCCGATGCGGTCCCCGACCGCCCTCTGGGCGCATCGGCTGCAGAGGGTTTCCACGTCGTTGAAAGCCCAGCCGAATTGCAGGCACCCGCCACGGGGCCCGCGCTCTACGACTGGCGGAGCGGGGGCGGTGGCTGTCATGCCGCAGCTGCTGTGCCAGCCGGTCCGAAGACGTCGTCGAAGCGGTGCGCTTGCTCTGTGCGTACGAGGTGGAAGGCGCCGCTGTGGTGGCGTAAAGCGTGGGCGGTGTAGTAGACAACTTCGGCCGGGGTGAGGACCTTCAGGTCGCCGAAGACGTAGTACAGCGGGGTCGGGGCGTGGGCCGCGGTGAAGAAGAGACCGGCGGTCACGGTGTCGGCGCTGACGGCGTAGCGGTCGGTGTCGGTGCTGGGCATACGGTCTTTGGCGTCGATGGTGATCAGGTCGGCGCCGCGGGCGGCGATGAGGTCGGGGAAGTGCCGCAGGGCGGAGCGGGTCCGGCGCAGGGCTTCCTGTACGGCGGGCGGGTAGGTGCCCTGTCCGCAGGGCTGGACGGTCCAGCCGCAGGCGCGCAGCGCGGCTGCCACCCGACGTTCGTGCATGTCGCCTATCGCCTGGCGGTCCTGCCACTGCGTCACCCTGGTTCCCCCTCGGGTAAGTTCTGTCATCCGCACGCGTGATACGAAGGATTCATAGTTCGTCCTACCCCTCTGGGCGCTATGATGCTCCTCATGGCGGCATACGTTGACCCACGCTTTCGTCCTACGCTCTGGCCCGGGACGCCCGTGCCGACACCGGAGTTGATGCCTCTTCGCGGGGCGCGGGCCGACGGCGAGTGGATCGTCTGGACCCCGCAGCTCCATTCCCGCTCGCGCACGGTCCCCGTGCCGGAGGACTTCTACCTGCGCGAGTTCATGGAGGTCGACCCCGGGGACCTCCATGCCGTGGCCGCCTTGATGCGCACTTACGGACACCTCGGCGGGAGCATCGACACCGGGAGCTGGCACGAAGACGAGCACGACCGGCTCAAGGAACTCACCGAGCGCGAACACCCCCGCGCGCCGTTCGCCCTTCACGGCGAACTGGCCACGCTCTACGTGACGCAGGCCAAGACGGCCATCACCACCTGGCTGGCCCTGCGCCGCGAGGGCGGACTCGACGCGCTCATCGAGCCGGAAGTCTCCGAGGAACAGCTGGCGCAGTGGCAGGCCCAGAACACGCATCGGGACGAGGTGTGGCCACGCGACCTGGACCATATGCGCGAGCTCGTCCTGGGAATGAGGATCAGCGACCTGGTGGATGAGCTGAACGCCGCGTTGAAGCGGTTCAGCATCGGCATCGGCGGCCTGGGCGACCGCTACCCCACCATCCTCGCCGTGGCGTTCCTCCAGCTGTACAACCATCTCGCCGAGGACGCCACGATCCGCGAGTGCGCCAACGAGACCTGCCGCCGCAACTTCGTACGCCAGCGTGGCCGCGCCGCATACGGACAGAACCGCACCAGCGGCATCAAGTACTGCAGCCGCGAATGCGCCCGCGCTCAAGCCCAGCGCGAGCACCGTCGGCGCCGCAAACAGCAGACCCCGCCCCTGCAGCAGCCGGCGGCCGGGAAACCGACGCCGCAGGACGGACCAGAACCCGTCGGCCAGGCGGGAGCTGAGTGATGATCAGCCTGCGAGAACACCAGGTGGAAGCGAACGCGCGCATCCGCGCATGGGCGGGATTTCCCACGAGGTCACCTGTACCGGCGCACGGGTTGCGCGGGACCGTCGTCTCTGCGACCGGCTCCGGGAAGACGATCACCGCCGCGTGGGCCGCACGGGAGTGCTTCCGCGGCGGGCGGATCCTCGTCATGGTCCCCACCCTCGACCTGCTCGTGCAGACCGCCCAGGCGTGGCGGAGGGTCGGCCACCATGGGCCGATGGTCGCGGTGTGCTCGCTGGAGAAGGACGAGGTCCTGGAGCAGCACGGCGTGCGGACTACCACCCACCCGATCCAGCTCGCCCTGTGGGCGGGGCACGGGCCGGTGGTCGTGTTCGCCACGTACGCCTCACTCGTGGACCGCGAGGACCCCGAGGATGTCACCGGCCGGACGAAGGTGCGCGGGCCGCTGGAGACTGCTCTGGCCGGTGGGCAGCGGCTGTATGGGCAGACAATGGCCCAGTTCGACCTCGCCGTCATTGACGAAGCCCACTCAACCACCGGTGATCTCGGTCGGCCTTGGGCGGCGGTCCACGACAACATCCGGATCCCCGCGGACTTCCGGCTCTACCTGACCGCGACCCCGCGCATCCTCGCCTCCCCCCGCCCGCAGAAGGGCGCGGACGGCCGGGAGCTGGAGATCGCGACGATGGCCAGCGACCCGGACGGGCCGTACGGTGAATGGCTGTTCGAGCTCGGGCTGTCGGAGGCGATCGAGCGGGGCATCCTCGCCGGGTTCGAGATCGACGTGCTGGAGATCCGCGACCCCTCCTCCGTGGCCGGGCTGTCGGAGGAGGCGCTGCGTGGGCGGCGCCTGGCGCTGCTGCAGACCGCGCTCCTGGAGCACGCTGCCCGGCACAACCTGCGCACCGTCATGACGTTCCACCAGCGGGTGGAGGAAGCCGCCGCGTTCGCGGAGAAGATGCCGCAGACGGCCGCCCGGCTGTATGCGACCGAGACCTCCGAGAAGGCCCTGGCCGTCGCGGACGCCCTGCCGAAGTCGTCCATCGGCGCGGAGTTCTACGAGCTGGAGGCCGGCCGCCACGTACCCCCGGACAGGGTGTGGTCGGCGTGGCTGTGCGGTGACCACCTCGTCGCCGAACGCCGGGAGGTCCTGCGCCAGTTCGCCGACGGCCTCGACGCCGGCAACAAGCGCGTGCACCGGGCGTTCCTGGCCAGCGCGCGGGTCCTGGGCGAGGGCGTCGACATCACCGGTGCGCGCGGCGTGGAGGCCATCTGCTTCGCCGACACCCGCGGCTCCCAGGTCGAGATCGTCCAGAACATCGGCCGTGCCCTGCGCCCCAACCCCGACGGCACGGCCAAGACCGCCAGGATCATCGTGCCCGTCTTCCTTATGCCCGGCGAAGACCCCACCGACATGGTCGCCTCCGCCTCGTTCCGCCCCCTCACAGCCGTCCTGCAGGGCCTGCGCTCCCACTCGGAATGCCTCGTCGAACAGCTCGCCTCCCAGGCCCTGACCAGGCAGCCGCGGACGAAGACGCACCACCTCGTCCGCGACGAGGACGGGCGCATCGTCGGTGCCAGCGGCGAAAGTGACGGTGACGGGGAGCTGGACGGTGCGCAGGGCGCGGTGGGGTCCGTGCTGCTGAACTTCTCGAGTCCCCGCGACCCGGCGATGATCGCGGCGTTCCTGCGCACGCGGGTGTATCGGCCCGAATCGCTGGTGTGGCTGGAGGGCTACCAGGCCCTGCTGCGCTGGCGGAAAGAGAACCACATCACCGGCCTGTACGCCGTCCCCTACGACACCGAGACCAAAGCCGGGGCTACGAAGGCGTTTCCGCTCGGCAGGTGGGTGCACCAGCAGCGGCGCACCTACCGCGCCGGTGAACTCGACGGCCACCGCCAGGAACTCCTCGACGAAGCTGGCATGGTGTGGGAACCCGGCGAGGAAGCCTGGGAGACCAAACTCGCCGTCCTGCGCTCCTACCGGCGCGCCCACGGCCACCTCGCCCCCAGACGCGACGCCGTCTGGGGCGACGCCGACAGCGAACTGATCCCGGTCGGGGAGCACATGGCCAACCTCCGCCGGAAAGACGGCCTCGGCAAGTCCCCGCATCGCGCCGCAACGCGGGCCGCGCAGCTGGCCGCGATCGACCCCGACTGGAACTGCTCCTGGCCACTGGACTGGCAACGCCACTACCGCGTCCTGGCCGAACTCGCCGCCGACGAACCAAGCTGCCACCTGCCCGACATCGCCCCCGGCGTCCTCTACGAGGGCGACGACGTCGGCAAATGGCTTCAGCGGCAACGCCGCAGCTGGGCGGAGCTCTCCGAGGGACAGCAGCAGCGGCTGACAGCTCTGGGCGTGCAACCCGCCGAACCACCCGCCCCAGCCTCGGCGGCCAAGGGCGCCGGGAAGGCAGCAGCCTTCCAACGCGGCCTGGCAGCCCTCACCCAGTACATCCAGCGGGAAGGCAGAACCGTCGTTGGAAGGGCGCACATCGAGCAGTTGCCGGACGGTTCGGCGATCAGGCTGGGTGTGTTTCTGAGTAACCAGAAGGCCAGGCGTGACCGGCTGGAGGCGGAGCAACGAGCAGCCCTCGCTCAGCTGGGCTACACCTGGGCCGAAGGGCAGCCCGAGCGCGGCTGACAGCACGTCTGCGGGGTCAGGAACGCCTGGCAGAACCGGGATCTGGTTCTGGTACGCATTTGCCGTTGGCTTGTTATGCCCATTACCGGATGAGCCGATAAGGCGTTTGGCTCTATGTGCGGAGCGCGGAATGGGATGCGGCAGGGGCCGGGCCGGCCGATGTCGGGGCTGTAGACGTACGGTTCCTGGCTGCGGGCGGGGCGACGGAGTGTTCGCCGTGGCCGGCGGCTGCCGACGTGGCCTTCGAGCGGTGTCCGCCTCTGAGGCCGTTTCCAGTCCGCAAGGGCAAGCGCATGGCGCCGGGATGGTGGTGGTCGGCGACCACCGGGGGGCTCGTGCACTACGGGTCTGGGGCGATGCGTCTGCATCTGATGCTCCTCGACCGCGATCCACGCGTCCAAGGCCTGGCCAGTCAGCCGCTGGAACTGCGGTGGCGTGCGCCGGAGGGCGGGCGGACGCATGTCCCGCAGGTGATGCTCCGGCTCACCGACGGCCAGGGGGTCTTGGCGGACTGCACTGCCGCAGGGGAGCTTTCCGGGCGGCAGCGGTCCCTCGCGGCGGTGGTCGGTGAGGTGTGTGCGGGGGTGGGCTGGCGGTACTGGGTGCTGGGGCCGGTCGATCCGGTCTACCGGGCCAACGTGACCTGGCTGGCCGGATATCGGCATCCGCGGTACCGCGCAGGACAGCAACTGGCAGCGGCGTTGCGGGAGTCGTTCGCAAGCCGTACGCCGCTGTGGGAGGGCGTGCGCCAGACCGGGGATCCGATGGTGGTCCTTCCCGCGCTGTTCCATGCTCTGTGGGCGGGGCAGCTGTCCGCCGATCTGGGCGCTCCGATGCATGAGCGGATGCCGGTGTGGGCGCCGGCGGCGTGATGGGAGCACGGGGCCGGGGGTCCGGCGGGCCGGTGGTGGAGGTGGGGGCCCGGGTGCGGTTCGAGGGGCGGGCCTGGACGGTAGCGGCCCTCACCGGCGGGCAGGTGCGGCTGATCGCCGAGAACGGGGAGATGGCGGCACTGCTGCTGTCGCTGTTGTTCGCCGACGAGGGGTTCGAGGTCGTGGCCGCGCCGGCCGTCTGCCGGGTACCGCCGCTGGGCCTGCTGGAGTCGCTGCCCGCACCGGTGCGGGAGCGGGCGCTTGCCTGGGAGCGGCACGTGCGGGAGGTGGAGACCGGGCACCCCGGCGGATCCGGTGCGGCCAGCCCCGCGCGGGCTGCGTACGACCCGCAGGTGCGGACGCTGGCGCAGCGGGACGAGGCGAAGGCGGCGGAGCTGTCGGCAGCGGGGATGGCGACCAGCGCGGTGACGGTGCGGCGGATGCGGGCCCGCTACCGCGACGGCGGGGTGTGGGCACTGGTGGATCAGCGGGCCGTTCGGCCCCGGTCGGCACTGGGGCGGGCGGATGAGCGGGTGGTGGCCGCCCTGCTCGAGGTGCTGGAGGCCGGGCAGGAACGCTCCAGTGGGACGCTGGGGCGGCTGCGCGTGTACACCGAGCGGCTGCTGGCCGAGCGGCACGGCCCCGGGGTGGTGCCGCTGCCGTCGACGGCGACGTTCAACCGGCTCGTTCACGCCCTGGCCGACGGGCGAGGGCTGCTGGGCAGTGCGCGCCAGCGCCGCTGGCGCTCGGCGCGCCCGGCTCCCCCGTTCGTCCCGACGACGGTGATGGCGCCGGGTGAGCTGGTGATGATGGACAGCACCGTGCTGGATGTCTTCGTGGTGCTCGACGAGGGGGTGGTGGAGCGGCCCGAGCTGACGATCGCGCTGGATGTGGCGACCCGCAGTATCTGCGCGGCCGTGCTGCGGCCGAAGGGGACCCGCAGTGTGGACGCGGCGCAGTTGCTGGCGCAGATGATGATGCCGGCGCCGATGCGGCCCGCGTGGCCCGAGGTGCTGGCGATGGAATGCTCGGTGATCCCGTACGAGCGGCTGCTGAGCGTGGACGACCGGCTGAAAGGTGCCGCGGCGCGGCCGATGATCACCCCGCGGACCGTCGTGGTCGATCAGGGCAAGGTGTTCGTCTCGTCCTCGTTCGTCGCTGCCTGCGGGTCGCTGGGCATTTCCCTGCAGCCGGCGCCGCCGGGCAACGGGCCGGCCAAAGGGCATGTGGAGCGCACGTTCTCCTCGATCAACACGCTGTTCGCCCAGCACGTGGCCGGCTACACGGGTTCCCACACCGGCGAGCGCGGCCGGGATACCGAAGGCGAGGCGGTATGGACGCTGGCCCAGCTGGACGACCTGCTGCAGGAGTGGATCATCTGCGGGTGGCAGGAGCGCGAGCACGACGGGCTGCGGCACCCGATGATGCCCCGCCGCGCTCTGTCGCCGAACGAGATGTGGGCGGCACTGGTCGCCGTGTGCGGGTACGTCCCGGTACCGCTGGGGCGCGAGGACTACATCGAGCTGATGCCCGTCAAACGGCAGAAGATCAACGACTACGGCATCCGCATCGACTACCGCACCTACGACCACAAGGTCCTCAACCCTTACCGAGGCGAGTCCTCGCCCGCGGCGGACGGGCTGTGGGAGATCCACTGCAACCCGCACGCCCCTGGCCAGGTCTGGGTGCGTCTGCCGGATGCCGGCCTGCCGCAGGGATACCGCTGGGAGGCGGTGCCCTGGATCCACCGCACCCTGGTCACCGCCCCGTTCACCGACTTCACCTGGCAGCACGTCAGGCGCACCGTCGCCCAGCGCGGCAGCCGCGTGAGCCACGAACACGACCTGGCCCTCGCGCTGCGCGAGCTGTTGGAACGCGCCGCCGCCGGACACGGCACCCGCCGGGAGAAGGTCGTCGCCGCCCGGGCCCGCGCCGGTGCCGGTGCCGGTGCCGCCGCGAACGAGGACGGCGCAGTATGGGGGATCCTGTACGGCCAGCAGCCGCCGGCCGGGGTGCTGGAGCCTGATAGTGAGAACCTCTTCGCCGATGACGGCGAAGACGAGGACGCTTGCGCCGGCGACGGTGGCGTGGGCATCGGGCCGGCTGACGGCGCGCTGCTGAGCGGCCATTCGGCCGGTCTGCCGCAGGAAGCCGATACGCCTGCGCCTGTGCCTCCCCGGGTCACGGTCTACGACCCCGTCGAGGAGTCCCTGCGATGGTGAGCCTGTCCCCGAACGACACCGCCGGGTTCGCCCCGCTGGCCCCTCCGACCGTATGGCAGGGCTGGGACGCCTTCGTTCACCGGGCACCGGCCCCCGCCCGGGATGCCGCCGACCCGGTCTGGTCGCAGACGGAGCGCGAGGACTACCACTCCGAACTCGCCGTCATGCGTACCCCGGCCATGGACAGTGTCTTCACCGCCGTACGCCGGCTGCTGCTGGTCAACCGCCGCCAGCAGGCCGGCGCCCGCCGCGGTCTGATCATCTCCGGCCCGGCCACCATGGGTAAGACCACCACGATGATGGCGCTCGGGCGGTCCTTCCAGCTGGCCGACGCCCGCCAACACCCAGGACAGGCCGCGCGCAGGCCTGTGCTGTTCATCAGCGTGCCGCCGGCCGCCACCCCGAAGATGCTCGTCAGCGAGTTCGCCCGGTTCCTCAACATGCCCATCACCGACCGCCTCAACCAGACCCAGATCACCGGCGCCGTGTGCGACCTGCTTGGCGAGCTGGGCACCCAGCTGGTCCTCGTCGACGACGTCCACCTCCTGGACACCCAGCGGCGCGCCGGCGCGGAAACCTCCGACCAGCTCAAGTACCTCGGCGAGCGGATCCCGGCCACCTTCGTGTACTCCGCGATCGACATCGAGACCTCCTCACTGCTCAGCGGAGTGCGCGGGGCCCAGATCGCCGGCCGGTTCAAGCTCTTCAGGCACCGGCCGCTGGCGTACGCGACCGAGCAGGACCGGGCCGTCTGGAACGACCTCGTGCAGGCCATGGAGAACCTGCTGCGGCTGCGCGCACACCGGACCGGAACCCTGGTCAAGCACGCCGCCTACCTCCACGCCCGCACCGCGGGCCGGATCGGCAGCCTCTCCCACCTCATCCGTGAAGCCGCCCTGATCGCGATCACGGAAGGCACCGAGCGGATCACCAAACAGCTGCTCGCCGAGGTCGAACTCGACGCGGCCGCCGAAGCCCGGGGCAGGCCGTCCCGGCCCGCACGGCGCACGTAGGGCATCCGCAATGGCGCACCGGTCCAGCACACCCGCACCCGCACGCCTGCCCCGGAACAGACGAGCGGAGCGCGAACGGGCGGCATCCGGCGGGATCGTATCCGCCATGAGCGGCGGCGCGGCAGGACGCATCGCCGCGTTGAACGGGGAGCTGACGCTGTCGTTCCTGACCAGGATCGCCGCCCGGTACCACCTCGGGATCCGTGACGTGCTCGCCGCCGTCACCGAGGCCGGCGGCCTGCAGAACCTCACCGGGATGCTGTACCCGGACAGCGAGATCCACCTCAACGCCCAGGCACGCGACCGGGTCGCCGCACTCTGCCATGTTCCGCAGCACGTGCTCGAGCAGGCGCTGCCCGCATGGACGCGGGAAGAGCCGAGCGGAAAGTACGGGACGGGCCCGGTCGGGCGGCTGCTGCGCGGTGAGGAGGTCGTCGCCGCATGGGGGCCGGCCTGCCCCGCATGCACCGCCGCCCGTACCGGACGAGAGGCGCCCGCCCGCCGGTACCTCGCACCCGAGCAGCGCGTCTGCGCACGCCACCGCTACTGGCTCCTGTACCTGCCCCACACAGGCGGGCTGGCCGTCCCCCTCGGCCGGTGCCCGGAAGTGATCGAAGCCCAACGGCAGCATGCCAGGCTGCTGCACCGCTCCCCCATCGGGGCGCAGGCCTTCGAGGTCGCTCGTGCCGTCACCAACTCCTGGTGGGAGCAGCCCTGGCCCCGTCAGGAACGCGCCTGGCCGGCGCGACTCGATGCCACACGCCCGGACGGCGCCGATCCCGGCTGGTGGAAGGTGGCCGCACGCGACCTGATCAGCTATCCCGAGGCCGTCACCGTCGCACGGGTCCTGGCCAACCCCCGGTGGCAGCAGCACACTCTCGCCCAGACCCGCGTCCATCTGCCCTACCGCCTCGGCGAGATAACCGCGCTGCTGGCCGAACTCGCCGACCGGCTCGGGCGGCCCTGGCTCGCCCACCGCCTCGCGGACGTCACCCACGGGCCGCTGTTCGCCTGGGCCCACTCCTGCGTGCTCATCCACGCCGACCCGACACCCGCGGCGCAGCAGAAGCTATGGAAGGTGCATTCATCGCACCGGCCCCGCCCCCTCAGCGATCTCCTGCCCCCACCGGAATCACGCACCGACAGCGGCCAGCCAGAACCACGGCCGGTGAAACGGCTGCGCGGCCACAGTCTCCAGGCCGAACGTGCCTTCGAGAGGAGCCTTGCGCACGCCCGTGCCTACCACCAGCAGTTCGGGCACCTGGCCGTCCCCAAGGAAGACTCCTTCGGCGATTACCCGCTGGGCGCATGGCTGTCCAACCTGCGCACTCGCCACACCCGCGTGCCCGCCCACCAAGCCGCCGCCCTCAACGCGCTCTACCCGTGGTGGAACGCGCCCTGGAGCACGCTGTGGCAGCGCACCTGGCACCAAGCCCGCGATCACATGGAAGCCAACGGACCGCTCGAGCCCGCCCGCGGGTTCCCCACCACCAGCTACAGCCTTGGTGAATGGCTGTATCTGCAGTGCACCCGCTACCCCAGCCTCCACCCCGAACAACAACGCCTCCTCACCCACATCGGCATCGACCCTGCGGCGGCGGCCGCCGCCCACCCCCGACGGCGCAGCTACGCAGAACGCTTCCAGGTAGGCCTGGCGCATGCCCGCACATTCGCCGACGTCCACGGCAACCTCGCCGTCGTCGCCCACGCGGCGATGCACGACAGCTACCCACTGGGTCAGTGGCTGGGCAACCAGCGCAGGGGCCGTCGCTCTGATCGCCGACCCCTGCCCGCCGACCGGGCTCAGGCCCTCGCGGACATCGATCCCTGGTGGAACCCACCCTGGGGCCTGTCATGGCAGCGCCACTACTACCGGGCTCGTGACGCCGCAGTCGGCAATCTCCTCCAGGCCGAGAACGGCTTCAGTGACCTCGCCGACTCTGGTGCCGCTGACTGGCTGTGGCGCCAGAGCGCTACGTACGACGAGCTCAGTGAGGAGCAGCGGCAGCTCCTCACCGACATCGGCATCACTGCCGAAGTGGCACGCAGCGCCCGGGAACACGCACGGACGGCACCACCGAGACCGGCTGCCGCCCCGGCTCCCCAGACAGACAAGCCCAGCCCGGCCGGAAAGGATGCGGATCCTGCCGCTCCCACCCATCGACACCGCACACGGCGTGCCGCCGAACCCAAGCGTCCCCGCGAGCCCCGCAGCCGCCTCGGGCACCGCCCCGACCTGCGGCCGGGCTTCGAAACAGCCCTGGCACACGCCCGCGCCTACGCAGCCGAACACGGCCACCTCGCAGCCCCCCGCGACACCCGGCACGACGGCTACCCCCTGGGCATGTGGCTGTTCAGCCAGCGCAACCGCGCCAAACAACGCGCGCGCGACGGCCTGCCCCCCTCTCCCCACCTGACCGAGCTGGCCGCAATCGACCCATGGTGGAATCCGCCCTGGAACAGCGAGTGGCAGCGCAACTACTACCGCGCCCGCGACCACACCGAAGCCGGCGAACCCTTCGACCCCGCCGCCCGCGTCCCTGCACCGAGCACCGTCCTGGGCAGCTGGATCGCCCGTGCGTGCCTCCAGTACGACCAGCTCCACCCAGACCAGCAGCACCTGCTGAACGCGATCGGCATCACCGCTCAGACAGCCGACCAGTGGCCGCCCAGCCCCCGGCCCCGGCCCCACGCCGAAGCCCTCACGCATGCCCGTACCTGGGCTGGCGAACACGGCCACCTCTGCCCGCCGATCAAGACCGTCCAGGACGGCTTCCCCCTCGGCGAATGGCTCAACCGGCAGCGCGAGCTCGCGAAGAAACGCAGCAGCCCCTCCCCCACCCAGCGGGCCCTCGCCGTGATCGACCCCTGGTGGAACCCGCCCTGGCCCATCCTGTGGCAACGCACCTACCACCAAGCACAGGCCGATCCCCGCCACCCAGCAGCCCGCCACTGGGTCCAAAGCCAGCGCCGCGGCTGGCTGCTCCTGCACCCCGGCCAGCAGCACCTCCTCACCACAGCCGGACTCGTCAACGTCTGAACTCCCCCTCCGGTCAGCACCGGCACCTTCCGACTCAGGTCAATCGACCCTCAACCAGCCCGGGTCGGCGAGAACTTCGGACGTAATCTGCCCGAAGAGGTCTCAGACGGCGGCGTGATGACCGATACTGGTGGGCAGGCCTGGCGTGCCCGCACGAGGTGGCACGAGGCCAACGAGCAAAGAAAGGCGGAACGGAAAAGGTAAATGAACCGGCTTAGGGGCTTTATTAGCAGCCTTTTTGTTAGCTGCGCTACATAGCTGGAGCCTGCCCAAAAAGCCGAAAAAACCTCTTCCGCAGAAACCGCCACACGAAACATCTAAAGCACCCCACGAGACCGAAGAACCGGTCTTTCAGGGGGCTGATAGGCCTGCCGTAAAACACCACCGGCCCGCCCGACGGCGGCGCCGGTCCTCGGCATGCCCTCACGCCACGGCGCACCTGTGCCGCCTCTCCCCGTCCCAGCCGTCCACGCACGGCTCGTTCAGGCATGAGGCGGCCCAGCCGTCACGTGCTGGAAGGGCATCCACGCGATGAACTCCTCCTCCCTCACCCCCATCACCGGCTTCCTCGCCGGACTCCCCGCCATCCTCGCCGGCGCCCTGGGCGGCGCACCCTGGTGGGCCGTCGGAGTGATTGTCATCGCGGCATACCTCGCCGTCCCCCTCACCAGCCTCATCCTCGAACACTCACGACAACGAAAAGGAACCCTCGTCGACGAGAAATTCGCCGCCACCCTCGACCAGATAACCGACCCCGAAAAAAGAATCCAAGCCATCATCAGCTACCGGCAAGCAACAGCCCTCGCCGCCACTCCACAGCCACCGCCCGAACCACCACCAGGAGCCCTACCACCCGCCGGCCCGGGCGGCGCGGGCCAGACACCAGCATCCGCGTAGACAAGAACGCCGGGGTCTTCTCCAAGCGCACCGCACGGGTCCGGATGGAGACGAGGTCGTCGCGCCAGCACGTTCGGGTGATGCACAGGGCTCGAAGTGATGCGCCAGACGCTGGTGTCGTCCGCCTCGGCGAGCGCCGCGCCGTCCAGCACGGTCCTGCCCACGACGTAGCGTGTTTGCGTCCGGTAGTCCACGGCCTGTGGATCCGGGGCGGGGTACTCCCTCCAGGCGGACAAGGCCTGAGGATGTTCATACGCCAGCAACGCGCAACGGCACATTGCAACCAACCGTGGCAAAGAGGGCCGAGGGAACGTTGACGAACTAGGTCCCCTTTTCGGCCCTTCGCTCTAGGATCATGAACCCGCACGGTGGGGGCCGTGCGGTACGAGGTCCGGGAGGCAGCATGTGGTCGGACAACGAGACGGAACTGGACCTACTTGGGTTCGACTTTCTTGTGGACGAGATGGTCGTTGCTCTTACCCAACCACGGCTGCTTCCGCTAACGCTGGGTGTCATCGGCGGCTGGGGATCCGGCAAGAGCAGCTTGTTGAAGATCGTCTCGGCGGAACTGTCGTCCCTTCCAGCCGACGAGGCCGGTCACTTCGTCGTGGTCCCGTTCAGCCCATGGCAGTACGAGGGCTACGAGGACATCAAGGCTGCACTGATGGAAGCTGTTCTGACGCGCCTACAGCAAGAGGCCGAAGTCGGCAGCGCTGAGGCTGAGCAGGCTGGCCGTCTCAAGCGGATGGCTAGGAGCTTGAGACGGCCGGTGCAAATGTTGGTCGGCACAGCGCTGCCTGCTGGTGCGGCGATGGCCGCCGGTGCGCTCGACCCCAGCCTGGCAGACATGGCCTCCACCATCGCTCAGGGCGCAGTCGGCGGAATGAACCCGGGCCAAGAGCCCGACGTGGAGAGTGGCGATGAGGATTCCGCTCCTGCCGACCCAGGGGCGTTCCGGCAGCAGTTCGCCGGTCTTGTGGGCTCCCTGGATCAGGTCCGCGCCGTGATCGTGATGATCGATGACTTGGACCGGTGCCTGCCCCACACTGTCGTGGACACCTTCGAGGCAATCCGGCTCTTCCTGAACGTCGACAAGAGCGCGTTTGTGATCGCCGCCCACTCCGAGGTCGTGCAGGCTGCCATCGATCGGCGCTACCCAGGGCTCGGCCGACCGGGCACTTCTGGGCTGGGCGCGGAGTACTTGGAGAAGATGCTCCAGGTCAAGATCAGCATTCCGGTACTGTCCGCGCCGGAGGCCGAAACTTACATGCACCTGCTGCTGGCCCAACTGCACCTTGCGCCGGAGCAGTTCACGGTGGTGACTGCAGCAGTCGCCCAGCGGAGGCGCGAGAGTGCGCTGGGAGTCGCCTTGAATGCGGGCATGGCATCGGCCAGCCTGGGGGCAGACATGCCGGCGCAGCTGTACAAAGACATGACGTGGGCCGCAGCCATCGCCCCCGTGCTCGGCGGCGCCCTGCGGGGCAATCCGCGGCAGATCAAGCGGTTCATGAACACCCTGACACTGCGCCTGGCGAGCGCCGAGCGCCGCGGCACGTCACTGGACGCTGCAGTCCTGGCCAAGCTCATGGTGTTGGAAGAGCAGTACTTGGCTGACTTCCAGAGGCTCTTCGACTGGCAGGTCCAGGCGCTGGGATCGGGTGGAGACGGCCAGCTCTTGGCCGCCGAACAATATGTACGCGACCCCGTGCCGACCGCGCAGGCAGGAGCGGACGTTCCCCCCGGGAAGCCAGCTTCCTCCACAGACCACCGTGCCCGACAGCGCTCCTCTGCCCGCCGACCATCGCGCCGGGAGGACGCCACCACGAGCGAACTGAGCGAGGAAGTGCATGCTTGGGCAGAAAAGCCGCACATCGGCGCCTGGCTTCGGATGGATCCCGCGCTGGCCGGGATGGACCTCGGCCCGTACTTTACGTTCGCGCGGGCCAAATTGACGCTGGCTGCCAGCACCGCACTTCTGCCCGAACACATCCAGGAACTGCTTGGACGACTCCAGTCCGACGTGGCCGGCCAGCGCCGGGCAGCGGTGGGACGGGTGCAGGAGACCGTGGCTGCGGAGGATCTACCGACGCTCGTGGACCACCTGATGCAGGTGGTCCAGCGCGATCCGGCAGGTTCGGCCACGGATGGCGTGGCAGAGTTGTGCGAGCGGATTCCTGCAATTGCACGGGACGTGTGCGAGCGGCTAAAGATCATTCCCCTGGAGATCCTGCGTCCGAAAATCACCACCCTGGTGCGCCGACTGCCCGTCACCGACCCCGCCGTGGCAGCGCTGCTGGACAGTTGGGAGGCCACCGGCACCCCGGCGGGCGGCATCGTGCACCAGGCGCGCCAGCGGCGGCAAGGGAGGCGCTGAGTGGGTACCTCCACCGATCGCACCAGCGGCTCCGGCGGGGCGTGGACGCCCCTCAAACACGCGGCAACCGCCTACACCCGCGATGTCAGCCGTGGCTCCGCGCCGCGCAGCCGGGCCGCGGCCGTCCTTGCCCGCCACGTCCCGGTCCTCGGCGGATCCGCAGCCGCCTTCGCGGGCGCGGCGGCCGGGCGCAGCACAGCACAACGGCTGGGCGGCCTGCTGTCCGGGGTGGCCTCCGACGGGCTGGGCGAGGCGCTGCGCCAGGCATCACTGGGCAATCTGGTGGGCCGGGACCGGTTCGAAGTAGTTGACGAACTGGTGACGCAGTTGGCCGGGGCCGGAGGGGACCTGGACGGGCAGGCGGCTCGGGACGCGGTCTGCGATGTGCTGGAGGAGCTTTTCGGGGAGGCTGACTCCTGGGAGGAACTGGAACACCAGGCCGCCAGCCGGAACGATGTGGAACGGCTACTCGAACTGTTCTTGACGCACTACATCTACAACCGGGTACCAGTGGTGGCCGAACGGCTTGGCACCATCGCCGCCCCGGAAGCAGCACGCCGCGCGGACCGGCAGATGCGCCAGATCATCGAGGACTGCGTGGCCATCGAGCTGCCGATGGACCCGTTGAGCGTGGATTGGTCGGGCCCGGGCGGCCGTGCCCTCGTCGAGAGCGCTGTGGAACTGGCTTACCAGGCGTTGGAGGAACTGGCATGACGCAGTTCACGGTGCGCACCGAGGACTTCGATGATCCGGCACCGCCGGACGGGGTACTGCTGGACCTCATGCCTGGCTCGCCCAAGGCCACGATGCAGGCCGGCCTCGGGCTGTTCAGGTCCTTTCAGCCCACCCGTCCGGCAGCCGATCTGATGGTCATGGCGTTCGGCGCATACGTCACCGACAGAGTGAGCGAGCGAAGCCGTACCGAGGACGCATGGACGCGCGATCTAACCCTCAGCTTCCCGGCACAAAACGCCGACGCCTGGCCGGTTGAGGCATCGCAGGAGATGCTGCGGTTCCTGACCGGCGACCGGTGGACTCTGCATCCGCGTTCCCAGCAGTCTCCACCCTTGCGGCGCGCATCGGACGACGTCCAGGGTCAGGTCGCTGCAGAGGGTGTATGTCTGTTCTCAGGCGGCCTGGACTCCCTGTGCGGGGTGATCGACCTGCTGGAAGGGAATCCCGAGCAGCGCCTGTACCTCCTGTCGCACTACGAGGGCGGCCAGACACCACGAGCGCAGACCCGTCTATTCCGGCAACTGCGCGCCCACTACGGGCCGCGCGTGGTCTCCCTGCGTCTTTTCCTGCGGCCCGCGCCTGCCCAGCCACTCCAGGCCAGAGCACTACCCCACGCCCGTGAAACCACCACCCGATCACGGTCGTTGATGTTTTTGTCCACCGCCCTGGCGATCGCTTCCTCGATCAGTCCACACGTTCCCGTCTATCTGCCCGAGAACGGCTACATCGGCGTCAACGTGCCCCTCACCCGTGCCCGGGCCGGGAGCCTCAGCACCCGCACCACCCATCCGCACTACCTCGCGCTGCTCGAGCAGGCCAAGGAAGCGATCGGCGTTCCCAACCCCCTGATCAATCCCTACCGCCTGAAAACCAAAGGCGAGATGCTCACCAGCAGCCGGAACCAGCCCCTTCTGCGCGAACTCTCCCCGGAAAGCATTTCCTGCTCCCACCCCGAGGCCGCCCGCTACGCCGAACGCGCACAGGGCAACTGCGGATACTGCTTCCCCTGTCTGATCCGACGGGCATCAATGGCCAAAGCCGGCTGGGATCGGGCCGAGCACTACGCATGGGACGCACTGACCGATCCTGAACTCCTGGATCCGGCCTCCGGCCGCAGCGCCGACCTGCGTGCTGTTCTGGCCGGCACCGGCCCCGGCCGACCTTCCAGCGACATCCTGCGCAACGGTCCACTGCCCCGCGGCGAACGCACCGCGTACATCGACGTCTGGCGGCGCGGAACCGCCGAGGTCCGCACCTGGCTCACCGCCGGCGCCCGAGGGCAGCTCGCACAACTACTGGAACACCACACGTGAACGCCCTGCTCGACAGCCACTGCCACCTGACCGGCTACCAAGATCCGGTCGCCGTCCTGCGCCAGGCCGCCGACGCCTCGGTCGACGTCGTCGCCGTCTCCGAAGACCCGGGAGAATACCGACTGCTGCGCGCCCGGCTCGGCAGACGCCCTGGCGTGCACCCCGCACTGGGCATGCACCCTCTACGAGCCCACAGCTTCACTCCCGCCGATCTTGCCCGATTCCTGCGCATGCTGCCCGAAGCGGAGTGGATCGGCGAGATCGGGCTCGACTATTCCCCCGCCGGGCGCAGCACCCGCCGCGCGCAACTGCGAATCTTCGAGGCCATCCTCTCCGATCCCCGAACCGGGGCCCTGCCAATGACCGTGCACAGTCGCGGCGCCGAGAAGGACACCCTCTCTCGACTCGCGCAGACCGGCGCCGCCGCTGCGATCTTGCACTGGTACACGGGCCCTTTAACCCTGGTAGACGACGCCCTAGCCGCAGGACTGTGGTTCTCCGTCAACCCCGCCATGACCACCTCAGTAAAAGGCCGCGCCCTACTCGACGCCCTCCCGCCCGACCGAATCCTCCTCGAGACCGACGGGCCCTTCGCCCGCTATGGAAAACGCCCGGCCCGACCAGCAGACCTCGCCGACGTCATTGTTCACCTCGCCACTCGCTGGGCACTCACGCCCGAACACGCCACGCAACAACTCCAGAGCAACCAACAACGACTTCTCAGCAGCACATAGCCATGCTTCTGCCTGGCAGCCACCACCGACAGTTCCGTTCTCGCAGCAGCACGTACCAGCAATCACTGAACATGCCCACCGCTCACCGCAGATGACACAACCTGATCACCAGAACCCACTACCTGAAAAAACCCAGCTCACCCCCACCCGCCACGGCACCACACCCCAACTCACACACGCCCAGGACAACCACTCCGCCCGACCTGTCCCCCACCCCAGACCGATAAGCACAGGTCAGCCCATCCACCACTGATCAGGAACACCACTCCTGGACATCGCCCTCGCCGCACTGGGCATGGATTGGGCGGGCGCGGTCCTGACCGTCGAGGCCGCCCCCGCGTCGGCCGCTCCGTCGGCGGCCCCGACGGAGCGGCCGACGCGGGAACACCACGAGGAGTGCGACAAGGTGTGCTACGAGGGCGGGACCTGCACCTGTGCCCTCATCGAGCGGTACGGGCCGAACTCCGAGCGCGACGACTACCGACCGCCCCGGCTCTGACCGGCCCCGGGCCCGCTGTCAGGGCCCGGGGATTCGTGCGGCATGGCACCGGTGGGCCATTACCGGCGGCGCGGGATGGTGACCCGGACCTCCGCCAGGACGGTGCCGGTCGCCGGGTTGCGGTGCCCGGGGACGTACAGGCCCCAGTCGGCGTCACCGGCCGTGAACCAGCGTCCGGCCCACGGGGCGTCGGCGATCGTGAGTACGCGACCGGCGAGCGGGCCGCCCAGGAGTCGGACCTTCACAGCGGTACCTCCATCCGGCGGGACTCTCCCGCCTCATCCCCTGGTGGGGGTCGGCATCGGAAGGACAGCACCGGGGCGCCGGCGGCTTCCGTCCCGGCCGCCGCCGGGCTGACGGCGGTGGGGCGGCCCGGCCGACGCGCAACCGGTTCAGCGTGCCCCGGTCCCCTGCCGCGGCCCGCGCCGCCCATCCCGCCCGTCTCTTCCTCCTTCACACCGGCGAGGGGGCATGGGCCAAGCAGCCGCAACGGGGATGTCAGCAAGCCACGGCAGAACCGCGCGGTGACCTGCGCGGACACGGGGACGCTCTTGCAGGCTGCGCAACACCTACCGCAGCCCTTGGCGCAGCACCCAGCGCAGCAGACAGGCGCAACCGTTTGCTCCTGGTCGACGGGGACGGCTGGTCACGCGGCCCGGACGGCTCCGTGGGCGCGGGCGAGGTGGCGCAGTCTCAGCGCCCTGGCTGCACCCTGCCGACGGCTGCGGCAAGGTGCAGCGGTCCAGCTCGTCCAGGCCCTTTGTCGTCTGGGAGCGCCGAACTGCAGCCGGGTACGGCTACTTGTCCGGGAAATCGTCGTAGTGGACGCTCTTGGCGTCGTTGAAGGAGAGTTCCGGGCCGACGCGGGTTCCGTCGCCGCGCACGACCTGGATGGTGTGGTTACCCACCCAGATCGCGGCGGCCTTGTGCGGCGGCGCGATGAGTTCCTGGGTCCAGGTCTCGGATGTCATCTTCGTCGTGGTCTCGGTCCGGGAGAACTTCGTGGTGACGCTGAACGACATGCTGAACTCGCCCGAGCCGATGGGGGATGTCCACCCTTTCTTGAACCCGAACGAGAATCCGACGTCGCCCCCCCACGTGTCCGCCGCCGCATCCGTGGTGCCGGTCGTCGTGCTCGCGGTGGTCTTCTGAGCGACGCTGGTCGTGTTGTTGATGTGTCCGGCCAGGACCCAGCTCGCCTTGCGTTCGATCTTGTAGAACGGTGAGTGCTCCAGTTTCCAGGGGACGGTGTAGTCCTTGTCCGCGATGGCGGTGAAGGGGATCCAGGCGGTCTCGGTCACCTTCGCCTTCGTCTTCTCCGCGGGCTTGGCCGTGCTGCCGAGACTGGGGGTCGCTCCGGGGTCGGGCTCGTCGGACGGAATCGGAAGGCACAGGACGTACATCTCGGGCAGGCCGTCAGGCTGGTTGTGGCTCACGTGGGCGGCGAACGTGTTGGGCGCGATCAGCGCGGTCAGCGTCTCGTCCGGACTGTTGAAGCCAGGGGTCTTGTTCTGCCAGGCGCTGAAGTCGCGCTTGGAACCCGTGCCCTTGTCGGTGTACGTCTGCTCCACGATGGAACGGAACGCGAGATCCCTGCGCACGCACCACACGGCGTCCGTCGACGGCTTGTCGTAGGTGTTCTCGGCCACCACGCAGCCCAGGGCTACATACCCCTTCGGCGGGATGGGGCGCCACACCGAGCAGTAGTACTTCCCGCCGCTGCCGGTGTCCCTCCAGACCTCCTCGTAGTCCCGCGGCGCAGCCAGGGCCGGTGTGGATGCCTTCTTCGACGCTTCACTGGAGTTCTGCTTCACGCACAGGACCACGAGGTGCTCACTCGTCTTGCTGGCCTTGTCGGCGTGCGGGATCTTCGCCTTGAGATTCGCCGATTCCCACGCGTTGAAGCCCATTGATCCCAATGCCCGGAACCCTTTCGGGGCCTTTGGATGCCAGAAGCTCACCCACTGGGTGCCACCTGTGTTCTTGTCGTCCCAGCACCAGGTGAACTCGTCCGTGAAGGCGAGTGTCAGCTCGCCGAAATCCATCGCTGTCGTCTGCATACCGCACGTCCCGTCGCAGGAATTTCATCGGAGTCCGGCGCTCTCCGGACTCCGGAGAGCGGCGTCCGGCGCCCACGTGATGAAACCTCGCCGAACCGTGCCACAAGATCACGCAGGCTTCACTCGGCGGCCTCAGAACACTGTCGAGTCACCCGATCAGGGGCGGCCGGTTCCGCTGGTTCCCCGCCGCTTCGGGAAGCGTCGCACCGGACGCCCTGAGGCCACCACGCCGTTCTGGTCCCGGACCGCGCACAGCACCTCACCAGCCCAGACCCGGCACGTGGCCGTCCGCCGCCGGGAGTTGGTGACGGGATGCAGCCGGCACACGAGGCCGGACGGGTCACCCCCAGCCAGCGACGGACAAGTTCCTCGGACCATTCCTGGAGCGGGCCTTCGAAAGCGAGGTTGTCTCCACGGATCACGGTCTGGAGCAGCTGCGCACAACACCGTCGCTTTGGTGGCCAGATCGGCCGGGCTCCCGAGCACAGGGACAGCGGCGCGGACGCGGGCGGCGGTGTCCGGGCGGAGCAGCAAGTAGGCGTAGAGGGTGGCAGCGCCGAAGCCCTCCGATGCCTGGGCCCAGGTTCTGTCCGGCGGATCACTGACGGAGCCAGAGTCGGATCGCTGCGACGGTTAGTGCGGTGGAAGACGTAGGCCCTCTTGTCGTAACGCGTCGCGACTGCGCGGGAGTTCTTGAGCCGGTTGACGGTCCGTTCGACCTCGTTGCGCCGCCGATAGCGGTCGCGGTCGAAGCCGGCGGGCCTGCCCCCGTTGCTGCCCTTGCGGCGCGCGGTCGGACCGCTGGTCCTTCGGTTCCGCAATCGTGTGCCGGATGTCGCGTCTTCGCAGGTAGCGGCGGTTTTGGCGAGAGCTGTTTGCCTTGTCGCCGCTGATGTGGTCCGGCCGGGTTCGGGGCCTTCCGCCTGTGGCCTCGGAACTCGGATCCGGTCCAGGACCTCGATCATCTGCGGTGCGTCGCCACTGTCCCGGGGTGGGCAGGAGGGGCGTGGGGCGGCAGCCGCCTTGGCCGGCGAGGTGGATCTTGCAGGTCAGGGCGGCCCGGGACCGTCCGAGTCCCTCGTCGGGGCGGTGGTGCCGGGGCGTCGTCCTTTTTTCTGGACCCGCGGCTTGGCCTTGCGGGCGCCGGCCGCGTGCTGGTGGGCCCGGCAGGACGTCGAGTCGACCCCGGCCATCGACCCGTCGACCCGCCCCGCCAAGTCGGCGTCGGCCTGGACCGAATGCAGGATCCGGTCCCAGATGCCGTCCGCCGACCAGCGGCAATGCCGTTCGTAGACGGTCTTCCACGAACCGTAGCGTTGCGACAGATCACGCCACGGAGCACCGGTCCGGAACCGCCACCGCACCCCGTTGACCACCTGCCGGTGATCCCGCCACGGACGACCACGGCCATCAACACCGGGCAGCATGGGCGATGTCCGCTCCCATGCCGCATCCGTCAACTCACCCCGACCCAGCGCAAATCAATTTCGGACAGCTCCTAGCGCCTGCCGGTCTGCGACGCCGTGCCAGCGGCCTGTCAGGCAGCGAACGCCTTTGGCCGTCTGCTCCTTGAAGCGGTCGCCGCGGCGTTGCCCGACGACCCGGCGGGCAGCTCAGGCGTCACGGTCCGGCCCGAGGGCTCCCGGGGGCATCGGGCCGGGAGGCTTCACCGCGCGCCTGCTCGGTGCGTAGGGTACGAGCGGCCCGGGGGTGTGCGCGCCGGGGCCGCAGTGGTCGCGCGGACGGCGCGAGCGGAGTGCCGGGAACCGGGGGTAGCGGCGATGGGGGACGTGACGGGCGCGGGGCGGCCAACGGGCGGAGTGGCCGGCGAGGGGATCGCGCGGCTGGACCGGCGGGTGTTCGCCGTCGCCGGGGTGGTCCTGGCCGTGCTGATGACACTGGCGTCGCGCTACGGCTTCCACATCGACGAGCTGTACTTCCTGGACTGTGCCCGGCACCTGCAGGCGGGCTATGTGGATCAGCCCGCGCTCGCGCCCCTGCTGGCCCGGGTCTCGCTGTCGCTGTTCGGGGTTTCGGAGGTGGGCCTGCGGCTGTGGCCCGCGCTGGCAGCCGCGGGCACGGTGGTCGTGGGCGGGATGACCGCGCGGGAGTTCGGCGGCGCGCGGCGGGCCCAGTTGCTCGCGGCGGTCGCGACCGCCACCATGCCTGTGCTCCTGGGCGGCGCGCACCTCGCCAACACCACCTCGTACGAGATGCTGGCGTGGGCGGCGATCGCGTTCGTGGTCGCGCGGATCGGCCGCACCGGCGACACGCGGTGGTGGCTGGCCGCGGGAGCGCTGGTCGGCATCGGCGCGGAATTCAACCACCTCGCGGCTGTTTTCGGGATCGTCCTGCTGGCCGCCGTGCTGCTGGGGCCGGCCCGTCGGACCGCGGTTGACCGCCGTCTGCTCGCGGGTGCCGTGATAGCCGTGGTGCTCGTGCTGCCGGACCTGTGGTGGCAGTCGCGGCACGGCTGGGCGATGTTCGAGATGACGCGGGCACTGCACGCGAAGAACGGAGGCCTGGGGAACGTCCTCACCTGGATCGTGGGGCAGTTCGGTATGGCCTGCCTGGCGATGACGGTCCTCTGGGTGGCGGGCCTGCGGTTTCTGTGGCGGTCCGGGCGACCGCTGTGGCAGTGCCTGGTGACCGCCTACGCGGTGCTGTTCGTGCTGTTCGCCGTGACGACCGGAGCGCAGGTGTACTACCTGGGCGGCCTGTACGTGTCGCTGCTGGCCGCCGGTGCCACGGCACTCGACGCCCGGCTGCGATCCCGACCGGACCGGCTGCGCGGCTTGATGTTCGCAACAGCCGTCTCGACTGCGCTGCTCGGCGTGATCGTGCTGCCGGTGCTGCCGCCCTCCGATGTGGCGTGGGCGTACGGCATCAACGCGAATTCGGGGGAATCCCTGGGCTGGCCGCAACTGGTGGGCACGGTGCGGCAGGTGTGGACCGGGCTTGCGCCCGGGCAGCGGGCGAACGCGGTGATCTTCACGGCGGACTACGGTGAGGCCGGCGCCGTCAACGAACTCGGCCGCGGGATGGGGCTGCCCACCGCGGTGAGCGCCCACAACTCCGACTGGTGGTGGGGGCCGGGCAATCCCGACGCGACGACCGTGGTGGCGGTCGCTCCCGGTCCCGGCCACGCACCCGAGTACACCGCCCGTCTGCGCCGGTACTTCCGGCACGTCCGCGTGGCCGCCACCCTCTCCAACCCCTACGGCGTGCACAACGTCGAGTGGGGCGGGCACGTCTACGTCTGCACCAGCCCTCGTCGTCCCTGGGGCGAGATGTGGCCCGAACTGCGTACCTACGCGTGATCCGCGCGGACAGCCAGGTCGGCAGGGTCGGCAGGGTCCTGCGCAGGGTCGGCGGCTGCGGTACTCGTGCCAGTGCTAGGCCGGTGGTTCGTTCGCCGGGTCCGCGACGCAGTCCAGCGGGATGATGAGGTCGCCGGCGAGCTGTACGCGTTGCACGCCTGGGCCTCTCGGCACCCCTCCTCGGCAGCCTGGTCACCGGCATCCTCCGGCACGTGATCACTGTGCGTGCCCGCCGCGACCGAGACGGCTGGGTCCCCGTCGGCCTTCTGCACCACGCGGGCAGCCGTTGGGGCGTCCCGTACCGCAAGCACGAAGCACTGCGCGGCGGCGAGTCCAACAGCGACACCGTCCGGGCGGAGCTGCGGCCGCCGTACGGCCACGGCCAACGCGCTCCCCCCATCCGGCTCTCAGCCGTTCCCGCCCGAGTGCGTGCCGCCGCCGTCAGCCTGGTCGCCGCTTCGATGCAGTTGGGCGACACCGGCTCTCGCGACGTCACGGCGGCAGAGGTCGCCGTGGTCGCCGCCCGTACCGCGCACGACGTCCCTGGGCACGCCGTCGTCGCCTACCTCCGCGGTTGACCACCAGCGCGACTCACCCGCGAGCGGGGCGACAGCGGGGGGCTGCTGTCGTCCCGCTCAGGAGGGGCCGTCGTGCCCGGACCGGCCCGCTCCTCCCCCGCCTTCCGCGCCAGGGGTGTGGTGCTGTGCGGGTCGACCCGCTTCTGACAGCAGTTCGCCGACAGCAGCGTCCACGGGACCGTCGCCAGCCGTATCGTCCTCGCACCCGGCTGCAGCCTGAAGCGGCGCCATCCGGTGCGGCCGACCCGGGGCCGCGCCGACCGCTTCAAGCACGTCTGGGGACGCCCTCTGTGTCCAGAGGATCGGCCTCGGCGGCGAGGTCCTCGTCGTCAACCTTGGCGGCGTCCTCGTCGTCGGCCCCGGCGGCTGCCTCGAAGACAGCACCCGCCGCGAGATCGCCTACACCCGCACCCTTGGCAAGCCCATCCGCTACAGCCGCCCCGGCTTCGCCGGACGACGAAAACAGCAGGCCGCTCTGAGCAGGAGTCACCGACCAGCCAGCCGACATCGCCTCGAGACACATTCATGCCCACCACGGTCGTCGGCCGGTTCAGCCGTCCGCATCACCGGCACCACCGCCCGGCTCACCACCCTGGGTATCCCGCTGACCGCAACGCCTCCACCGCCCGCCGACCCCGACCCATCGCTCCGGAGACCGGCTGCACCGCCCCGGGTCGACCGCTCTGCCCTCGCCCGGTGCACCCCCGTGACCATGCGTGCCGCCCATCAGCGCACCGGCACCGACCGCCAGCTCCTCGGCGCCGGCGCCCTGCTGGTCGAGTTCGGGACGCCGGCGGCAGCGGTAGGAAGGCGGGCGGCCTCGTGCGGTCGCAGCCGCACGAGGCTGCCCGGGTGCTTCCGTTGCGTTGTGCCTCAGCGGAAAGCGGCGATGCTGCGGGCCACCCAGTCCTTGAAGGAGTGCGGGGCACGGCCGAGGACTCGTTCCACATCAGGGCTGATCCGCAGTTCGGCCGGGTTCGGGGCGGAGATGATGTCCAGGGTGTCGTCGGCGAGTTCCACCGGCACGAACTCCGTCATCATGGCCTTGGCCTCACTGCGCGTGAGTTCGTGAAACCGCACGGGCGAGCCGAGCGCTGCGGCGATCTCCCGCGCCTGCTGACGCGGCGTGATGACCTCTGGCCCGGTCAGCTCATACACCCCGCCGGTGTGCCGGTCGTCCAGCAGACAGGCCGCCGCGACCTCGGCGATGTCCGCCGGGTCGACGACCGGCACCCCCACGTCACCGAAAGGCGCGGCGACCATCCCTTGCGTGCGGACGGACTCCGCCCACGCCAACGCGTTGGAGGCGAAACCGCCCGGGCGCAGTACGGCCCAGTCCAGGCCGGACTCCCGCAACGCATCCTCCACCGCGCGCATCGCGACCCGCGACAAGCCGAGCGGCCTGGTCACCACACCCTGCGAAGACAGCAGAACGACCCGGCGAACCCCACGGGCCGCAGCCAGGGCGATGATGTCGGCCGGCCTGGCTTCGGGGGCGTGAAGGTCCCCCGACAGCAGAAGGAACAGAGCCTTCGCCCCGTCCAAGACGGGTGCGAGACCCGCCGGCGCGGCCAGGTCGGCCGCCACATGCCGGACCCCGTCCGGCATCGCCACCGCACGCCGTGACACCGCCGTCACCTGCTCACCCGCCTCGGCCAGGGCCCGCGTCAAAGGCCCGCCCACATTGCCGGTAGCCCCGGTCACCACGATCATCTTCAGCTCCTCGTCCGTTGTGCACTGCGGTAACTGACGCTAGGAGCCCAGGCTTACTTTTCGTAAGAACATACCCAGAGGTAAGCTCCCAACGTGAAGGAAGGCATGCAGGTGACGTCAGCCGAAGCGGGCAATCACTATGAGGTGTTTCACACCGACTGCCCCGCGCGTGACATCGTCGACCACGTGACCAGCAGATGGGGCGTCTGGGTACTCATCTCCCTACGGAGCAACGATCTCCGGTTCCACGAACTCCGCGACACCATCCGGGGCATCAGCGAGAAAATGCTCGCCCAGACCCTGCGCGCACTGGTCCACGACGGCCTCGTCTGGCGCAACGTAGAGCCGACGACACCACCCCACGTCACCTACGGACTCACCGACTTCGGCCAGAACATCGGCGAACCACTGACCGACTTGTTCAACCGGATCACCCAACGGCTATCACCGACAAGCCCGGAATAGGGGGGGTATGGGACGGTCACGAAGGTGAATCCAGCCGACCTGGACACATGAGTGGCAGCCACCACGAACCACACACCGACCCCGACCCCCTCCCGACTCGGCAACGCCCTCGCCGGTCAGCCCCGCTCGAAGAACTCCACCTCCGCAAGCGCCAGATGACGGCCCGTCGTCAGTCCGGCCGGTGAACGCAGCGTCAGGCGGACCGACTTCACATCGCTGTACCCGGTGGCGATCGTCTGGTCGCCCGGCTTGTCGCTGAGGGTGATCCGGCGGCTCTGCCTCCCGCCGTCCTCCGACGTCACCTCCAGGTCCATCTCCAGCGCCCGCGCCTCGCCGGTGTACTTCTCCGGCTCCTTGGAGGGACCGTTGGTGATGATCAGGTCGACCAGGCGGAACGGCGCCCGGAAGGTGTACGTCACCGAGGCGCCGGCGGCGGGCGCGCCCCAGTAGCTGTTGCTCAGTCCGTCCGCGGTCTTCTCCGCCGGGTGCCCGGGTACCTCCGCGCTCGCGCTGATGGTCGCCGGCGTGATCGGCACGGCCTTTCCCAGCTTGTCCCGGGTGTCCTCGAACAGGGCGCGTCCGGCGGGCAGCAGCAGGAACGCGCCGGCGCAGAGCGCCACCACCACGGCCAGGATCACCAGGAACCGTAACCCCCGTCCCGAACTCGCCCGTACCCGGCGCCGGCGGAACGGCCACACGGTCCGCCACCACGGCAGCCGCGGTGCCTGCGCGGCCGGGTCCAACGGGGTGGCGCACCGGCGGCAGAAGCGGCGGCCCGGCGGGTTGGGGGTGCCGCACGAGGGGCAGGGCGCGCCCGTGATCTCGTCCGGGGTCCCGGCGGGGCGCACGACCGGCCGGGGGGCGACCGGCCGCGCGGGGCGGACGGGCTGGATGGGGGCGGGGGGCGCGGGCTCCGCCTCCGGCTTGGGCGGCGTGGCGGGGGTGACCGCCGCGGGAGGCGTGGTGGGGGTGGGAGGAGTGGTGGGGGCGGGAGGCGCGGGAGGGGCGGCGGATGTGAGAGGGGTGGTGGGGGTGGGGGGTTCTGTGGTGTCGGGGGTGGAACGGGTGGAATGAGGGCCGGTGGCCTCGTCGTCGGTCGACCACCCCAGGTACGTCCCGCAGTTGCCGCAGAAGTCGTCCGTGGGGCCGTTGGACGCCCCGCACACGGGACAGGCGCGCATGGGTCACCTTCCTTCTTCGGCGGGCGGGGCGGGGAGGATCTCCACCCGGCAGGTGGTGTGCACCGGGGACATGGTCCTGACGAGTTCGTGGACCCTGGCCAAATCCAGCCGGGTTCCGGGTTCCAGGGGCCGCACCCGGACCAGGACCTCGGCGGACGGGGCCGGCGGGAGGTCGGCGCCGGGGGTGCTCGACCACACCGCGCCGCCGCCGTCCTCGACCTCGGCCCGCGCGCCGAGTGCGAGCCGCAGCGCCTCGACGAGACCGCGCCGGGTGCCGCGCCAGCGGTGCAGTTCCACCGCGCGGGCGACCGCCTCGCGGCGCCGTTCCGGCGGCCACTGCGGATCGTCGGCGGCGCCCACCCAGGACGCGAGCCAGGTGAGGAAGTCGGCGGGGGCCAGCCGGGGATCGAGGTAGGCGGGCAGGTTGTCGAGGGTCGAGAAGACCGGGGCGAGGACGGTGTCGAGGCCGCCGGTGAAGCGCTGCGCGAAGTCGTCCTCGGCGTACAGCGCGGGCAGTTGCTCCCCGATCGGGTACCGGCTCGGCAGGCCCGGTATCGCGGCGCGGCTCATCCGCGGGCCTCCGGTTCGAGTGCCGTGACGACCACCTGGTGCTGGTGGGAGAAGACCAGCGCGCCCGCGGCCAGGTCGACGCGGTCGGCCGGTGCACCGCGCCGGCCGGTGATCGGATCGGCGGGAAACAGCAGGATCTCCTCGACCAGCGCGTGACCGGTGGCGCGTTGCAGAACACCGAAGACGTCGCCGTACTGGACCGGCCTGCCGAACGGCCAGCCGGTTCCGTCCGCGCCGCCGACCAGAGGGTTGAGATGGCGGAAGAGCGCGCCGAGCGCCGCGTCACGGACCCGGTCGACGGCGTCGGCGGGCGCCGCGAGCCGGGCCACCACCGTCACCCCCTGGTAGACCGGTGGCTCGACGACCAGCCGGGTGCCGATCAGACGGCGTTCGTCAAGGCTCGCGGTGACCGCCCGCAGCACCTGGTCGGAGGGGATCAACTGCTCGAAGCGGAGCCGGTCGTCACCCTCGTCCGCGACCGCGTCCGGCACCACGAGGACACGGACCGCGCCCGCCTCGTCGGCGGCAGGCATACAGCGGACCCGGCGCAGCGAGGGCGCCGCCTGGCCGGCGATGATCTCGTAGTCCTCCGCGGTGACC
>NZ_FMCI01000352.1 GCF_900091845.1 Streptomyces sp. SolWspMP-5a-2
CCCCGGCCGGTGTCCCGGTCTGCGCCTCGGCCGATGCCTCGACCGGTGCCTCGGCCTGCGTTCCGGTCCCTGTCTCGGTCATACCGCCTCCCCGGGCTCCGCGATGCGGTCGAGCTGGGCGGCGAAGAGCGTCGCGGCGCTCCTCGTGTCCAGGGGCCGGATGCCTTCCATCTCGGCCAGCACGGAGAGGTCGCCCCGGGCGGCGGCGCAGACCATCCGGTCGACGACGTCGCTCACCGCCTTGGGCTGGAGGTAGCACCTGGCGTCCTTGTGCCCCTTGACCGCGGGCCCGGGGCGGAAGACGTCGAGGGAGTCCATGACGCGCAGCCGGGAGGCCGCCTGGTCCTCCGCCTGCGCCCGGCCGTCCATCCGGGTCAGGATGACGGTCGCGGTGTAGACGCCCTCGCTGTCGCTGAGGGCGGCCAGCTCGCCGCTGAGGTAGCTGCGCAGGGCCATGCCCTTGACCGGGTGCTTGTCGTACTCCTTCTCCAGCTCCCGCCGCGCGGTGCGGGGCAGCACGCCCAGTTCCTCCTTGCGCAGGGCCTGCGCGCGGGCGCCGCCGAGTTCGACGTCGGAGCCGAACGACTGGTAGTCGGGGCCGCGGCTCCAGTCGCCGGTGCCGTAGGGCACGAGCAGCGCGGCGAGCCCCTTCGGCGCCGGGGCCTTCGCCTCGGCGGGCCTGCTGTCCGGGAAGGCGAAGGACGGCTTGCCCGGGTCGCGGTCGGCGTTGCGCACGGTGACGACGGTGGCGCCGACCCCGGCGAGGACGGCACAGGCGAGCACGGCGCCCCCGACGGCACGGGCGACCCGGCGCCGGCGACGCGGCGGGGCGAGCGGGGCGGGACGGTCGTCGCCTGACCCGCTCAAGGGGTGCGCGCCGGAGGCGGGTTCGGCGTCGGGGTTCCCGGCTCCGGGCTGCTCGGTCCCGGGGTGCTCGCTCACAGCCGCTCCATCTGCCGCTCGGCGAGATCCATGATCGTCGCCTTGGGGACCCGCTCGGTGTCGCTGACGTAGATCTCCATGACGATGTCACCGCGGTGCGCGTCGGCCGTCGCGGTGTACATGGGCTCGTACCCGGGCTCCCGGTACGGCTCGGGGTACGCGTACGCCATGCCGCTGCCGGTACCGGGGACCCGCCAGCCCTTCGGGGTGAGCCCGTCGTCGTCCCAGTACATGTCGCTCTCCTCGAAGCCGCCGCGCGCGAGGACGTCGTCCTGCCGGTACTGGACCAGCACGATCTCCGTCTGCCGGTTCCCCTGCACCCATCTGGTGACGGCGGCCCGGCGGAACCCTCCCGACATCTGCTCGCGGAAGGACGAGAAGGGATCGGCGAAGATCGAGGAGTACTCGGCGAGGTCCATCCAGCCGTCGACACCGACCACGTCGGACGTCCGGGCCCCGGCGGGCTTCTCCAGCAGCAGCTTGCGCAGGTCGCCGTCGGTCCTCACCTGCCGGTCCCGCGCGGCCGACAGCGGTTCGGGCCCCGGCCCCTTCGCCCGGGTGAGCACCGGCTGGGCCAGGGAGGGCAGCGGGGTCGGTGCGCGGTCGGCCTGCACGAGGTAGCCGACGCAGGTGCCCGCGACGACGCCGAGGACGGCGGCGCAGGCGATGAGCGAGGCGGTACGGCCGCGCCGGTGCCCGGGTCTCTCCCCGGGCTCCGCCGACGCGGACGGTTCTTCTGGTGTCGCCAAGACGTTCCCCCATGGAACACGATGTGTACGTGCGGTATGCACGCTTCACAGCAGACTCACTGGTCGCGCCGTCCGTTGCAGCGGGGAAGATTACGATTCGGTCATGGCGAAGAAGCTAGTGATCAAGGTGACGGCAGGCGCGGACTCCCCGGAACGCTGCTCGCAGGCGTTCACGGTCGCCGCGGTCGCGGTGGCGAGCGGCGTGGACGTGTCGCTGTGGCTGACGGGGGAGTCGGCGTGGTTCGCGCTGCCGGGGCGCGCGGCGGAGTTCGAACTGCCGCACGCGGCGCCGTTGCAGGACCTGCTGGGGTCGATCGTCGCCGGGGGCCGCGTCACCCTGTGCACCCAGTGCGCGGCCCGCCGGGACATCACGGAGAAGGACGTCATCGAGGGCGTCCGCATCGCGGGGGCGCAGGTCTTCGTCCAGGAGGCGGTGTCGGACGGGACGCAGGCGCTGGTCTACTGACCGGCCCCGCGCAAGCCCCCGACGAACTCCCGCCAGGCACTTACCCCGAACACGAGCGGGCCTCGCGCGGAATCCTTGCTGTCACGGACGGGGACGACGGCGAGATCATCGGCGACTTCGAGGCACGCGCCGCCGTCCTGGTTGCTGTAGCTGCTCTTTCGCCAGGCGGCGGCGCTCAGGAGGTCGACGGCGACCTCAAGGCACGCGCCGCCGTCCGAGTTGCTGTAACTGCTCTTTCGCCAGGCGGCGGCGCTCAGGAGGTCGACGGACATCTCGACGCACTCGCCACCCGTCGCGTTGCTGTAACTGCTTTTGCGCCAGGTCACGTTGCTCAGATCGACGACTCGCACAGGATCTCCTCCGCTACTCGAAGAGGTCGCCTCGCTTGACCGCACCCGCGAACACCGACCAGGCACCCACCCCGAAGACGAGAGGAGCGCGACCGACGTCCTTGCTGTCACGCACGGGGACGACAGGGAGGCTGTCAACGACTTCGAGGCACGCGCCGCCTTCTGAGTTGCTGTAGCTGCTCTTGCGCCACGTCACGCGGGTCAAGTTCAGGGTTCTCACGGCACTTCCTCCAGGATCCGCAACATGAACATCCGCGACTCGGCAGGACCCAACGCCAGGTCGCGAATTGCATCGTATCTGCGCTGCAAATCCTCAACCCTGCTTGTTTCCTCGATCAGTTCGCCACGCAGGACGTTCTCCGCGTAGGCCACCGTACGACCGTCCGGCAACCGAAGAAAGGTCACGGGGGTGTCCATCAAGCCGTGCAGCCCGGTGCCGTACGGCACCACGTACAGGGTGACGTTCGAACGCTCCGCAACCTCCAGCAGGTATCGCACCTGCTCCCGCCAATCTCGGTCACAGCGCAGCGAGTTACACAGCACAGCCTCGGACAGAATGACCCGGAACGGTGATGCGTCATCCCTCTCCAGCACCTCTCTCCGCCCCATCCGTGCCTCGACCTGCTGATCGAGTTCACCCTTCTCAAGGCCGCCCGCCCCAAGCAACTCCCTCGCGTACTGGGGCGTTTGCAGCAGCCCGTGAATGGTGCTGCCCCCGTAGTGCCACAGACTGATCGCCTCGGCCTCAAGCGCCATGTACCGCCGAAACCGCTCCTTGAACTGCATAGGGTCCGCCACCGCGACCTCCCACATTGCCAGTAGCAGGCCCGGTGTGCCGTAGAACGCGTCCAGCGCCTGGGCCACCTCCGGGCCGCCCAGGGTCGCCCCGCTCTCCAGTTTTCCGAAGAGGCTCGGGTCCCAGCCGACCGTCTCCGCCAGTTGCCGCAGGCTCAGCTCGCGTTCCGCCCGCAGGAGCCGTAACTCCTCCGCGTACCGGCGCCTGGGCTCCTGGCTCCGGCCTGTGATCACTCTTCTCGGCGGCATCTCGGCACACCCTCCCCGAAGCGTGGAACTTGTGGAACTTGCGGGCCCGGAACCGGAAGAAGCGCACGTCAACGGCGTTTCTCGGGTGCGCATGGGCCATGCTCGTTCCCACCCAAGAACACCCACAGTAATGCTGTGATCGCACTGCGTGGGCACGTTCACGTGTTGTACGGACGGAGCTGAGGCATGACGACAGAGCCCTTCGAGCCCGGCACGCTGCTCTACGACCCGGCCACCCAGAGGGTCGGCGAGTATCAGGACACCCTCGGGCGGCACGCGATGCTGCGGCCGGTCGGCGGCGGCGTCGAGTGGGAGGCCGACCCGGCGACGCTGCGCCCGCCCACCCTGGACGAACGGCTGCGCAGCGGCGTGAAGGCCGCGAACGCGCGCACCGGGCGGCAGGTGTGAGCGCGCCGGGGCCCGACGACCCCGACCGGCCGCCGCTGCCGTTCCGCAACTGTCCGACCTGCGGCGAGCTCGACCTGCGCCGGGAACGCGCACGGGCCGACTACGACCGGAGCGCGGAGACCGACGCGAACGTCCTGCTGCGCAAGCACCGGAGGGAGGCGCACGACCGGTGAGACGCGGGCGGCGGGACGACGCCTTCTGGAGCGGGGTGCTCACCCTCATCAGCGTCGGCGGCCTGGTGGCGACCCTCGTGCTGACGGCCGTCCGCCACCGGTGAGCCGGGTCCCGCCGCGCGTCGGGCCGCGCACCTGTCACGGCACTAGGGCGTGTCTGACCATGCCCGTCTGCCGCGCATGGTCAGACACGCCCTAGCGGCGGCGTTTCTTGCCGTCCAGCTCGTCCCACCACTCGTCGGACTTGGGGTCGCCGGACGGGTCGTCCCACCAGCGGTCCTCCGGCCCCCTGCGGTTCGCGACCATCGCGGCGAACGGCGGGATCACCATGGCGACGACGCACATCCCGACGGCGGCGGGGACGGACCAGATCCGGACGACGCCCCAGGCCAGGACGAACAGCCCGATGCAGATCGCCATCATCACGAAGTAGACGCGCCGTCGGCGTGCGTACATGTCTCCAGGGTAGGCCGGGGCCGTGGGGATGACACGGCGGAGGGGCCGCCCGCCGGGTGCGTGACCCGGGGACGGCCCCTCCGTGCCGCCGTGCGCGCCGTCGCTCAGACCGCGATCGCGACCTCCGCGAGGCCGCCCTGCTGGGCGACGACCGTGCGGTCGGCCGTGCCGCCGGGAACGAGGGCGCGGACGGTCCAGGTGCCCTCGGCCGCGTAGAAGCGGAACTGCCCCGTCGCGGAGGTGGGCACCTCCGCGGTGAACTCGCCCGTCGAGTCCAGCAGACGGACGTACCCCGTCACCGGCTCGCCGTCCCGCGTCACCTGACCCTGGATGGTGGTCTCACCGGGCTTGATCGTCGAGGCGTCCGGGCCGCCGGCCTTCGCTCCACACATGTCTTCGTCCTTCAGGTCGCAGCGGATGAGCTGGGGGTTACTTGGCGGCGCCGAGCTCGATCGGGACGCCGACGAGGGAGCCGTACTCGGTCCAGGAGCCGTCGTAGTTCTTGACGTTCTGCACGCCGAGCAGCTCGTGCAGCACGAACCAGGTCAGGGCGGAGCGCTCACCGATGCGGCAGTACGCGATGGTGTCCTTGGCCAGGTCGACCTGCTCGTCGACGTACAGCTCCTTCAGCTCGTCGTCCGACTTGAAGGTGCCGTCGTCGTTGGCGTTCTTCGACCACGGGATGTTGCGGGCCGAGGGGACGTGTCCCGGGCGCTGCGACTGCTCCTGCGGAAGGTGCGCGGGGGCGAGCAGCTTGCCGGAGAACTCGTCGGGCGAGCGCACGTCGACCAGGTTCTGGGTGCCGATCGCGGCGACGACGTCGTCGCGGAAGGCGCGGATCGCGGTGTTCTGCGGCTTGGCCGTGTACGCGGTCGCGGCCCGCTCGGGGACCTCCTCGACCAGCTCGCGGGCGTCCAGCTCCCACTTCTTGCGGCCGCCGTCGAGGAGCTTGACGTTGTCGTGGCCGTAGAGCTTGAAGTACCAGTAGGCGTAGGACGCGAACCAGTTGTTGTTGCCGCCGTAGAGGATCACCAGGGTGTCGTTGGCGATGCCCTTGGCGGACAGGAGCTTCTCGAAGCCCTCCTGGTCCACGAAGTCGCGGCGGACCGGGTCCTGGAGGTCCTTGGTCCAGTCGATCCGGATCGCGTTCCTGATGTGGTTCTTCTCGTAGGCGGACGTGTCCTCGTCCACCTCCACGATCGCGATGCTGGGGTCGTCCAGGTGCTCCTGGACCCAGTCGGCGTCTACGAGGACGTCGCTGCGGCTCATGGTCTTTCTCCTCCGGGGCAGTTGCGGCGGGGCGTGCGGGTGCGGGGTGGGTGCGGGGGGCTCCCGGGTCGGGGGCGGCGCGCACCGATGCCCTGAGCAGGGCGGGGGAAAGACGCGGAGGCGGAAAGAGGCCGTCCGCTCAGACAGGGCGACAGAGCATGGCGGCGACGCGGCACAGGTCGACTGCCCGCCGCTTCGTGAGATCCGCCTGTCGCTTCATGGTCCCGATCGTAGGGACGGACAGCGGGACATGCCACCGTCGTGTCGTATTTTGAGACACGATTGTCCGGCATGTGAGAAGGGTGCGGAAAACCGGTTCTCCCGGATCCGGACCCACCTACCCGGCCAGCTTGACGTCCGAACCCTTCACGGTGATCTCCACGCCGTTCCTGCCCGCCTCGACCTTGTCGAGGCGGATCCCGCCGGGCAGCCCGTCGATCCGCTGCTGGAAGTCGGTGATGGAGCGGATGGTCCGCTCGGCCAGCTCGATCGAGCCGAACTTGGGCAGCGCGTCGGCGTGCACCTTCACCTGGTCGCCCTCGACGGCCACCGTGCTCATCACGTACAGCGGTCCGGGCACCTGCACCCCGAGGATCGTCGCCTTCAGGGCGACCTTGATCTTGCCGCCACCGCCGTCGGAGAGGCCGACCACCTGCGCGGTGGCGCCCGGCGCGACCTGGGTCGGCTGTGACTTCGCCGTCTTCAGCAGCTCGGCGTAGGTGACGCGCGCGGTGCCGGTGGCGTCGGCCGCCGTCGCGGAGCTGTAGTCGCCGGAGAACTCGACGTCCTTCATCCGCGCCCGCAGGTCCTCGATCCGGATGGACGACGGCGCGCTGTCACCGGCGGAGGCGCCGGTGGCCGCGTCGTACTCGTCGATCCCGATGGCGACGTCGTCCAGCGTCCCGGTCGCGACCTGGGTGAGGAACGGGAAGCCCGCGATCGTCACGTCCGGCGTGGCCGACAGGTTCTCGCTGTTCTTGAGCCGGTCGGCGACCTCGCCCTCGGCGAAGTGCAGCGCGAGCCGGTCCGCGAGCACGAACAGGCCCCCCAGGACCACGACGACGATCAGAAGTGTGCGCAGGGCACGCATGCGGTGTTCCCCCACCTCGGCGGTCGACGACGGTTCGGTTCCCCGTCGTCCGGATGTCCGTCCTGCGCGAGACTAACCCGGGGCCGGGGCAGGACCGGAACTTTGTCGATCAGCTGTGACAACCGGCCCGGTCCCCTTATCCCAGGGCTCGTCCCAGAACGTACACACACGGTGCCGCGGCGGTCAGCGGCAGCGCGACACCGGCGGTGAAGTGCACGAACCGCGACGGGTAGTCGTAGCTGGCCACCCGGTGCCCGATCAGCGCGCAGACCGCCGCGCCCGCGCCGAGCAGCGCGCCCTTCGCGCCGAGGTCTGTCAGCTGCCCGACGGCGATCCCCGCGCCCGCCGCCGCCAGCAGCGAGACGATCACGGAGGCCGGGGTCGGCAGCGGCAGCGCGCGGGCCAGCAGCGCCACCGCGACCGCGGCGCCGCCGACCGACACCGCGTGCGGCTCGGCACCCAGGTACCCGGCGGCCATGATCGCCAGCGCGGCCGAGGTGACGGTGGCCATCAGGCCGTACATCCGCTCGTCCGGGTCGGCGTGCGAGCGGAGCTGGAGGACGAGGGTGAGCAGGACCCAGACGCCGATGGTGCCGAGGATCGCCGCGGGGGCGTTGGAGCGGCCCGCCGCGAACAGGGCCGCGTCCGCGACCAGCGCGCCGAGGAAGGCGAGGGCGATGCCCTGGCGGGCGGGCCACATGCCGTTGAGCCGGAACCATCCGGCCGCGGTGAGGCCCTGGAGGGCGACCAGCGGCACGACCAGCGCCCAGGAGCCGACGGCGGCCGTCCCCGCGAGCAGCAGTCCGAGCAGCGCGGTGAGCGCGGCGGGCTGCATGCCGGGTTCGATGACCGGCGACCGGCCTTCGAGGCGGGCCCGCTGCGCGTCCGTCACCCGGGCGTTGCCCGCGAGGGTCGCGGGACCGTACCCGGCGCCGGGAGCGGCCGGGGCGGCGGCGGGCGCGGCGGCCCCGGCGGCTGGCGCGGCGGCGAACGCGGGCGCGGGCTCCCCGCCGGGCGCGGGCGCCGGCCACGCCTGCTGACCCTGCTGCGGCTGCTGGGGGTACTGCGGCTGGGGGTACTGCTGCTGGGCGTGGTGGGCCGCAGGCGCCTGGTACGCCTGCTGGGGCTGCTGGTACGCCTGGTGGGGCGGGTGGCCCTGGCTCTGGTTCTCCGCCGGGAGCGGTGTCCCCGTCACCCCGTACTGCCGCGGGGGCTGGTGGCCGAGCGCGGGGTCGCCCACCGCGGCGATCGGGGGCTGGAGCTGGGTGTCCCAGGTCTGCCCCTGCCACTGCTGGGCCTGCTGCGGCTCGGCGTGCGGGTCGCCGGGGCCCTGCTGCCCCTGGTACCCCTGCCACGCCTGCTGCTGTTGCTGCTGCTGTTGCTGTTGCTGTTGCTGCTGGTACGGGTCGTAAGCGCCCTCGTACGGCCCGTCGTACGGCTGGTTGGTCATCCTCACCCTCCTGCGAACGGCGGGAGGACCTCGACCGTCCCGCCGTCGGCCAGCGGTACCGTCTCATGCCCGCGGGTTCCCACGGGGTCACCGTCGATCAGGAACGAGCATCGCCGCAGTACGCGGGTGAGTTCGCCGGGGTGTCGCGCGCGCACCGCCGCCAGCGCGTCGGCGAGGGTGGCCGCGTCGAACGGCTCCTCGGCGACCCCGGCCGCGGCCTTCGCGGCGGCCCAGTAGCGCACCGTGACCTCTGGCATCGGTCCCTCGATCGATCGGGTGTCGTACGGACGTACAACGGACGTACCCGCGTCCCAGGCTAGCCCGCCCGCCGCACCGCCCAGTCCCCGATCCGGGCCAGCAGGCCGTCACCGGCCGCGTGCTCGGCGTGCCCCATGCCCGGCTCGACCCAGAGTTCGCCGTGGTCACCGGCGGCGGAGGCCAGCATCCTGGGGTGGTCGAGGGGGAAGTAGCCGTCCCGGTCGCCGTGCACGATCAGCAGCGGGGCGGGCGCGATCCGGGCCGCCGCCGCGGTCGGGGAGAGCGGCACCGGGTCCCAGTCGCGGTGGTGGATGCGGGTGCGCAGCCCGTAGCGGCCGACCAGCCTGCCCTCGGGCCGGGTCACCAGCCAGTGCAGCCGCCGCATCGGCGCGGTGCCCCGGTAGTACCAGCGGGCCGGAGAGCTGACCGAGACCACCGCGTCCGCCCCGCCGCGCAGCGCCGCGTGCCGCAGCACCACCGAGCCGCCCATGGAGAAGCCGACGGTGACCACGCGCGCGTGCCCCCGCTCCCTGGCCCAGGCGACCGCGGCCGCCAGGTCGAGGACCTCGCGGTCGCCGACGGTGGATCGCCCGCCGGAGTCGCCGTGGCCCCTAAAGGAGAAGGTGACGACGGCGCCGTACCGGGCGAGGACCTCCGCCACCCTTCGAACGTGCGGTCGCGCCAGATCGCCGGTGAAGCCGTGGGCGACGACGAACACCAGGTCACCGGAGGGTGGCCGGGAGGCGTCGTATACGACCAGCGGGGGTTCGTATACGGAATCGATCGTCACTCCGTCGTCGGTGCGCAGAAACGTCCGCAAACGTGCGCCTCTGGCCGTCTCGGGATTCGGACGGACCATGGAACGCGCCACACGACCTGCCGGGCCAGTGCTCATGTCGGCTATTCTGCTGGGCAGAGGACTCGGGCAGTGAAGCCCCCGGGTCCTTTTGTGCTTTCGGAAGCGTTGTATACGAAGCGGGAAACCGCAGGTGTACGGAGCCCCCGGGATCGCAGAGCCACTGCCGTACCGCACCTGTCCTCGCAGGGACCGAGGAGGAACCAGACGTATGAGTTCTCTGCTGCTCCTGACCAACGCCCTCCAGCCGTCCACGGAGGTGCTCCCCGCGCTCGGCCTGCTCCTGCACTCCGTGCGGGTCGCACCGGCGGAGGGACCCGCCCTCGTCGACACCCCGGGTGCCGACGTCATCCTCATCGACGGGCGCCGCGACCTCCCCCAGGTGCGCAGCCTCTGCCAGCTGCTGCGCTCCACCGGCCCCGGCTGCCCCCTGGTCCTCGTCGTCACCGAGGGCGGCCTCGCCGCCGTCACCGCCGACTGGGGCATCGACGACGTCCTGCTCGACACCGCCGGTCCCGCCGAGGTCGAGGCCCGGCTGCGGCTCGCCATGGGCAGGCAGCAGATCGTCAACGACGACTCCCCGATGGAGATCCGCAACGGCGACCTGTCGGTCGACGAGGCCACGTACAGCGCCAAGCTCAAGGGCCGGGTCCTGGACCTGACCTTCAAGGAGTTCGAGCTCCTGAAGTACCTCGCCCAGCACCCGGGCCGGGTCTTCACCCGCGCCCAGCTCCTCCAGGAGGTCTGGGGCTACGACTACTTCGGCGGCACCCGGACCGTGGACGTGCACGTACGGCGGCTGCGCGCCAAGCTCGGCCCGGAGCACGAGTCGCTGATCGGGACCGTCCGCAACGTGGGTTATCGATTCGTTACCCCGGAGAAGGGCGAGCGCTCCGGCGGCGAGACCAAGGCCAAGGCGACCCACCCAAAGACGGCGGACCGGGACGAGACGGTCGCTCCGGACAGCGTCGAGGCACACGCCGAGGCGTGAGGCCCGCCGGACGGGGCACCGCCCGGGTCGGGCGGGCCGTGAGGAAGGTCTCTCACGCCCTGCCCGGCGCGGGTCTCTCCGCGTAGACTCCGCGCGTGCCCAAGGTGACTAGGGATGACGTGGCGCGGCTGGCAGGGACGTCGACTGCCGTCGTCAGCTATGTCATCAACAACGGACCCCGGCCGGTCGCACCGGCCACGCGCGAGCGTGTCCTCGCCGCGATCAAGGAACTGGGGTACCGGCCGGACCGGGTCGCGCAGGCCATGGCCTCCCGGCGCACCGACCTCATAGGGCTGATCGTCCCGGACGCCCGCCAGCCCTTCTTCGGGGAGATGGCGCACGCCGTCGAACAGGCCGCCTCCGAGCGCGGCAAGATGGTCCTGGTCGGCAACTCCGACTACATCGCCGAGCGCGAGGTCCACTATCTGCGGGCCTTCCTCGGGATGCGGGTCTCCGGACTGATCCTGGTCAGCCACGCCCTCAACGACCTGGCCGCCGCCGAGATCGACGCCTGGGACGCCCGGGTGGTGCTGCTGCACGAGCGGCCCGAGGCCATCGACGACGTCGCCGTCGTCACCGACGACCTGGGCGGCGCGCAGCTCGCCGTCCGCCACCTCCTGGAGCACGGCTACCCGTACGTGGCCTGCATGGGCGGCACCGCCGACACCCCCGCCGTCGGCGACCCGGTCTCCGACCACGTCGAGGGCTGGAAGCGCGCGATGGACGAGGCCGGGCTGCCCACCGAGGGACGGCTCTACGAGGCGCCGTACAACCGCTACGACGCCTACAAGGTCGCCCTCGAGGTGCTGGCCGGGCCCGACCGCCCGCCCGCGTTCTTCTGCTCCACCGACGACCAGGCGATCGGGCTGCTGCGCGCGGCCCGCGAACTGCGCATCGACGTGCCGGGGCAGCTCGCGGTGGCCGGGTTCGACGACATCAAGGAAGCGGCGCTCGCCGACCCGCCGCTGACCACCGTCGCCTCCGACCGGCCCGCGATGGCCCGCGCCGCCGTCGACCTGGTCCTGGACGACGGGCTGCGGGTCGCGGGGTCGCGGCGCGAGCGCCTGAAGACGTTCCCCTCGCGGCTCGTGCTGCGCTCCTCCTGCGGCTGCCGCTGACGGTCGCGCCCCGGCGCCCCGACGGCGCCGGATGAAGGCTTTCTGAGAGCCGGTCACGACCGGCGAGAGCGGCCTTTACATCGGGCGAACAAGGTTCTGCCGGGCTTCTCAGCGGGCGCTCAGGAACCTCTCATGGTCGGGCGACAAGCTCGTTCCCATGACCGAGAGCTTCCGCCGCAGCGGCGAGGACGAGCGCTCCCAGCAGGGCGCCGAGCAGCAGCACAGCCAGCAGCACGCCTCCTCCCCCGTGCACCCCGAGTGGCCGCCCCCGCCGGCCCACCGGCCCGCGCAGACCCCGGGGTACGACACCGCGTACCCGGCGGCGGCCCCCGGACAGGGCGGACACCCCGGCCAGGCCGCGTACACCGGTCAGGGCACCCACCCGGGCCAGGGCGCGTGGGGCGCGCAGGGCGAGAACGCGCAGGCCGCGTGGGGCGCGCAGAGCGAGAACGGGCAAGGCGCGTGGGGCGGGCAGGGTGACGGCGGGCACGGCGGCGGCGACACCGCGCTGCTCGCGCCGCCCGCGGGTCCGCCCGCCAGGCCCCGGCGGACGCGGGGGCCCCTCGCCCTCCTGGCCGCCGTCGCCATCGTGGCCGCGGCCGTCGGCGGCGGCACCGCCTACGCCTTCCAGGAGCTGACCGGCAGCGACACCGTCGCCACCAGTTCCACCGGCACCAGCGTGGTGCCCTCCAGCAAGAAGGGCGACATCGCGGCCGTCGCCGCCGCCGTCAGCCCGAGCATCGTCGAGATCAACGCCACCTCGAACGCCGGTGAGTCCACCGGGTCCGGCGTGATCATCACCAGCGACGGCGAGATCGTCACCAACAACCACGTCGTCTCCGGCGCCTCCACCATCAAGGTGCGCACCAGCGACGGCAAGAGCTACACCGCCAAGGTCGTCGGCACCGACAGCAAGAAGGACCTGGCTCTGATCAAGCTGGAGAACGCCTCCGGCCTCAAGACCGCCACCCTCGGCGACTCCGCCGGGCTCCAGGTCGGCGACACCGTCGTGGCCATCGGCTCCCCCGAGGGCCTGACCGGCACCGTCACCAGCGGCATCGTCTCCGCCCTCGACCGGGACGTCACCGTCTCCACCGACGAGAGCCAGAGCCAGGGCCAGAGCGGTCAGGGCGGCGGCGGACAGTGGCCGTTCGAGTTCGGCGGCCGCCAGTTCAACGGCGACACCGGCTCCTCCACCACCACGTACAAGGCGATCCAGACCGACGCCTCGCTCAACCCGGGCAACTCCGGCGGCGCCCTGATCGACATGAACGGCAACATCATCGGCATCAACTCCGCGATGTACTCGGCCAGTTCGTCCAGCTCCTCGTCCTCGTCCGACGCCGGGAGCGTCGGCCTCGGCTTCGCCATCCCCGTCAACACCGTCAAGTCCGACCTGGCCTCGCTGCGGGCCGGCGGATCCGACAGCTGAACCCGTCACCACCGGCACCAGGGAGCACGACATGATCCAGCAGGTATCCCACCAGGTCACCGGCTCCGGCCCGGCCGCGCTCGCCCTGGCCCTCGAAGTGGCGCACGCGCTGCACGCGCCCACCGTCCGGCGGGCCCCCGAGGTC
>NZ_FMCI01000347.1 GCF_900091845.1 Streptomyces sp. SolWspMP-5a-2
GTTCGTACCCCCGACCGGATTCGAACCGGCGCTACCGCCTTGAGAGGGCGGCGTGCTAGGCCGCTACACAACGGGGGCCCTAGCGATCTTGTCGTGCAAGATCAGTACCCCCGACCGGATTCGAACCGGCGCTACTGCCTTGAGAGGGCAGCGTGCTAGGCCGCTACACAACGGGGGCTCGCGGATGTGATCCGCTGGGCGCAGATGAGCTCTGCGAGCTGGCCTACCTGGACTCGAACCAAGACTAACTGAACCAGAATCAGTCGTGCTGCCAATTACACCATAGGCCACTGGAACGCAAATCCCGTGAGGGATCTTGTTCTAGCTTGCTCCCCCGGTTCCCGGCCTTTCGGCCCGCTCCCCGGCGGCGCAGGAAGAACATTACCTGAAGGTGGACGGGGCTCCAAAACGGGTATCCGAGCCGAGGATCACGGGGAGTTCGGCGAGCGAGACGATCCGGTGCGGGCCGCCGTCCGCGCGGACCGGGGCGTGCGCGCCGGTGCGGTCGATCCACACCGAGAGGAGTCCGGCGTCGGCGGCCCCGCGACCGTCGATCTCCGGATGGTCGCCGACGTACGCGACCTGGCGCGGGGCGAGTTCCAGGGCGTCGCAGGCCGCGAGGAAGGCCGCGGCGTCGGGCTTGGAGACGCCGAGTTCGACGGCGCACAGGACCGTCTCGAAGCGGTCGTGCACCCCGAGGCTGCGCAGCTTGCGGTCCTGGACGGTGAGGCTGGAGTTGGAGAGCACCGCGTGCCGGTGGCTGTGCGCGAGCGCGTCCAGGACGGGCAGCACGTCGGGGAAGAGGGACCAGGCGGACTCGTAGTGGGTGAGGTAGCGCGCGAACCAGTCGTCGGCCTCGGGGTCGGTCAGCTCCCGTTCCAGGAAGACCCGGACCCGGTCCCTGCGCTGCGTCTCGAAGTCCGCCTCGCCCGCCGAGAACCGCGCCCACTGCCGCTCGGTGATCTCCCGCCAGTGCGCGAGGGCCTGTTCGGCGCCGTCGAAGCGCGCCATGAGCCCCTCGGCGACCAGATGGGAGCGCATGCCCTCGCGGTCGGCGGTCGTGTAGTCGAAGAGGGTGTCGTCGACGTCCCAGACGACGGCTTTGATCACCATGGTGTCGACGGTACCGGCCCGGCACCGGAAAAGGGGCGGCATCCGGGGGTCCGGACACCGCCCCTGCGGGCCGCGGGCGGTTACGCGGTGAGCCGGGCCAGGGCCGCGTCGACGCGGGCCAGGGTCTTCTCCTTGCCCAGGATCTCCAGGGACTCGAAGAGGGGCAGGCCGACCGTGCGGCCGGTGACGGCGACGCGGACCGGGGCCTGCGCCTTGCCGAGCTTGAGCCCGTGGGCCTCACCGGCGGCCAGGACGGCCTCCTTGAGGGACTCGGCGGAGGTCCAGTCGGCGGCCTCCAGCTTCTCGCGGGCGGTGCGCAGCAGGGCGTCCGACCCGTCCTTCATGGCCTTCGTCCAGCTCGCCTCGTCGGAGACCGGCTCGGGGAGGAAGAGGAAGTCGACGTTGTCGGTGATCTCGGAGAGGACCTTGACGCGGGTCTGCGCGTGCGGGGCGACCGCCTGCCACTTGGCCTCGTCGAAGTCCTCGGCGGCCCACGGGGCGAACGGGGCCCGCAGCCACGGGGCGCAGCGCTCGGTGAAGTCCTCCACGGCGAGCAGCCGGATGTGGTCGGCGTTGATCGCCTCGCACTTCTTGAGGTCGAAGCGGGCCGGGTTGGGGTTCACGTCGGAGATCTCGAAGGCCGCGACCATCTCGTCCAGCGTGAAGATGTCCTGGTCGGCGGAGAGCGACCAGCCCAGCAGGGAGAGGTAGTTGAGCAGTCCCTCGGGGAGGAAGCCGCGCTCGCGGTAGAGGTTGAGCGAGGACTCGGGGTCGCGCTTGGAGAGCTTCTTGTTGCCCTCCCCCATCACGTAGGGCAGGTGCCCGAAGGCGGGGATCTCCTTGGCGACGCCCAGGTCGATCAGCGCCTCGTAGAGGGCGATCTGGCGCGGGGTGGAGGAGAGCAGGTCCTCGCCGCGCAGGACGTGGGTGATCTCCATCAGGGCGTCGTCGACCGGGTTGACCAGGGTGTACAGCGGGGCGCCGTTGGCGCGGACGATGCCGTAGTCCGGGACGTTCTCCGCGGTGAAGGTGAGTTCGCCGCGGACCAGGTCGGTGAAGGTGATCGTCTCGTCGGGCATCCGGAAGCGGACGATCGGCTCGCGGCCCTCGGCGCGGTAGCCCTCGACCTGCTCGGCGCTCAGGTCGCGGCAGTGGCCGTCGTAGCCGGAGGGGCGGCCGGCGGCGCGAGCGGCGTCACGGCGGGCGTCCAGCTCGGCGGTGGAGCAGTAGCAGCGGTAGGCGCGGCCCGCGTCGAGGAGCCGGTCCGCGACGTCGCGGTAGATGTCCATCCGCTGCGACTGGCGGTAGGGGGCGTGCGGGCCGCCGACCTCGGGGCCCTCGTCCCAGTCGAAGCCGAGCCAGCGCAGCGAGTCGAGGAGCTGGGTGTACGACTCCTCCGAGTCGCGGGCGGCGTCGGTGTCCTCGATGCGGAAGACCAGGGTGCCCTGGTGGTGCTTGGCGAACGCCCAGTTGAACAGGGCGGTGCGGACCAGGCCCACGTGCGGGTTGCCGGTGGGCGAGGGACAGAAACGGACGCGTACGGGGGAGCCGGGTGCGCTAGCCACGCTTGACAACCTTGTTGGTGAGAGTGCCGATGCCTTCGATGGTGACGGCGACCTCGTCGCCGACGTGCAGGGGGCCGACCCCCGCGGGGGTGCCGGTGAGGATCACGTCACCGGGGAGCAACGTCATGGCCTCGGAGATGTTGACGACCAGGTCCTCGATGGAGTGGATCATCTCGCTCGTCCGGCCGAGCTGCCGCTGTTCGCCGTTGACCGTGAGCTGGACGGTCAGGTCGCCGGCGGTCGCCAGGTCCATGCCGGTCTCCACCCAGGGGCCGAGCGGGCACGAGGTGTCGAAGCCCTTGGCGCGGCCCCACTGCTTCTCGCGGCGCTGGACGTCCCGCGCGGTGACGTCGTTGGCGCAGGTGAAGCCGAAGACGACGTCCTGGACCCGGTCGCGGGGCACCTCGCGGCACATCCGGCCGATGACGACGGCCAGTTCGGCCTCGTGGTGCAGTTCCTCGGAGAACGGCGGGTACTGGACGGCGTCGCCGGGGCCGATCACCGAGGTGGACGGCTTGAAGAAGGCGAACGGCGCGTCCGGCACCTCGTTGTCCAGCTCGCGGGCGTGCTCGGCGTAGTTGCGGCCGAAGGCGACGACCTTGTTGGGGAGCACCGGCGGCAGCAGCCTGACCTTGCTCAGCGGGACCTTCGTGCCGGAGAGCTCGAAGTCCGCGAACGGGATGCCCTTGATGATGTCGAGGACGAGCTCGTCGGGCTTGTCGCCCTCGACCGCGCCGAAGGCGACGTTCCCGTCGATGGAGAACCTGGCGATGCGCACGGGATCGTTGCGCCCCTCACTGAGCTGGCTGGAGTCTGACGCTCCAGGCTAACGCGGCGGGGGCGGGCGCCGCCTGCGCTCAGTCGGCGACCGGGGTGCGGACCGGCAGGTCGACGAGGACGGTGCGGCGCGGGTTGGCGGTCTGGGCCGGCAGTTCGGTGGTGTGCTCGGCGGCCGCGGGGGCCTGCGGGACGCCGGCCTCCTTCACGTGCACGAGGGTGGTGCGACGGGGGTTGGCGGTGGGGCGGAACGGGGCTGCCGTTGTCGTCGTCTTCACGGTTGGGGTGACCCTTGTCGTGTCGGGGCGTCCGGATGAGGTGGTCCGAAGGGCCTCACGCGCGGGCGCGGTTGAAGGCTGAAGGTTGTCAACTTGTCACGTCTTGTAAAGCGTCAGGTTAAACATGCCCTTCCCCACCGAAGCCGTGGAGACCTCGTGATGAGGGTGTGATTTTGCTCACCACAGAGGGAATGTTTCGGTCAATCGCGACCTACAACCCACCCCAACGAAACGGACATTGGGCACCTGAAGCCATCATTCCGCTCCTGATCATGGCGACTGGGACACCCCTCGGACCCCTGCGATTCGCGCAGTTGAGCCCGCTTTGGACGAGATCATTTTCTACATCAGGTGACCCGGCACTCACAAGGTGTGACCTAGGGGACCACGTGGTGCTCGGGCCTTGTTGGAGATCCTGCACTGTGCTGGAATTCCACGGACCGCCGCGGGTATCGAGACCGGCGCACAGGGGGCCGTGGAGAACACCGCCGGCGGCGAGATGGGGGGAGCAGCGCCGGTCACTCACGACCGACGACGGGGGGCGTGTTCAGGACGCTCCCTACAACGCCGACACCGTGTCCTTCCGTTGTGCGGAGGGGCGCCTGGTCCAGAGGTTGCGACGCTAGTGCAGGGACGTTTCAAGAGGGATGGCAGCGCTTCGGCGGAGCCGGAGCTGCGCGACGGGACTGGTCCCACGGCAGGCAGCTCCTCGCCCCAGCACGCCCAGAACCAGGGCCAGAACCCGTCCGGCGACGGCGGTGACCGCTCCGGCCGCTCCGGCGCCCCCGGGTCCGGGCCCTCGGCCCCGCCCGCCGCGCAGGCCAAGCCGCCCAAGGGACCCAACGGCCCCGGATCGCGCGTCGCCCTGCGCAACTGGCGCATCTCCACGCGCCTGGTGTCGCTGCTCGCGCTCCCCGTGGTCGCGGCCACCTCGCTGGGCGCCCTGCGCATCAGCGACAACATGGACGACATCCAGCAGCTCGACAACATGAAGCTGCTGACGGACATGACCAAGCAGGCCACCGAGCTGGCCGCCGCGCTCCAGGAGGAGCGCGACCAGTCGGCGGGTCCGCTGGCACACGGCTCCAAGGCGAGCGACTACACGGTCAAGGGCTACCGCGAGAAGTCGGACCGGGCGGTCACGAACTTCGTCGACGCCGCCGAGCAGATCGACGCCTCCAGCAAGAACGGCAACCTCCAGGGCGTCCGCGAGAGCCTGGTCGGCGTGGTCAGCGACCTCGACCAGCTCGCCAAGATCCGCAACACCGCCTACGAGGCCAAGGACAACTCGACCCAGACGGTCGAGGCGTACCACCGCCTCATCACGCACCTGCTGGACCTCTCCCAGGACATGGCCGAGGCGACCAGCAACCCGGAGATGATCCAGCGCACCCGCGCCCTGGCCTCCTTCTCCTCCGCCAAGGAGTACGCGTCGGTGCAGCGCGCGGTCCTCGCCGCCGCGCTCCCCGCGAACAACACGAGCTTCGGCAACCTCTCGGACAACGACCGCCTCTACGCCCAGTCGGCGCTCCAGAGCCAGTCCTCCGAGCTGCGCAGCTTCAAGAGCATCTACGGCACCGACAAGGCCGCCGCTCTCCTCAAGCCCATCGAGGAGAACAACGTCAACATCAAGGCCACGGACACCTACGCGTCCCGCGCCCTGGCCAGTGACGACGGTCTGACCGACCTCCAGAAGCGGTCCTACCAGGACTGGGTCGACGACAGCTCGACGAAGATCGAGCAGATGAAGAAGATCGAGCACTCGCTCCTGGAGGACATGGAGCAGAAGGCCCGCGAGCTGCGCTCCGCCTCGGAGAGCGAGGCGATCATCTCGGGTGCGCTGATCCTGCTCGTGCTCGGTGTCTCGCTGGTCGGCGCCTTCGTCGTCGCCCGGTCCATGATCCGCTCGCTGCGGCGGCTCCAGGAGACGGCCACCAAGGTCGCCCAGGACCGGCTGCCCGAGCTGGTCAAGCAGCTCTCGGAGTCGGACCCGCAGGACGTCGACACCTCCGTCGAGTCGGTCGGTGTGCACTCCCGGGACGAGATCGGCCAGGTCGCCGCGGCCTTCGACGACGTGCACCGCGAGGCCGTCCGCCTCGCCGCCGAGCAGGCCCTGCTGCGGGGCAACGTCAACGCGATGTTCACCAACCTCTCGCGCCGCTCCCAGGGCCTCATCCAGCGTCAGCTGTCGCTCATCTCCGAACTGGAGTCCCGCGAGGCCGACCCGGACCAGCTCTCCTCCCTCTTCAAGCTCGACCACCTCGCGACCCGCATGCGCCGCAACGGCGAGAACCTCCTCGTCCTCGCCGGTGAGGAGCCCGGCCGCCGCTGGACCCGCCCGGTCCCGCTGGTCGACGTGCTGCGCGCCGCCGCGTCCGAGGTGGAGCAGTACGAGCGCATCGAGCTGGCCTCGGTGCCGACCACCGAGGTCGCCGGCCGCGTCGTCAACGACCTCGTGCACCTGCTCGCCGAGCTGCTGGAGAACGCCACGTCGTTCTCCTCCCCGCAGACCAAGGTCAAGGTCACCGGTCACGCGCTGCCCGACGGGCGGGTGCTGATCGAGATCCACGACACCGGCATCGGCCTCTCCCCCGAGGACCTCGCGGCGATCAACGAGCGGCTGGCCTCGCCGCCCACCGTGGACGTCTCGGTCTCCCGCCGCATGGGTCTGTTCGTGGTCGGCCGCCTGTCCCAGCGGCACGGCATCCGCATCCAGCTCCGCCCGTCCGACTCCGGTGGCACGACCGCGCTGGTCATGCTCCCCGTCGACGTCGCCCAGGGCGGCCGCAAGCCGCAGCCGAAGCCCGGTCAGG
>NZ_FMCI01000345.1 GCF_900091845.1 Streptomyces sp. SolWspMP-5a-2
CTCATCCCCGCGCGCGCGGGGAGCGGGCCGCCCGCATCGAGGGCGACATCATGGACCAGGGCTCATCCCCGCACGCGCGGGGAGCGGTGAGCAGGCCGTAGGTGACCGCCGCCTCGCGCGGGCTCATCCCCGCTCGCGCGGGGAGCGGGACGATCCTGCTCACCCGGTACGGGCGCCCGTAGGCTCATCCCCGCTCGCGCGGGGAGCGGAGGACCCCGCCCTGGTACAGCAGCACCGACCCGGGCTCATCCCCGCTCGCGCGGGGAGCGGTCTTCCTGAGCTGTTCTTTTGTCATGGAGCGGTGCCGGATTCAGCAAGGATGAGAGAAAGGTGCATCGGGGGCAAATCGTCGAGCGCCTGCGCTGCCTCGGTCAGCCTTCGTTCTCCTGCGGTCTCGGAAGACTGCCGGGCGGTCCGGGCCCAACTCGTCCGGTTCGGCGTGTTGTCGGCGACCGTCGAGGCCGGTGTGGCTGTCTCGGGCGGACGCCGTCGTCGGCGGGCTACGTCCCACCCCCGAAGCGGCGCCGCTTCGACGCTTTGCTCCAGCCCGGCCTGGGTGACGAGGGCGGGGGCGCCGCGCGGTCGGACGGACGGAAGATGAGGGTGAGTCCCTCGTGGTCGACGGGGTGCCACTTGTGGTCGTGGGTGCGGAAGGCATAGCCCTGTTCGGAGTCGGTGGCGTAGGCGAGCAGGGCGCGGCCGTTGCCCGCGTACTCGCAAACTTCGTCCCACAGGGCGTCGCGAATGCGGGCGGAGGGGCTGCCGAGGAAGACGCCGGGAGAGATCTCCAGGAGCCAGCGGGTGAGGAAGCCGCGCAGTCCGACCGGACAGTGGGTGAGGACGATGACCGTCACCAGACGACGCCGTCCCGGGCGAGGCCGTCCTGTGCCGCGACATCCCGCGTCGCGACGTCCCGAGCCAAGACATCCTGAGCCGGGACGTCCTGCTTGGGGGCGTCCCCCGCTGAGGGGGCCTCGTGGCTGACCTCCCGGTCGGCGTAGTTGCGGCCCGCCGAGACCTCGGCGCCGCCGTCGGAGAGCAGGGTGACCCGGTCACCGCCGTCGGGCGGCTCGGTGCCCGTGGGCAGGAGCAGTCGCTGGATGTCGCGTACACAGCGGTCGAGCAGGTGGGTGGAGTTGACGCGGTCGCGCAGTGCCCGCCGGGTGCGGGGTCCGATGTCGTCCGGGCCTTCCGCGGCGACATCGAAGGCCACCGGAATGCCGACGTCCGTCTTGTAGAAGTCGGCCACGTCGAGGACGAAGGACAGTTCGTGGCCCGAGTGGACGAAGCCGAGTCCCGGGCTGCAGCCCAGCGCCGCGACCACGGTCTGAGCGATGCCGTACATGCACTGCGCGGCGGCGGTGACCGCCTGGTTGGGCGCGTCGCCGGATGCGAAGTCGCCCGGGGTGAACCGGCGGCCGCGCCAGGGCACGCCGGTGCGGGCGGCCTGCTCCGCGTAGCAGCGCTTGACCCGGTCGCCCTCGCGTCCGAGGAGTTGGCGGCGGGTGCATCCGGCCGGGTCCTCGTCGGGAAAGCGGAGCCGGTACATGGCCCTGGCGACGTCGAGCCGGGTCCGCTGGTTCGCCCAGGCGACGGCCTGGGCCTCCACGAGCGCGGAGGAGCGGCTCAGCGCCCGGCCCCCGGCGTAGAAACGGACGCCGTTCTCGCCGACCCACACCACCACGGCGCCGCAGTCGCCGAGAACCGCCATGGCCTGGTGGGTGATCCGCGTACCCGGGCCGAGCAGCAGCGCGCCGATGGTCGCCGACGGGATGTGGCGCACGCCCTCCGCGTCCTCGGCCGTGAGGGCGTTGGCGTCGCGGTGGACGACGCACCGTTCGAGGTAGACGAAGGAGAGGCGCTCGCCCACGCGGGTGAGCTGTCGCGGGCCCGTGGCGGGGCGCCTGCCGATCGTGGTCACGGGTTACTCCGCGGGGGCGAGGGTCATGAGCCCGCACCCGTACGCCTTGGCCTTGCCGAGACCGGCGGTGAGGGTGCGGCGGAGCGCGTCCGGGTCGAGGACACGAAGGCGGCCGTCGTAGGTGACACGGGTCAGCGTCACGCTGTGCGCGCGGTCGTCCGATTCGCTCCTCTTGCGGAAGGCGAGTTCCGCGCGGTGGTGGACGACGACCTCGTGCCAGGGGCCCTCTAGGCCGTCAGGACGGGGCCCGGGTCTCTCCACGATCGCGAAGCCGGCGTCCGTCTGTCGCTTGAGCAGCCAGTCCAGTTGGTGGCGCGGGGTGATGTGCGCGGTGCGTTTGGTGGGCTCGGCGTCGTGCCGCCGAATGCTGTGGACGGGGTTCGCGGTGAGCCGGAAGGCCCAGGTGTCGTCGGCGGCGAGGCGGGCCAGGAAGGGCGCGTACGGTTTCGTCTGCCAGCCGCCGGTGGCGGTGGGCCAGCCCGCCTGCTCCACCAGGTGCGTGAGGTCGGGCCGTTCGGGGCTGACGACGTAGAGCAGCACCTCGCTGCGTGCCTGCTGATCGACGCGCCACAGCACCCGGGGACCGTCGCCGCGGTGATCGGGCCGCTCGGGGAAGGACGCCATGACGGCGGCGTGCAGGCTCTGCGGCGAGCCGAGCAGCCGACGGGCGCCCACACGCGCGGTGTTGAGGCGGAATCGGGTCAGGAACATGGTCATTCTTCCAGTAGCCGCAGCGGATCGTGGGTCGGCGGGACGAAGGCCCGGCGGGGCGCGCTCAGCGGATTGGCGACGCTGACGGCGGTCGACCGGACGTCGCGGAGGGCGTACCGGCGGTGGCGCGGGTCGAAGCTGAGCGGCTGGTCACGTACCGCGTCGCCAGGCCCCTCACCGGCGGCGAGGTCGGCGATCACTTCGAGTTCGACGTGTCGTTCGCGGCCACGGCGGCGCTGGCACCAGGCTGACGCCTGCCAGGGTTCGGCCTTCAGCGCCCGCCACAGACCGCCGCGATGCACTCCCAGGTCGACCGGCCGGGACGGGGGGCAGGAGCGGCGGCCGAGGAACGGCGGGAACGTCGGAGCCCTGACCGCCGCCAACAGGCCGTCGATCAGCGCCTCCTCGCCCTCGACGGCAGCGACGAAGACCGCGTCGCAGAGGTAGAAGCGTTCGGAGACCGGCATGGACTTGCCGGTGACGCCGTGGTGCGCGGTCTGGTAGTCGCGCACCCGGGTGCCCGGCTGGTCGAGACGGACGGCGAACCGGAGCGCGGCGAGGTCGGAGATGTCCGCGCCCCGGTCACGGCCCTGGGCAGCGGCGAGCAGTCCGAGCACTCCGCTCTTGGTCGGGGCGCGTTCCGTCGCCCGCCTGGCGAACCGCGACGACGCGCCCCAGGACTGGAGCGGGCCCGCGAGGCACAGCGTCAGGACGCCGGTGCGTGCGCTCATGCGCGGGAGTCCTGGCGCACGGAGGACGCCGACCGTGCGGCGACCGCGTCGCTCACCTCGTCGAGCAGCCCGCCGATGGTGACCGCGGTGCCGAGCGCGGCCAGCGGTTCGGTGGCCGCGCCCGCCCTGAGCACCCAGCTCGGATCGTCGGTGACCTCGTAGGCCTTCTCGATGTCCGAGACGTGCGCGAGCAGTTGGGCGCAGGCGCCGCGCAGATGACCACCGGAGCCCTGGGGGGCGAGCACGGGCTCCTCGAAGGCCGCGACGAAGCTGACGGGCCGTGCCGAGCGGAGGGTGACGATGACGGCCTCCGGCAGGGTGTGGTTGCCGAAGGTGTTGATCTTGCCGGTGGGCATGGAGGCCACGAAGCCTTCGATGAAGGCGCGCACCGCCCGGCGTACCGGCTCGTCCAGCGGCTGGTCGGGACGCCTGCCGACACCGAGGTTGTCGCGGAGCCGGTCCACGTCCAGAGCGGCGTAGCGGTACAGCGTCGCCGAGTTGAAGTCGACCGTGCCGATCATTCCTGCGCCGGACTCCTCCTCCCTCTCGTTCTTGTCGTCCACTGCGGTGAAGTAGTCGGACTCGTTCTCGACCTGGTGGACGCTGATGGCGTGGGCGACCTGAGCAGCGGCGTCGACGTTGAAGTCGGTGGAGTCGGCGACCATCCGGCCGAACAGCGCGATGTCGACCGAGTGCCGGGAGTCCGCGATCCCCCGGGCCCTGTCCTTGTTCTCCTTGGACTTCAGGTACGCCTTGATGTCGTCCGCGCCCTCGATCGCGAGGCGGGCCAGGCCGTCGATCTGGCGGGCGCTGAGGAACATCAGGTACGAGGCCTCGGGCGGCGGTTCCGGCTCGCCCTTCTTCTTCGCGCTCTCCGCCTTCCTGCGCGGCACCTCGATCTTCGAGCCGGTGGCGGCGCGGAGCGTCTCGGCGGCCAGCGCCAGGGCCGCGTCCCCGTGCAGGGAGGCGTCGAGGGCGGTGATCCGTTCGGCCACCAGCTCGGCCATCCGGCGGGAGCGGAGCCCGAGGTCCGCCGGGTCGAGCAGGCTCTTGAACGCCTCCCGGGTCGCCCGCTTCCAGGCCTGACTGGAGACGCGGGCGCGTCGGACCCCTCCGTAGACGGCGGACTTCGGAGTGCCGGTGTCGTCGCGGTTGAGGTTGCTCGGCGGCACGGTCTGCAGCACGTGCACGTCGATGATGGTGCGGCTCACGAGGTCTCGTCCTCCGGGGTCGTCGTGTCGGGGTCCTGCGGGCCGTCGCCGTCCGCACCGCTGCCCGGCGCGTTCCGCCCCGCTGTCCCCGGGTCTTCGCCGGAGCCTCCGCGGGGGACGGCGAGGTAGGAGCGGCCCCAGGAACGGCGCACCGACCGGGCTCCGCCGGGGCCCTGCCAGATGTAGAGCTGGTCGGCCAGCAGGCCGTAGTCCAACGCGACGGCCTCGCGCCGCAGCAGGAGCACGAGTTCGCGCAGCCGCCCGGCGAGCACCACGGGGTCGGCGGCCGTGCCCGCCCGGACGAAGCGCTTGCGCGTCGGCTCGTCGATCTCGGCTCCCGGCGCCAGGCGGCGTACGGCGGCGCCCAGTTCCGGCCCCGGCCTGCGGTGCATCCGGGCCGTGTGGTGGGACTGCTGGTGCAGCGACCACAGGGTGACGGCCGCGTGCGCCGCCTCCTCGGCCCGGCGCAGCTCGTCCTCGGTCAGCTCCCGTCGCTCGTACTGCTCGTAGAGGGGCTCGGTACCGACAAGGCCCCACAGGTCGGCCGTCTCACCGGCCGGTCGGCCGATGCCACGCCGTAGCCGGGCGAGCGCGCTCACGGCGTCGCCACGGTCGTCGAGGTAGCCGCGCTGCAACGACGTGACGTGCCGGTGGACGGCGCTGCCGACCGGGCCGAGGGGTGTCCGGCGGGTGCCCGAGGTGGCGGGGGCGGGCGGACGTGCGGTCATTCCGGGGACTCCTCGGAACCGGGGCGGGCCGGTGGCTGATGTGGCGGCGGTTCGTTCCCCGTGGCGAGAAGACCGTCCAGCCTGGTGCGGAAGCGGAGGTCGGCGGCGGCGTCGTTCAGCCAGCGCGGTGCGCCGCGCGTCTCCACGATCCGGCCCTCCCAGGCGGCCGCGCCCGCGTCGTCCAGCAGGCCCGTCCCCAGGTCCCCGACGATGCGGCGCACCTCCCGCTTCCAGCGGTCGCGGTGTCCGGCCGGATCGGGGACGGCTCCCAGCTCCCGCAGCCAGCGGCGGTAGGGGGTGTCGAAGGTGCCGAACCCCAGCTCGCGGGCCGCGTTCCTGCGGGGTTCGGGGTCCGACCCGGAGGCGAGGGCGAGGTCGGCGGCGAGGTCGGCGAGCACGCCCACGGCCTTCTCCGCGTCGTTCAGGGCGTCGACGGCGCTCTGCCCGTACCGCCGGTCCTCGCGGTGGAGCAGCACCACCGGCATGAGGACGCCGTCGTCGACGACCTCGTCGATGACGGACTGCTGGGTGCCGTAGCGGGCTCCGACGACGCGGGCGCGGATCAGGTGCCCGTGCGGGAGGAATCCGTCGCTGGCGAGCCGGGCGGCCCACTCCACGACCTTCGGACGCAGGTGCGGGGCACCGTCCTGGCCCTGTTCCGTCCCCGGCTTGCGGGCGGTGAGGAGGCCCTCCACACCGCGCCAGGCCATGAGCGAGGGATCGTGCTCCTGGGGCAGGTAGACGCGCGGCTCGCCGCGCTTCTTCTCCTGCGTAGGACTGCGGCGCCAGCTCGTCATCGGCTCGTACCGCATCTTGTTGTGCGGTTCGAGGCGGTCGCCGTAGGCCAGCACCACGCCGTGCACGCCGTCGTCGTCATGGTGCAGCCGGATGCGCCGGGACTGCCAGGTGTACAGGTCACGCAGGCCGTAGGGGCGTTGGGCCAGGTCCCGCGCCTCGGCCGGTCCGCACGGCTCCGCCCGCCAGGCCGGTCGGTCGGCCTCGTCCGCGTGCAGGCCGGTGCTGTCCGCGGCCATCAGGTTGAGCAGCAGTGTCTCGTGCAGGCTGTCCCCTTCGAGGAGGACCCCACCGAGGTTGCCCGCCCACGCCACGCCCTGCGGATAGCCCTTGCCGGCCTTCACCCTGGGGTCGTCCACCGCACCGGACTTGATGCCCGACGGGTCGAACGCCTGGGCGTGCACCAGCCATCGGGCCGCCTCCGCGTGACCGAGCCGTCCGACGCCGGGCATGCGCATCGTGAAGAAGGGTTCTCCGTTGGGCACGTCGGCCACCACGCGGTTGAGGGAGGAGACCTCGTCCTTGGCCGTACGCAACGCCGCGACCTGGTAGAAGGGCCGCTCGGGGTGGCGGGTGTCGAAGCGGTCTCGGTGCAGATGCAGGTACTCGGCCACCGCGGCGGCGTACGGCGTCCGCGACAGCCACAGGTCCTCCCACGCGTCGCAGTCGTCCGGCGCCGCGCCCCTGCCCGGTCCGCCGAGCGCGTCGTGCAGGATGGCCAGCAGCAGCCGCGTCAGGGCGAAGTCCTGGGTCGGCAGATCGCCGACGAGACGGCGGATGCGCCAGGCCTGGTCGAACACCTCCAGCAGGGAAAGCTCACGCTCCGAGCCATCGTCGAACTGAACGGGCAGCCAGGGGCGGTCGGTCAGGTTGAACGAGGGTGCCTCGGGCCTGTGCTCCGGTGCCGCACCGGGGCTGGGCTCCTCGCGCGTCACCAGCAGCCCCTCGTCGGGGTCGTACGCCAGGTGCCACCCCGCCAGCCGGGCCCGGCGGTCCTCGTCGAGCGCGAGGATCAGCTCACCCGCGAGCCAGTGGCTCTCCTTCTCCTGCCAGGCGGGGACGTACAGCTCCTCCAGTTCGGCGAGGGCCTCGTGCAGGCTGCCGGGGAAGGAGAAGTGGTAGGGCAGTCGCAGGCCGCTCGCGGCGGCCGCGCGTGCCGCGCGCGGGGACGGTACGGCGTCGGTCGGCAGTTCCAGACCACCGCGGCCCCCGTCCAGCCAGGGCAGGGTGGCCAGGGTGCCGTCGGCCCTGCGCATCACGACCAGGACCTCCAGGCTCTCCCGGCCGTCGCGGACCTGCGCCCGGCCGGCGCTGCTGTCGTCCGCGTCCCCGACACCGGCGTCGATCCAGCCGATGAGCGCCCGCCCGGCCCTGCGGACCTCGTCGAGCCGGAAGACCTCCGCCCTCTTCCGCTGCCGGCCGCGGGCTTCCTGGTGCAGGGCCCGCGCCGGTCCGGCGGTCGGCTCCCAGCGTGCCGGGCAGGGTTCGCCGTCGCCGTAGGCCCGCTGGACGAGCGGGCTGATGTCCTCGGGCAGCCGCACCGGTCGGCCCGGTGCGCCGGGCATGCCGATGTGCGGGGCGAGCACGGCGAGGGACCGCAGCAGCGCATACGGCCCGTAGACCGTGCGCGAGCCCTTGACCGGGGTGGGGGCGGGTTCCGTCGACCAGTCGACGCCGGTCACCAGACAGCGCGGCTGCCGCAGGCGCGGGGGACGCGCGTCCTGCCGCTCGCCGCGCGGGTGACGGTGCAGCCGTCCCATCCGCTGGAGCAGCAGGTCGACCGGGCACAGGTCGGTCACCAGCAGGTCGAAGTCCACGTCCAGCGACTGTTCGGCGACCTGGCTCGCGACCACGATGTGCGCCGTCGGCGGGCGCAGCGGCGACCGCCCCTGCCCGTCCGGCGGGCCGAACCGGGCCAGCAGCGCGGCGTCCTTGCCCGCCCGGTCGATGTCGATGAAGCGGGCGTGCGCGACGGTGACGTGCTCGGCGCCGAACCTCGCCCTGAGCACGGCGGCCGTGTCCGTGACCCGGTCGACCGTGTTGCGGACGACCAGAGCGCAGCCGCCGTCGCCGAGTTCCACGGCGAGCCGGTCGGCGAGGGCGCTGGGGTCGTCCGCGAGGCACTCGAGCACCACGTCGGTACGGCGCCCCGAGGCGGCGGGGGACGCCGTCACCGGGTCCGTGCCGTGGGCGACGGCCGTCAGGAGCGGGTAGTCGGCGCAGTGCGCGAGCAGCTCGGCGCTCGTCCCGGTGTACGCCTCCGCCAACTCCCGCCGTCTGCCCGCGGGGAGAGTCGCCGACAGCACCACGACGGGGACGCCGTACGCGCCCAGCCACGACAGCACGCGGTCGAGGTAGGTGTTCATGTAGGTGTCGTAGGCGTGCGCCTCGTCGATGACGACGACCTTGCCCGCCATCGCCAGATGCCGCAGCGCCAGGTGCCTGCTCTTGAGGCCGGTCATCAGCAGCTGGTCGATCGTCCCGACGGCGAACGAGGCGAGCAGCCCCTTCTTCCGCCCGCGCAGCCACTGGTGGGCGACGAGACCGGCGGGCGCGGCCTTCGCGGAACGCGCGGGAGACTCGTCGTCGCCGTACGCGTCCACCGCGGCGACGGTGTGGCGGCTGTCGCGCATCAGCTCCGCGTAGTCCTCCTGGAGAGCGGCCTTCGCGTGGGCGAGCAGCACGGAACGCGGCTCGGGGGCGGCCTCCCGCGCGGTCCCGGACGCCGTGGACGGCAGCCGGTCGAGCCAGGCCAGGAGGCGCGGGAACATCGCGTTGCCGGTCGCCATCGTCGGCAGCGCGACGTAGAGGCCGCCCGCGCCCGAACGGGCCGCGAACACCTCGGCCACCGCGAGGGCGGCCTCGGTCTTCCCTTCCCCCATCGGCGCCTCGATGATCAGCATCCCCGGCCGCTCCATGCCGCGGGCCACGGCGAGCGCCTGTTCCTGCACGGGGCGCACCACGGCACCGGGTGGCAGCGCGAAGCGCGCGGCGAACAACTCCGGTGCGGAACCGGCGGGTTCGGCCGGTGACCACGGCGCGGGCAGCCGCAGTCCCCGCCACGCCGCGGCCACCCGCTCGGTGTCGCCGCGGGGGCGCTCCTCGGGGAAGTACGGGAAGAGATCCGGATTGCTGGCGATCCAGTCGCTCACGATGACCGCCGCGGTCAGCAGCGCCTGGACCGGCTGCGGCAGCTTCACCTCACGCCAGTGGTCGAGGCGGTCGGCCACTTCGAAGGTGTCGGCACACGCGTCGAGCAACTCGTCCTGCACCCGCCGCCAGACGGCCTCCGCCGGGCCCGGCGTCCGCAGCAGCTCGGGGTGCGCGTCGAGGTCGTGGATCTGCAGGTGGTCCGGGGGTACGCCGTGGTGCCCGCCGACGACCACGGCGAACTGCGCGGAGGCCCTGCGCGTCCAACCGTGCCGATCCTGCAACCACTCCTGCAGCAGCGCCTGCCCGGCCGGCCCGTGCGGGGCCATCCGCCGGTCGTCGCCGAACTGTCCGCGCGTACGCATCCCGAGCCCGGCGGCGGCCATCACGTCGGCCAACTCAGGCACCTGGCAGGCGAACGCGGGCGTGGCCTTGCCGATGTCGTGCGTCCCGGCCAGCCACACGTACAACCGCCGCGCGTCGGCTTCCCCTCCGGGGAGCGGCTCCGCGAGCAGTTCCTTCACGTTCCGCGGCAGCCAGTGGTCCCACAGCAGCCCGGCGACCGCGGCGCTGTCCGCCAGGTGCCGCCACAACGGCAGCCACTTCTGAGTGGCACGGTCGTGCTTGGCCCACACGGTACGGACGGCCCCGACCAAGCGATCTCCGAGGCTTGCCTCCTGGCCTTCTCCCTCACCCACGGCGGCAATTGAACAGGACCCCGGACGACGCCAGACGCCCTATGTCACGCTTGATCGATATCGACCCCTTGCGACCGGATCAGGGCCCGGACGCGCCGTGGGAACTGACGGGTGCGGACACCAGGCGCCCCGAAACGCTGCGCGCGATCGCTCAGCTCGTCTCCGTCCTCCTCTGAGCGTGGCGTGCTGCCGCGCCCGGCCGGTGGCGGTGTTCGTGGCCCCCTCGTCACCCCCCGATCCGCGTAGCCCCCACCGCTCCCCCGCCCACCGTGAACCCGATGACCGAGCCGCCGCCCTCGCGGCGCAGGGCGAACGGGGCTCCGCCGTGGGCCAGTGCCACCTCGCGCACGATGGACAGGCCCAGGCCCGAGCCGGGCAGTGAACGGGCGTCCGCCGCGCGGTAGAAGCGGTCGAAGACGCGGATCAGGTCGCACTCGGCGATGCCGGGCCCCCGGTCGAGGACCTCGACGCGGACCGCGCCCGGCCGGGGCGGACCGACCACGTCGATCTCGATGGGGCCGCGCTCGGGGTCGAACTTGGCCGCGTTCTCGACCAGGTTGGAGAGCGCCCGGGTGAGCATCCCCGGCCGCCCCTCGGTGCCGGTGTCGCCGCTCGCCCGGACCGTGATCTCGCGTCCGGTGCGGCGCCTGGCCAGCCCGGCGACGTCCTCCGCGATGTCGGCGAGGTCGACCTGCTGCGGGGGTTCGCTGTCGGACTGCCCGGCGGCGAGGTCGACGAGTTCGTTGACCAGGTCGGTCAGTTCGCGGGCCTCCTGGGAGAGGTCGGCGACCAGGTCGAGCCGGGTGGCGGGCGGGAGTTCGTCGATCCGGCGCAGCAGCGAGATGTTGGTGCGCAGGGAGGTGAGCGGGGTGCGCAGTTCGTGTCCGGCGTCCTGGACCAGGCGCCGCTGGTCCTCCTCGGACTGGGCGAGCCGCCCCAGCATCCGGTCGAAGGCGCGGCCGAGGCGCCCCACCTCGTCGTGTCCGGTGACCGGCACCTGGATGCCGAGGCGGCGGGTGCGGGCGACGTCCTCGGCGGCCGAGGTGAGGATGATCAGGCGCCGGGTGATGCGCCGGGCGAGCCACCAGCCGAAGAGTCCGGCCGCGGTGACGACGGCGGCCATCAGGATCAGGGTGCGCTGCTGGAGCGCGCGCAGCAGGTCCTCGGTGTCGCTGAACTCCTGGGCGACCTGGACCGCCCCATGCCCCTCGCCGAGCGAGACGGTGGCGACCCGGTAGACGTCCTCGGCGACGTCGACGTCCTTGTGCTCGACCATCCGCCCGGCCGCCGGGTCGGCCGCGACCGCGCGGTCGGCGGCGGTGACGGGGAGCCCGGGGTGGCCGCCGTCGACGACCGCGCCGTCCGGGCCGAGGACCTGGACGTCGGTGCGGGCGGGCCGCACGACGTTGTGGCCGGGCGCCGAGGGGGTGAAGTCGCCCGGTGTCATGCGGTGCTGGCGCACCTCGTCCCTGACGTCCTGCACGACCTGGTCGAACACCGTCTCCTGGTCGACGCGGACCAGGCGGGCGGCGGCGTTGTAGGACAGCACCCCGACCAGGACGGTGACGGCGGCGGTGACGGTCGCGAAGGAGACGGCGAACGTGGTCCGCAGCGAGCGCAGCCCGGGGCGCCGGCCGGCCAGCAGCCGCCGCAGACGGCCCACTCAGTCCTCCCGCAGCACGTAACCCACACCGCGCACCGTGTGGATCAGCTGCGGCGCGCCGGGCCGGTCGAGCTTGCGGCGCAGATAGCCGACGTACACGGCGAGGTTCTTGGAGCCGGGGCCGAAGTCGTAGCCCCAGATGCGGTCGTAGATGGTGGAGTGGTCCAGGACGATCCCGGAGTTGCGCACCAGCAGTTCCAGCAGCTCGAACTCGGTGCGGGTCAGCTCCAGTTCGGTCTCGTCGCGCCAGGCGCGGCGGGCCTGGACGTCCATCCGCAGCCCGGCGGCCTCGATCTGCCGGTCGTGGCCCTGGGGCTCCCTCGGCGCTCCGGCGGGGCTCGCGCCGGGCGCCCGGTCACCGCCGGTGCGGCGCAGCAGGGCGCGCAGCCGGGCGAAGACCTCCTCGACGTCGAAGGGTTTGACGACGTAGTCGTCGGCGCCCGCGTCGAGGCCGGCGATCCGGTCGGCGGTCTCGACGAGCGCGGTGAGCATGAGGATCGGGGTGCGGTCGCCCTCGGCGCGCAGCACCCGGCAGACCTGGAGTCCGTCGATGCCGGGCATCATCACGTCAAGGAGCAGGACGTCCGGCGGGGTCCGGTGGGCCTGCGCGAGCGCCTCGACGCCGTCGGCGACCGCGGTGACCTGGTAGCCCTCCAGGCTCAGGGCCCGTTCCAGGGCGTGGCGGATGGCGCGGTCGTCTTCGGCGAGGAGCACAGTCTGGGACACGGGACCAGTGTGCCAAGGCGGGGACCGGATCAGCCGGGCCGATCGGGCGTACGATCACCCTTTTTACCCGGCTCTCACCGTGACGGGGGCACCGGGCGCGGGACGCCTACCGTCCTCTCACCCTCGGACGGCGGGGCCAGCGCGGCGAGCCGGTCGGCGAACGGCACCACGGTGAAGCCGTCGTCCGGGCCGGGCCTCGCGGGACGGGCCGCCGTCAGCCCGGTCATCAGCCCCGTCAGCTCCGCCGCGGCCCGTTCGATCCGGCCGTCGAGGCCCTCGGCGCCCCAGTCCTCGGAGGCGGCGTAGACCCCGGTCGGCACGACCACGGCCCGCAGGTAGGAGAAGAGCGGGCGCAGGGCGTGCTCCAGGACCAGCGAGTGGCGCGCGGTGCCGCCGGTGGCGGCCGTCAGGACGGGTGTCCCGGCCAGCGCGTCCTGGTCCAGGAGGTCGAAGAACGACTTGAACAGCCCGCTGTAGGAGGCGGAGAAGACGGGGGTGACGACGATCAGTCCGTCCGCCGCCGTCACGGCCTCCTGGGCGGCGGCCAGCGCCCTGCCGGGGAAGCCGCTGGTGAAGGCGTGGGCGATCTCCACGGCCAGCTCGCGCACCTCCACGACCTGGACGTCGAGGGGTGCGAGCCGCCCCGCGGCGGCGGCCAGCCGGTCGGCCAGCAGCCGCGTGGAGGACGGGACGCTCAGCCCCGCCGAGACGACGACGAGCCTCATGCGACGGTCTCCTTCCCGGCACCGCGGCCGGCGGCGCCGTCGGCGCCCCGCTCACGGGCGGCCAGCAGCGAGGCGTGGGTGGGGGCGTCCGGCACGTCGGCCGGGCGGTCGGCCGCGAACTCCTTGCGCAGGACCGGCACGACCTCATCTCCGAGCAGGTCGAGCTGTTCCAGGACGGTCTTCAGGGGCAGGCCCGCGTGGTCCATGAGGAAGAGCTGGCGCTGGTAGTCGCCCGCGTAGTCGCGGAAGGCCAGGGTCTTCTCGATGACCTGCTGCGGGGAGCCGACGGTCAGCGGGGTCTGGTCGGTGAAGTCCTCCAGGGACGGCCCGTGCCCGTAGACCGGCGCGTTGTCGAAGTAGGGGCGGAACTCGCGCACCGCCTCCTGCGAGCTGCGCCGCATGAACACCTGGCCGCCGAGGCCGACGACGGCCTGCTCCGGGGTGCCGTGGCCGTAGTGGGCGTACCGGTCGCGGTACAGCTCGATCATGCGCTTGGTGTGGTCGGCGGGCCAGAAGATGTTGTTGTGGAAGAAGCCGTCGCCGTAGAAGGCGGCCTGCTCGGCGATCTCCGGGGAGCGGATGGAGCCGTGCCAGACGAACGGCGGCACGTCGTCGAGCGGGCGGGGCGTGGAGGTGAAGCCCTGGAGCGGGGTGCGGAACTTCCCCTCCCAGTCGACGACGTCCTCGCGCCACAGGCGGTGCAGCAGGGCGTAGTTCTCGACGGCGAGGTTGATGCCCTGCCGGATGTCCTTGCCGAACCAGGGGTAGACGGGGCCGGTGTTGCCGCGGCCCATCATCAGGTCGACCCGGCCGTCGGCCAGGTGCTGGAGCATCGCGAAGTCCTCGGCGATCTTCACCGGGTCGTTGGTGGTGATCAGCGTGGTGGAGGTGGACAGCACCAGCTTCTCGGTGCGGGCCGCGATGTAGCCGAGCATGGTGGTGGGGGACGACGGGACGAACGGCGGGTTGTGGTGCTCGCCGGTCGCGAAGACGTCGAGGCCGACCTCCTCGGCCTTGAGCGCGATGGCGACCATGGCCTTGATCCGCTCACGCTCGGTCGGCGTACGCCCCGTGGTGGGGTCCGGCGTGACGTCGCCGACGCTGAAGATACCGAACTGCATGGTCGCTCACCCTCCAAGTTGTTGACGGTTCAACTATACCGCCCAACGACGAGAGGGCCACCCCTATTCCCCGGCCACCCACGAGGACCCGCACCGGCCGCCCCCGCGGACCCCACCCACCGGACCCGCGCCCGACGCCCCGCCGGACCCCGCGCCCCGCCGGACCCCGCGCCGGCCGTCCCGCCGGCCGCGCTCAGAAGTGGTACTCGTCCCCCGTGTCCAGCACCAGCACCCGCTGCCGGTCGTTGTCGCGGTTGCGGTCCACCGCTCCCCCGCTCCACGCCGTGTCGAGGTCCATCCGCACCTCGGAAGGGGCGCCGCGCAGCCGGACCCGGAGCCTGATCTCCTCCCCGGCGTCGTCCGCGGCCAGCGCCGCCACCCGGCACAGCACCACCCGGGCACCGGAGCGCGCGCACCCGGCGGGCAGCGTCTGCCCGTCGGCCAGCGGCCGCGACCAGCGCAGCAGCACGGACGTCTCGGGCACCGCGGACGGGCCGTGGTTGCGAGGCGTGACCCGCACGTCGAGCCGCCCGCCGGTCAGGGTCGCGGCGCCGTGGTAGGAGAGGTCGGCCTCCGGCGCCCCGAGGGCCGCGGCCCCCGGCGCGAGCCCCCAGGCCGCCGCGAGCCCCGCCACCGTCCCGGCGATGCCCCGTACCGTTCGCATGCCACCACTCCTCCACCACTCACCCGCTCGGCCCGGACCTACCGATGTATGCCACGTCACGGACCCGGCAGGCGCCGTCCAAGGGGTGACACGGGCGTGCGAGGCTGCTGCCATGCTGATCGCCCGCTCCGCCGCCCTCTTCGCCGTCGCCGCCCTCTTCGAGATCGGCGGTGCCTGGCTGGTCTGGCAGGGCGTGCGGGAGCACCGGGGCCTGCTGTGGATCACCGGGGGCGTCCTGGCGCTCGGCGCCTACGGCTTCGTCGCCACCTTCCAGCCGGACGCCCACTTCGGCCGCATCCTCGCCGCGTACGGCGGGATCTTCGTCGCCGGTTCGATCCTGTGGGGCATGGTCGCCGACGGCTACCGGCCCGACCGCTACGACGTGACGGGCGCGCTGGTCTGCCTGGCCGGCATGGCGGTGATCATGTGGGCGCCGAGGAACGGCGGCTGACCCCGCCCGGCGCTGCCCCCGGGCGGCCGACCGGGCCGCGCGGACAGGCCCTAGGCTGAGGCTCAGACCGAGCACCCCCGGCCGAGCCCCCAGGAGCAGCCCATGGCCCCCGCAGCCACCTCCCGCATCGCCGTCGTCACCGGTGCGAGCGGCGGCATCGGCGCGGCCACCGCGCGGCAACTGGCCGCCGCCGGGTACCGGGTGGTGCTGACCGCCCGCCGCAAGGAGCTGATCGAGGCGATCGCCGAGGAGATCACCGCCTCGGGCGGCGCGGCGACGGCGTACCAGCTCGACGTCACCGACCGGGACGCGGTCGACGAGTTCGCGACGGCGTTCGCGACGATCGGGGTGCTGGTGAACAACGCGGGCGGCGCGCTGGGCGCCGACCCGGTCGCCACCGGCGACCCGGCGGACTGGCGCGCGATGTACGAGACGAACGTCATCGGCACCCTGAACCTCACCCAGGCGCTGCTGCCGAAGCTGGAGGCGAGCGGCGACGGCACGGTGGTCGTCATCTCCTCCACGGCGGGCCACGGCACCTACGAGGGCGGCGGCGGTTACGTCGCCGCCAAGCACGGCGCCCACGTCCTCGCGGAGACGCTGCGGCTGGAGATCGTCGGGCGCCCGGTGCGGGTCGTCGAGATCGCGCCCGGCATGGTGAAGACGGACGGGTTCGCGCTGACCCGCTTCGGCGGCGACGCGCAGAAGGCGGCCAAGGTGTACGAGGGCGTCGCCGAACCGCTGACGGCGGACGACGTGGCCGACACCGTCACCTGGGCGGTCACCCGCCCCAGCCACGTCAACGTCGACCTGCTGGTGCTGCGCCCGCGCGCCCAGGCGTCCAACACGAAGGTCCACCGGGACGTGTGATGACGAGCGACGAGGAACGCCGCCACCTCGATCTGGAGAAGCGCCGCGAGCGGTACGTCTGGTACTACCTGGCGTACTTCCTCTTCGGCATCCACATCGTCGCGTTCGTGATGATCTACGCCGTCCGGCACGCCAAGTAGCGCGCCGGACGGGCGGACCGGGCCGTCAGCCCTTCACGCAGACGACCTGCCGCAGCTTCGCCACCACCTCGACGAGGTCCCGCTGCTGCTCGATGACCTGGTCGATCGACTTGTAGGCGGCCGGGATCTCGTCCACCACACCGGAGTCCTTGCGGCACTCCACGCCCCGCGTCTGGTCCTCCAGGTCCCGGGTCGAGAAGCGGCGCTTGGCGGCGTTGCGGCTCATCCGCCGACCGGCGCCGTGCGAGGCGGAGTTGAAGGACCGCGCGTTGCCGAGCCCCTTCACGATGTACGACCCGGTGCCCATGGAGCCCGGGATGATCCCGAACTCCCCCGACCCGGCGCGGATCGCGCCCTTGCGGGTGACGAGCAGGTCCATCCCGTCGTAGCGCTCCTCGGCCACGTAGTTGTGGTGGGCGCTGATCTCCTCCTCGAAGACCGGCCTGGCCTTCTTGAACTCCTTGTGGATGACGTTCTTGAGCAGCGCCATCATCAGGGAGCGGTTGTGCCGGGCGTACTCCTGCGCCCAGAACAGGTCGTTGCGGTAGGCCGCCATCTGCGGGGTGTCCGCGACGAACACGGCCAGGTCGCGGTCGACCAGGCCCTGGTTGTGCGGGAGCTTCTGGGCGACCCCGATGTGGTGCTCGGCCAGCTCCTTGCCGATGTTGCGCGAGCCGGAGTGCAGCATGAGCCAGACGGCGCCCCCGGTGTCGGTGCAGACCTCCACGAAGTGGTTGCCCGAACCGAGCGTCCCGAGCTGCCGCACGGCCCGCTCCCGGCGGAAGCGCACCGCCTCGGCGACGGTGCCGAAGCGCTCCCAGAAGGCGTCCCACCCGGCGGTGGCCATGCCGTGGAACCGGCCGGGGTCCACCGGGTCGTCGTGCATCCCGCGCCCCACCGGGATCGCCTCCTCGATCTTCGAGCGCAGCCGCGAGAGGTCACCGGGCAGGTCGTTGGCGGTGAGCGAGGTGCGCACCGCCGACATCCCGCAGCCGATGTCCACGCCGACCGCCGCCGGGCACACGGCGTCCCGCATCGCGATCACGGACCCGACCGTGGCGCCCTTGCCGTAGTGCACGTCGGGCATGACGGCGAGGCCCTTGATCCAGGGCAGGGTGGCGACGTTGCGCAGCTGCTGGAGCGCCACGTCCTCGACGGTCGCGGGGTCGGCCCACATCCGGATGGGGACCCGCGCCCCCGGTATCTCCACGTACGTCATCTCGTCCCCCTCTTCCCGGCTCCACCAGGAACGTTCCGGGAAAATCCCCCGATGGAAAGCAGAAGCCTAAAATCGCAAAACCGGCGCCAGGGTCGTCGAAATGGGACAACGGACCGGCATCCACGGCCATGCGTGCGATAGACATTGTCTCCAGCGGTCACCCCGCCACGGCAAGCGAATAACCAGCGGGGACACTGGAGGACAGCGATCCCCGCCCCTGTCGAGAGGAGCCTGACCGTGCAGCGGAAGGCCTACGTCCCCGGCGCCGCCGCGCTCCTCGCGGCACTCCTGGCCGGCTGCACCGGCGGCTCCGCCGGTTCCGGGTCGACGGACGACGCCAACCCGGGCGACGGCGGCACCGCGACGGCGGCTCCCCAGCCCGGCAAGTACCGCACCCTCCCCGAGCCCTGCGGAGTGGTCGGCCACGGCACCCTCGACTCGCTGCTGCCCGGCATCCCGCAACTGGCCGACGACGAACTGCGCGACACCGCCTACGAGGGCGAGGCGACGCTCACCTACGACACCGACCGCAAGGTCGGCTGCCGCTGGAAGATCCAGTCGGCACAGGCCACCGACCACCTCCTCGTCGACTTCGAGCGGGTCGTCTCCTACGACAACTCCGTCAGCGACGACACCCAGGCCCAGCAGGTCTTCGCGGTCCGCCAGGACGCCGCCCACCTCCCCGAGCCGACCGCCTCCGAGTCCGCGAGCCCCAGCCCCACCGGGAGCGCCGCGTCCGGCCCCTCCCCCAACGGCTCCGCCTCCGCCTCCGCGACGGGCTCGCCGTCCGCGTCCGCGTCCGCCTCCGCGTCGGTCACCCCGGCCGACCTCAGGCCGCGGATCCTCGGTGGCCTCGGCGACGAGGCGTTCCTCGACGACGCCCTCGCGGGCTCCGGTTCGACGGCCAGGCAGCGCACCGTCACTGTGGCGTTCCGCACGTCCAACGTCATCGTGACCGTCGAGTACGTGGAGCAGCCGGTCACCGCGGGGACCGTCCCGGACAGCAAGGAAATGCAGGACAGGGCCAGGAAACTGGCCGTCCAGCTGGCCGGCAAGCTGGGCGTCTGACGCCCGCGCCCACCCCCGCGCGAAACGGTCCGAACAGGACCGCCGCGCCGCCCCACCGCGTACGGTGGCCCCTCGGAACCGATCCGACGGCAGGAACCACCAGCGTCATGAGTGAAGGAACCATGCAGCGAGCAGCGGACCGAGATGACCGACGAGACCGGCGTGCCCCGCGGGCCAAGCGCCTGAGCCGCGCCCTGGTGGGCGCCACGGCGGTCCCGGTGGTGCTGCTCGCGGCCGGCTGCTCCTCCGGCTCCGACGACGGCGGCGGCGACTCCGGCGGCGCCAGGAACACCGCCGCCGCGTCCGGTTCGCCCTCCGCGAGCCCCTCCCCGACCGTGCGGGCCGCGGCCTACGGCAAGCTGCCGGGCGCCTGCGCCGTGCTGTCGAAGAAGTCGCTGTCCTCGCTGGTCCCGAAGGCCGCCGCGTCCGGCAAGGAGGGCAAGTCCAACGACACGCAGGCGCGCACCAGTTGCTCGTGGAGCAGCCTCGACGACAACGGCGTCAAGGGCTCCCAGTTCCGCTGGCTGAGCGTCTCGCTGCTGCGCTTCGAGTCGGACGCCACCCGCGGCGAGGGCGACAAGCTCGCCGAGGCGTACTACCAGAAGCAGGTCGGTGACGCCCAGTCGGTGGAGGGCGCCAAGAACGCCACGGCACGGCCGCTCACGGGCACCGGCGACCAGGCGACCGCGGTGGGCTACGACCTGAAGAAGAAGGAGGGCGCCTTCAAGCAGCAGACGGTCGTCGCCCGGGTCGAGAACGTCGTGATCACCCTGGACTACAACGGCGCAGGTCTCGCGGGCGAGAAGACCCCGGACGCGGACGGCCTCGCCGGATCCGCGAAGAAGGCGGCCGGTGAGGTCGTCGCCGCGGTGGCGTCGGCCAACGGCGACACGGTGGCCACCCCGGGTGACGCGCCCTCGAAGTCCGCGACGGCGAGCGGGTCCGCCAAGCCCTCGGCGTCCGGCGGGTCCTCCGCCTCCCCGTCGCCCGCGAAGTCCGCCAAGGCGTCGGAGTCCGCCGCCGACCAGGCCGACTGAGCTTCGTCGCCGCACCGATACCACGTCCGACGCACACATGTGCCACCCTGTTGCGCGCAACAGCACGCAAGGGGAGGGGAGTACGGGTGGCCGCGCCACAGCTGACTCGGATGCACCGCGTTCTCATCGGCGTGGTCGTGACCGGTGCGGTGATCATCGCCGGCATCGGCTTCGCGGGTTCGTACGCCGCCGTACGCGAGTTGGCCCTCAAGAAGGGCTTCGGGAACTTCTCCTACGTGTTCCCGATCGGCATCGACGCGGGCATCTGCGTCCTGCTCGCCCTGGACCTGCTGCTGACGTGGATCCGCATCCCGTTCCCGCTGCTGCGCCAGACGGCGTGGCTGCTGACGGCGGCGACGATCGCGTTCAACGGCGCCGCCGCCTGGCCCGATCCGCTGGGCACCGGCATGCACGCGGTGATCCCGGTGCTGTTCGTGGTCGCCGTCGAGGCGGCCCGGCACGCGATCGGGCGGATGGCCGACATCACGGCCGACCGGCACATGGAGGGCGTGCGCATCACCCGCTGGGTGCTCTCGCCGCTGCCGACGTTCCTGCTGTGGCGGCGGATGAAGCTGTGGGAGCTGCGCTCCTACGAGCAGGTCATCAAGCTGGAGCAGGAGCGGCTGGTCTACCAGGCCCGGCTGCGCTCGCGGTTCGGCCGCGCCTGGCGGCGCAAGGCCCCGGTGGAGTCCCTGATGCCGCTGCGTCTTGCCCGCTACGGCGTCCCGCTCGCGGAGACGGCCCCCGCGGGGCTCGCGGCGGCCGGGATCGAACCGGTCCTGCTGCCGCCCGCCCCGGCCCCGCAGCCGCTGCCCGCGGCGGCTGAGGAGCCGGTCCTGGCGCAGGCCGGGCCCGCCGAGATCGCGCCGCCCGGCAACGGGGCACGCCAGGAGCGGACGGCGGACGAGATGGACCCGCGCGGCGGACCGCAGGGCCCGGCGCACGAGGACCCGGAGCAGAGCCCCTGGTTCAACAACGCCCAGCAGGTCGAGTACCAGGGCGACTACGACCCGGAGTTCGACCCGCGCCAGCACGTCGAGTGGGCGGAGCTGTACCGGGAGCGGCCCCGGCCGGGCCAGTTCGACCCGCGCCAGGAGTACGCCCCGGAGCAGGAGTTCGGCCCCGAGCAGCCGTACGCCCCCGCCCCGCGGTACCCGCAGGAGCAGCGGTACGAGGAGCAGTACGCGCCGGAGCCCTCCATGGAGGAGACCGGCAGCTTCCCCATCCCGGTCGCCGGCAACCGCACCCGTGAGCTGGGTGAGGGCGGCGGGCCGCCGGAGCCGGAGGAGGACGACTACTACCTGGTCTTCAAGAAGTCGATAGACGGCAGCTACCCGACCCCGCGCGAGTTCGGCGAGAACATCGAGGCGGAGTTCGGCATCGGCCTGCCCCCGGACGAGGCCAAGCGCATGGTCGCCACCTTCACCAACCGCTACAACGCGGAGCTGGAGGAGGACCACATCGCCTGAGCCGCGCGCCCGCGCGTCAGGCCCGGTCGGGTCCGGGCGGCACGCGGCACGCGGCACGGAAAGGGGCCCCTCCGGTCGTCCGGAGGGGCCCCTTCGCGTGCCTAGGCGCCGAGCAGGACCCGGACCCGCTCCTGGCCGACCGCGAGCAGCAGCGTGGGCAGGCGGGGGCCGGTGTCCCGGCCGACCAGCAGCCGGTACAGCAGGGCGAAGAAGGTCCGCTGGGCGGTCTTGATCTCCGGCGGCAGCTCCTTGGGGCCCGCGTCGGCGGAGAACCCGGCCTGGACCTTCGGGACGCCGTAGACGAGGTGCGTCAGGCCGTCGAGCGACCAGTGCTCCTCCAGGCCGTCGAGCAGCAGCCGCAGCGAGCCAGCGGACGCCTCGTCGAGGGACTTCAGCAGCTCCCCGTCCGGCTCCTCGCGCACGATGGTCCGCTGGTCGGCGGGCACGTGCGTGTTGATCCACGCCTCGGCCCTGTCGTAGCGGGGGCGCGCCTCGGCGAGGTCGGTCAGCGGGTGCTCGGGGTCCAGCTCGCTGAGGATGCGCAGCGCCTGGTCCTGGTGGCCCGCGGTGACGTCGGCGACGGAGGCCAGCGTGCGGTACGGCAGCGGGTGCGGGGTGCGCGGCAGCTCGCCCGCGGCCGTGCCGACGGCGCGGGCGTGCGCGGCGGCGTCGGCCGGGAGGGCGGAGCCGTCGGCGACCTTCGCGTCGAGCTTGTCCCACTCGTCGTAGAGCCGCTGGATCTCCTGGTCGAAGGCGATCTTGAAGGACTGGTTGGGGCGGCGGCGGGCGTACAGCCAGCGCAGCAGCTGCGGCTCCATGATCTGGAGCGCGTCGGCGGGCGTCGGCACCCCGCCCTTGCTGCTGGACATCTTCGCCATGCCGCTGATGCCCACGAACGCGTACATCGGCCCGATCGGCCGCTCGCCGCCGAAGATCCCGACGATCTGCCCGCCGACCTGGAAGCTGGAGCCGGGTGAGGAGTGGTCGACCCCGCTGGGCTCGAAGACCACGCCCTCGTAGGCCCAGCGCATCGGCCAGTCGACCTTCCAGACGAGCTTGCCGCGGTTGAACTCGGTCAGCCGCACCGTCTCGGAGAAGCCGCAGGCCGCGCAGGTGTACGTCAGCTCGGTGGTGTCGTCGTCGTAGGCGGTGACGGTGGTCAGGTCCTTGCCGCAGCCGCCACAGTACGGCTTGTACGGGAAGTAGCCGGAGGAGCCGGTGCCGTCGTCCTCGTCGGCCGCGCCCGAGCCCTCGGCGGCCTCCAGCTCGGCCTCGTCGACGGCCTTCTGCTGCTTCTTCGGCGGCTGCCGCTTGGTCCGGTACTGGGCGAGCACGGCGTCGATGTCGGCGCGGTGGCGCATCGCGTGCAGCACCTGCTCGCGGTAGACGCCCGCGGTGTACTGCGCCGTCTGGCTGATCCCGTCGAACTCCACGCCCAGTTCGGCGAGCGAGGCGACCATGGCCGCCTTGAAGTGCTCGGCCCAGTTCGGGTACGCGGAACCGGCCGGGGCCGGGACCGAGGTGAGCGGCTTGCCGATGTGCTCGGCCCAGGACTCGTCGACGCCCGCGACCCCGGCCGGCACCTTGCGGTAGCGGTCGTAGTCGTCCCACGAGATCAGGTGCCGCACCTCGTGGCCGCGGCGGCGCACCTCGTCGGCGACCAGGTGCGGGGTCATGACCTCGCGGAGGTTGCCGAGGTGGATGGGGCCGGACGGCGAGAGCCCGGACGCGACGACGACCGGTTTGCCCGGGGACCGACGCTCCGACTCCTCGATGACCTCATCCGCGAAACGGGAGACCCAGTCGGTGGTCTCGGTGCTCTGAGCCACGATCGGCACGTCCTTCTTTCTCCTTGGGCAGCCGGTACGGTCGCACGGCTGACCTCCTCAGTCTCCCAGACGGGCCCGCACCGGGGAAAACGGCTTTACCCCCCGTGGAATACTGGGTGGGTCTATCCATTCCACGAGGAGAACGGCTCCCACTTCATGGCCTCGGTCACGTCCCTCAGCGACTCCGTACAGCAGCAGCTCGCCTCCGCGCTCTCGGCCACCCTGCCGGAGGCGGCCGGCGCGGACCCGCTGCTGCGACGAAGCGACCGGGCGGACTACCAGGCGAACGGCATCCTGGCGCTCGCCAAGAAGGCCGGGACCAACCCGCGGGAGCTGGCCGGGCAGGTCGTCTCCCGGGTCGCCACCGGCGACGAGCTGATCAAGGAGGTCGAGGTCTCCGGCCCCGGCTTCCTGAACATCACCGTCAGCGACCGGGCGATCGTCGCGAACCTCGCCGCGCGCTCCGCGGACGGCGAGCGGCTCGGCGTGCCGTACGCCGAGGCCCCGGGCACCACCGTCATCGACTACGCCCAGCCGAACGTGGCGAAGGAGATGCACGTCGGCCACCTGCGGTCCGCGGTGATCGGCGACGCGGTGGTCCAGATCCTGGAGTTCACCGGCGAGAAGGTGGTGCGCAGGCACCACATCGGCGACTGGGGCACCCAGTTCGGCATGCTCATCCAGTACCTGGACGAGCACCCGGGCGAGCTGGACCACAAGGGCGGCGACGGAGTCAGCGGCGAGGAGGCGATGTCCAACCTGGACCGCCTCTACAAGGCCGCCCGCAAGCTGTTCGACGCCGACGAGGAGTTCAAGACCCGGGCCAGGCGCCGGGTGGTCGACCTCCAGGCCGGTGAGCCGCGCACGCTGGCGACCTGGCAGCGGTTCGTGGACGAGTCGAAGATCTACTTCTTCTCCGTCTTCGAGAAGCTGGACATGGAGGTCCGCGACGAGGACATCGTCGGCGAGTCGGGCTACAACGACATGCTGCACGAGACCTGCCGCCTCCTGGAGGAGTCGGGTGTCGCGGTCCGCTCGGAGGGCGCGCTCTGCGTCTTCTTCGACGACGTCAAGGGCCCGGACGGCAACCCGGTCCCGCTGATCGTGCAGAAGTCCGACGGCGGCTTCGGCTACGCGGCCACCGACCTCTCCGCGATCCGCGACCGCGTCTTCCACCACAAGGCGGACACCCTCCTGTACGTGGTGGACGCCCGCCAGGCGCTGCACTTCCGGATGGTCTTCGAGACCGCCCGCCGGGCCGGGTGGCTCAACGAGTCGGTGACGGCGCACCAGTTGGCGTTCGGCACGATCCTCGGCAAGGACGGCAAGCCGTTCAAGACGCGCGCGGGCGAGACCGTCAAGCTGGAGGGGCTGCTCGACGAGGCGGTCGACCGGGCGACGGCGGTGGTGCGGGAGAAGGCCGGGAAGGTCGGCCTGAGCGAGGACGAGATCGTCGAGAACGGCCGGTACGTCGGCGTCGGCGCGGTCAAGTACGCCGACCTGTCGACGTCCGCGGTGCGCGACTACAAGTTCGACCTGGACCAGATGGTCTCGCTCAACGGCGACACCTCGGTCTACCTCCAGTACGCGTACGCCCGCATCCGGTCCATCCTGCGCAAGGCGGGCGAGGCGCGCCCGGCCGCCCACCCGGAGCTGGAGCTGGCCCCGGCCGAGCGGGCGCTCGGTCTGCACCTGGACCAGTTCGGGGAGACGCTGCGGGAGATCGCCGGGTCCTACGAGCCGCACAAGCTGGCCGCGTACCTGTACCAGCTCGCGTCGGCGCTGACGACGTTCTACGACCAGTGCCCGGTGCTGAAGGCCGACACCCCGGAGCAGACGGAGAACCGGCTGTTCCTGATCGACCTGACGGCCAGGACCCTGCACCGGGGCATGGCCCTGCTCGGCATCAGGACGCCCGAGCGGCTCTGACCGGCCGCGCCGGTGCACCGCGGGCTGTCCCCTCCCCCGGAGAGGACAGTCCGCGGTGGTCTGTCCGGCGCCGTCACCGCCGGTGGTGCCGGACGCCGTCGGCCCCCGCCGGGACCGCGGGCGTCCGGCGGTGGGTCAGATGCCGTTGGCGAACCGCTTGAACGCGGCCCGGGTGCCGGAGCCCGCGTCGCCGTCGATCGCGCCGGTGTAGCCCCAGCTGTTGGCGAGCAGCCGCTGGAGCGCCTTCACGGTGTTGACGCCGGGGTCGCCGTCGATGGCGCCGGTGTAGCCCCAGTAGGTCTGCAGGCAGCGCTGGAAGGCCTTCCAGCTGTTGGTGCCGAGCTGCCCGTCGATCGAGTCGGTGTAACTCCAGTACGTCTTCAGCCAGTTCTGCACGTTCTTGGCCTCGGCGCTGGTCAGGCCGAAGTTCTGCGTCGCGAGGACGGAGGCGCCGGACTGCGCGACGGCGGCGGGCGGCTGAGCCGCGAAACCCGGGGTGGCGGCGGCGAGCCCGCCGATCGCGAGGCCGGCGACCGCGGAGAGACTCACCAGGGTCCTGGCCACGACGTTGGAACGCATATGTGCCTCTTTCTGGTTGTCGGTCGGTGTGGGACGAGCTTGCGGGCCGGGCCGCCGCGTCCGCCACGGTCGGCGGCGAAGTGACGTCATGACGGGACGGTCACCGCCCTGACCTGCGGGGACGCGGTCGGCCGGGACGACGGCGCGGGACGCGGCGCAGGCCGCGGCGGGCCCGGGGCGGGTGCCCGCGGACCTTGGCCGATTCCGTACGGACCGCACAACCGAATCCGCGAGCGCGGCGTGCTTGGTGATGCAGAATGCGACCGGGGCACGGACACGGGGCGGCTGACCTCGTTCCGGAACGCGAGTGGGGGGATCATGTCGCGTTGGAGAGCGCTGCCCGCGGAACTCGACCCGTCCGTCCGGCGGTTGGTGGAAAGTCTGCGCCGACTGAAGGACCAGAGCGGCCTGAGCCTGCGGCAGTTGGCGGCACGCACGGAGTACAGCGCGAAGTCGTGGGAGCGGTATCTCGGCGGGCGCACGCTGCCGCCGCGCGAGGCCGTCGAGGCGCTGGCCCGGGTCGGGGACGAGGACCCGGTCCGGCTGCTGGCGCTGCGCGAGGTGGCGGCACAGGCGTGGGGCGCGGCCCGCACGCCTGTTCAGGACGGCCGCACGACGGACGGCCCCGAACCCGCCCCCGGGCCTGAACCCGGCCCCGAGCAGGGCGACTTGACCCCGGCCGCGCCGCCGGGCGCGGGGCCGTCCGCCCCGCGTTCGCTGCGCACCGCGCTGGTCGCGGGCTCGGTGGCGCTGGTGCTGGCGATCGGGTCGGCGGCGATCCTGGCCGTCCGGCTGACCGACGGCCCCGGCGGGGAGACCGGGACGGTGCCGCCGCCCCCGGCCCCCAGCTCCTCGGCGGCCGCCGCGACGCCCGAGCAACCCGCCTACGCCTGCCGAATGTCGCGCGCCGACGGCCGCTGGTACGCGGGGATCAGCCGGGTCACCGGCGAGACCCTGAGCTACGGCGACATCAGCCCCGAGGTCGCGGAGGCGCAGTGCCTGCTGCGCCGTCAGGGCATCTCCCCCGGCGGCATCGACGGGATCTTCGGCCCGCTGACCGAGAAGGCGGTCAAGGAGCTGCAACGGCGTTCGCATCTGGTGGTGGACGGCATCATCGGCCCGCACACCTGGAAGGCGCTGCGCGGATGACCTCCCCGGAGCGCGCCCGACTCGCCTTCGCGCTGGGCGAGTTGAAGGACCGCACCGGACTGAGCCTGGCGGGCCTCGCGGTGAAGACGACGTACAGCAAGTCGTCCTGGGACCGCTATCTGGGCGGCCGGACGCTGCCCCCGCGCACGGCGGTGGAGGAGCTGTGCGGCCTGGCGGGCGAGGACCCGGCCCGCTGCCTGGCGCTGTGGGAGCTGGCCGGTTCGGCGGAGGCCGAGGCGCGGGCCCGGCCGCACCCGGAGCGCGAACAGCCGCCCCCGGCACCGGAGTCGGCGCCCGCCCCGCCGCCGGGGGCCGCCGCCGTCCC
>NZ_FMCI01000344.1 GCF_900091845.1 Streptomyces sp. SolWspMP-5a-2
TGCGGGGCGACGGCGGCGCGCAGGGCGGCGCGGCCTCCCATGGAGTGCCCCACGAGCACGGTCGGGACGTCCCCGTACCGCCGCGCCAGCTCGGCCAGCGCCCGCCGGGTGTCGCGCAGCGGATCGGCGTCCGGGCCGTTCCAGCCGCGCACCCGGTAGCGGACCTCCCCGAGCAGGACGTCGCCGGGGACCGCGGCGGCGACGGCCCGGACGAAGGGCCGCATCCGCAGCGCCGCCAGGTGCCAGGGCCGGGAGGGCGCGCGGCTGTCGGCCCGGCCGCCGTGCAGGAACAGCACGGCGGCCCGGGGTTCGGCCGGGACGCGGCTCGCCACCAGCGCGTTCCGACCCGCCCCGGCCGCTTCCGCGGCCGCCGCCCGCTCCTGCTGTGCCATCCGTGCTCCCTCGTCCGCCCGGGAACCGCCGTTCGCGGGTCCACGGGTGATCCGGAGCGGGGCGCGGCGCGGATTGGTCGCCGCCCGGCGGGCGGAGTGCCGTCAGACGGTCACCGGTCCGTGCCTGAGGTCCCGCCGACCCGGCTGGTCACGGCGGTGACGAGGAGGTCGAGGGTGTACTCGAACTCCTCGTCGTGGTCGAACCGGGCGAGGTGGGGGGCGGCCTCGACCAGCGTCGGCATGCCCGACGCCTCCAGGTCGGCGCGCCGCCCGCGCTCCACCTCGGGCCCGACCTCGCCGCAGGTCGGACCCTCGGTCACCTCGCGCAGCAGGGTGCCGACGACCGTGGCGAGCAGCGTCCGCAGCAGGTGCACGGCCTCGGCCGGACGGCAGCCCGCGGCCCGCAGCATCGACAGGAGCCGCTCGGTCGGGTGGAGGGCGGCCGCCGAGTCGAGCTGACGGGTGAGGACCAGTGCCGCGGCCCGCGGGTGGGCGAGGGTGTTGGCGCGGAACGTCCGGCCCACGGCCCGGAGGTCGGCGGCGAGGGAGCCCGTGGGTTCGGGGAGGGCCAGGCCGATCAGGATGTGCTCGGCGACGGCGTCGAGGAGGTCGTCCTTGCCGTCGACGTAGTTGTAGAGGCTCTTGGCGTCCACGCCCAGGCGCCGGGCGACGGTGCGCATGCCGACGCCCTCGACGCCCTCGTCGTCGATCAGGGAGAGGGTCGCCCCGACGATGGCCGCCCTGGTCAGCGTGGACGCGCCCTTGGGGGGCCGGCCTCGGCGGGACGGGGTTCCAGGCCCGTTCGCGGCGGGCGCCGTTGTGGTCGTCACCGGTCCATCATGCCTCAGCCTTGTAAAAACCCACGGCGTGGACTATAAACATGGCTCTGATTTATCCACGGTGTGGAATTAACGAGTGGAGGCCCGGATGGCGAGCTTTCCGTGGAGCGCGACCGACGTGGTGGACCTGCCGACGATCGGCACCCCCGTCGACACGCTCACCGACCTGGGTGCCGTACCCGGCGGTCCCGGCGCGCGACTCGCCGCGGCCCGCCGCCAGGGCGCCGACTTCAAACGGGAGTTCGTGACGACGGGCAGGCCGGACTCCGTCACCACCTGCGACCTCGTCACGCTGCCCTACCCGACCCGGTTCGGTCTCTTCCGGGCGTCCCGCTCCGTCGCGCCGTTCCTGTCGATCACCAACCGCATGCTGGTCATCCGGTGGCACGACACCGACGGGCGCTCGCGCGTCCTGCTGTTCGAGCCCAGCGACGTCGAACTCGGCAAGTACACCCCGTACTTCGACCGGCTCGCCCAGCGCACCCCCGATGTCCTCGCCCGCCGGATGGTGACCGAGCACGAGACGGTCCTCGGCCATCTGGCCCGGCTCGGCATCGCGCCCGAGGACGTCGACTACGTGCTCTTCGACCATCTGCACACGCAGGACCTGCGCCGCTGGGTGGGCACCACCGCCCACCAGGACGACCTGGGCGGCCGCCCCGAGCCGCTGCTGCCCCGGGCCAAGGTCGTCGTGCAGCGCGACGAACTCGCCGCCATGGCCGAGCTGCACCCGCTCCAGCGGCCCTGGTACCAGCCCGGCACCTACCGCGACGTGCCGCCCGGGGCGTTCCTGCCGATCGAGGGTTCGGTGCTCCTCGGACCGGGCGTCGCGGTGGTGAAGACACCGGGGCACGTGTTCGGCAACCAGAGCCTGGTGCTGCACACCTCGACGGGCGTCTGGGTCAGCAGCGAGAACGTCATCGCGGCCGAGTGCCTGACGCCGGAGCACTCGCGGCTGCCCGGCCTCGCGCGCTGGAGCAGGGAGTGGGGGCAGGAGGTCGTCCTCAACGCCAACTCGCTGGAGACGACGGCCGATCAGTACAACTCCGTCGTCCTGGAGAAGACCCTCGCCGACCCGTCCCAGGACGACCCGCGCTTCCTCCAGTTCTTCCCGTCGAGCGAGTTGACCGGCGCCTGGACCAACCCCGGCACCAACCCGACGTTCAGCCACCGCACTCTCACCCACACGAGCTAGCGAGCCCGCCCATGAACCGCTTCGCCCTGCCGCCCGAGTCCGTGCTCCGCGCCCGCGAGAAGCTCGTCCTCGACCACTTCCACGACGAGGTCGCCCAGGACTGGGACGCGACCCTGTCGACCTTCCCGCACCCGCACTACGAGTTGATCGCGATGATGCGGGTGCACGACGGCGACGCGGAGGTGCGCGGGTACTACGACGACACCCGCGTGGCGTTCCCCGACCAGAACCACGAGATCATCGCCTTCCGGCACAGCGCGGACGCCGTCATCGTCGAGTTCTGGCTGACGGGCACGCACCGGGGGCCGCTGGGCAGGATACCGGCCACCGGTTCCGCCCACCGCACCCGGATGAGCGCCTACTTCATCTTCGACGAGGACGAGAACCTCGTCACCGAGCGCATCTACTTCGACCAACTGACCATCCTGAAGCAGCTCGTGGCGGGCGTCGACCGGCGCAGGCCGAGCGGGCTGCTGAAGCTCGCGCGGATCCTCAGGGGCGCCCTCGGGATGGCCGGCGCCGCGCCCGACCCCCGGCTCCTGGACACCACCGAGCCCAAGGACCTCGGGTGAGGGTCCATCACCTCGACTGCGGGACGATGCGGCTGCCCGGTGCCCGGCTCGTCTGCCACGTCCTGGCGGTCGAGACCCGCACCGGACTGCTGCTCGTGGACACCGGCTACGGGACGCGGGACATCGCCGAACCCGGGCGCCGGATCGGCGCGATGCGCCACCTGGTGCGTCCGGCGCTCGACCCCCGCGAGACGGCGCTGCACCAGATCACGGAGCTGGGGTTCCGCGCCGAGGACGTCACCCACATCGTGGCGACCCACTTCGACCTGGACCACATCGGCGGCCTCGCGGACTTCCCCGGGGCCCGGGTCCATGTGACGGCGGCGGAGGCGCGCGGGGCGCTGTCCCCGGCCACCTTCCTGGAGCGCGGCCGCTACCGGCGGCCCCAACTCGCCCACCGGCCACGGCTCGTGGAGCACGAGCCGACCGGGGAGCGCTGGCGCGGGTTCGCGGCCGCGCGCCAACTCACCGAGATCGACGACGGTGTCGTGCTGCTCTCCGTGCCCGGTCACACCCGGGGGCACGCGGCCGTCGCGATCGACGCGGGCGACCACTGGGTGCTGCACTGCGGTGACGCGTTCTACCACCCCGGCACCCTCGACGGGTCGTCCCCCGTCCCGTGGGCGCTGCGGGCGCAGGAGCGCCTGGTGGCCCACGACATCGCGGCCCTGCGCGCCAACCAGGCGCGGATCGCGGCGCTCCGCGCGTCCGACGCGCAGGACCTGATGGTGGTGTGCTCGCACGACCCGGGTCTTCTGGCCGCGGCCCGCGCCCGCGCGGCGGGTGGCGGGGAGGCCGCCTAGGCGCGGCCCTCCAGCCACTCGTACCAGGCGTCCAGGCCCTCCCCGGTGGTCGCGGAGAGGGTCAGGACGCGCAGTCCCGGGTTGACGGAACGGGCGTACGCCACGCACTGGTCGGGGTCGAAGTCGACGTACGGCAGCAGGTCGACCTTGTTGATGATCACCAGGTCCGCGACGGCGAACATGTACGGGTACTTGAGCGGCTTGTCCGTTCCCTCGGTGACCGAGATGATCACCACCCGGCTCCGCTCGCCGAGGTCGAAGAGAGCCGGGCAGACCAGGTTGCCGACGTTCTCGACCAGGACGAGCGACCCGGTGTCCGGGTCGAGCGCGGTGAGCGCGCCCTCGACCATCTCCGCGTCGAGATGGCATCCGGCGCCGGTGTTCACCTGAACGACGGAGCCGCCCGCCCGGCGGATCCGCTCGGCGTCGAGCGCCGTCTCCTGGTCGCCCTCGATGACGGCGACCGGGCGGTCGCGGCCGGTGAGGTCGCGGACGGTCCGCTCCAGCAGGGTCGTCTTGCCCGCCCCGGGCGAGCTCATCAGGTTGACGGCGACGACGGACCGCCGGGCCAGCCAGGCGCGGTTGCGGTCGGCCAGCTCCTCGTTCTTGCCGAGGACGCGCTGCTCCAGGGTGATGGTCTCCCCCGCGCCCGACGGCGACTCCCCCACCTGGTCGTGATCGTGCGGGTGGGCGTGCGGCACCGCGAGCCCCGGCCCGCCGCCCTCGCCCGGTCCGCCGTGGCAACCGCAGGTACCGCACATGTCGTCAGCCCACTCTCATCGAGACGATCTGCAGCTCCTGCCCCGACGTGACGGCCACGTCGGCGCTGCCGCAGGGACACAGCAATACAAGATCGGGGAGGGCGAAGTCCTTCTCACACGCCCGGCAGTGCGCTGTTCCCGGCGGCTGGTCGATCTCGAGTTGCGCGCCTTCCGCGACCGTGCCCGCGGTGGTGAGGTCGAAACAGAACCGCAGGGAATCGGGAACCACGGCGGTCAGTATTCCCACCCGGACCAGGACGGTACGCACCGGCCGTCCGGCGGCCTGTTCGCAGACGGCGTCGACAATGCTCTGGGTGATTGACAGTTCATGCAATTCAGGACCCGCCTCGCCGGTTTTTCTTTTCACCCGAACGGCAGCGGAATGCCGCGGGAAGGGCCCGCCGCCCGAATGAATCTCGTGTTGACAGAACAGGCCAACGGATTCTAGATGGTAGCAATGCGAGTGATACCGCACTCGCTGGTATCAGGCGGTCCAGATCCCGGAAGGCAGCGGGCTATGCCGACAGAAGCAGCGATAAAAGCGGAGAACACCCTCATCCATGTGCTGTGGATCAACGCCGGTCTGAGCTGTGACGGCGACTCGGTCGCGCTCACCGCCGCCACCCAGCCGAGTGTCGAGGAGATCGCGCTGGGTGCGCTGCCCGGCCTGCCGCAGGTGGCGATGCACTGGCCGCTCATCGACTTCGAGTGCGGCCCCACCGGCGGCGCGGACGATTTCCTGGAGTGGTTCTTCAAGGCCGACCGGGGCGAGCTGGAGCCGTTCGTGCTGATCGTCGAGGGGTCGATCCCCAACGAGAAGCTGCACAACGAGGGTTACTGGTCCGGCTTCGGCAACGACCCGGCGACCGGGCAGCCGATGACGACCAGCGAGTGGATCGACCGGCTGGCACCGAAGGCGACGGCGATCGTCGCGGTCGGCACCTGCGCCACCTACGGCGGCATCCACGCCATGTCGGGCAACCCCACCGGCGCCATGGGCCTGCCCGACTACCTGGGCTGGGAGTGGAAGTCGAAGGCCGGCATCCCCATCGTGTGCGTGCCCGGCTGCCCCATCCAGCCGGACAACCTCTCCGAGACGCTCACCTACCTCCTCTACATGGCCACCGACCAGGCCCCGATGATCCCCCTCGACGACGAGCTGCGCCCCACCTGGCTCTTCGGCCGGACCGTGCACGAGGGCTGCGACCGGGCCGGGTACTACGAACAGGGCGACTTCGCGACCGAGTACGGCTCCCCCGAGTGCATCGTGAAACTGGGCTGCTGGGGACCGACCGTGAAGTGCAACGTCCCCAAGCGCGGCTGGATGAACGGCATCGGGGGCTGCCCCAACGTCGGCGGCATCTGCATCGGCTGCACCATGCCCGGATTCCCCGACAAGTTCATGCCGTTCATGGACGAGCCGCCCGGCGGAAAACTCTCCACCAACGCCGTCGGCCTGTACGGGGCGACGATGCGGCGGCTGCGGCAGATCACCACGCACACCCTGGACACCGAACCGAAATGGCGCAGGCGCGGCGGGGAACTGACGAGCGGCGCCACCCGGACCTGGTGACCCGGCAGCAGAAGACAGCACACGCGGCATCCCTGATCTCCACCTGGTGACGTACGAAATAGGAAGAAGAGGCATCCTCATGACAGCGACGAGCCAGGGCAAGAGCCAATTGGTGGAGATGGCATGGGATCCCATCACCCGCATCGTCGGGAGCCTGGGCATCTACACGAAGATCGACTTCAAGCAGAAGGTCGTCGCCGAGTGCCACAGCACCAGCTCGATCTTCCGCGGCTACTCGGTCTTCATGAAGGGCAAGGACCCGCGCGACGCGCATTTCATCACCAGCCGGATCTGCGGGATCTGCGGCGACAACCACGCCACCTGTTCCTGTTACGCGCAGAACATGGCGTACGGCGTGAAGCCGCCGCACATCGGTGAGTGGATCGTGAATCTCGGCGAGGCCGCCGAGTACATGTTCGACCACAACATCTTCCAGGAGAACCTGGTCGGGGTCGACTACTGCGAGAAGATGGTCGCCGAGACCAACCCGGGCGTCCTCGAACAGGCCAACAACACGCCCTCGCCGCACGCCGACGCCCACGGGTACCGCACCATCGGCGACATCATGCGCTCGCTGAACCCGTTCACCGGCGAGTTCTACCGCGAGGCGCTCCAGGTCAGCCGGATGACCCGGGAGATGTTCTGCCTGATGGAGGGGCGGCACGTCCACCCCTCCACGCTCTACCCGGGCGGCGTCGGCACGGTCGCGACGATCCAGCTGATGACGGACTACATCACCCGTCTCCAGCGGTACGTGGAGTTCATGAAGAAGGTCGTGCCGATGCACGACGACCTCTTCGACTTCTTCTACGAGGCGCTGCCCGGCTACGAGAAGGTCGGCAACCGCCGCATCCTGCTGGGCTGCTGGGGCTCGTTCCAGGACCCCGAGCACTGCAACTTCGCGTACAAGGACATGACCGACTGGGGTCGGAAGATGTACGTGACCCCCGGTGTCGTCGTCGACGGCAAGCTCGTCACCACCGACCTGGTGGAGATCAACCTCGGCATCCGCATCCTGCTCGGCTCGTCGTACTACAACGACTGGGACGAGCAGGAGACGTTCGTGACCCACGACCCGCTGGGCAACCCGGTCGACCGCAGGCACCCGTGGAACCAGCACACCAACCCCAAGCCGCAGAAGCGCGACCTGGGCGACAAGTACAGCTGGGTGATGTCCCCGCGCTGGTTCGACGGCAAGGACTACCTCGCGCTCGACACCGGCGGCGGGCCGCTCGCCCGGCTCTGGGTCACGGCGCTGGCGGGCCTGGTCGACATCGGCTACGTCAAGGCCACCGGCGACAGCGTGAAGATCAACCTGCCGAAGACCGCCACCAAGGGCCCGGTCGAGCTGGAGTGGCGGGTGCCGAAGTGGAGCAACACCATCGAGCGCAACCGGGCGCGCAGCTACTTCCAGGCGTACGCGGCGGCCTGCGCGCTGCACTTCGCCGAGAAGGCGCTGGTGGAGATCCGGGCCGGACGCACCAAGACCTGGGAGAAGTTCGAGGTGCCCGAGGAGGGCGTCGGCTGCGGCTTCACCGAGGCGGTGCGCGGGGTGCTCTCGCACCACATGGTGATCAAGGACGGCAAGATCGCCAACTACCATCCGTACCCGCCCACTCCGTGGAACGCGAGCCCGCGCGACAGCTACGGGACGCCCGGCCCCTACGAGGACGCGGTGCAGGGCCAGCCGATCTTCGAGGAGAACGACCGGGAGAACTTCAAGGGCATCGACATCATGCGCACGGTGCGCAGCTTCGACCCCTGCCTCCCGTGCGGTGTCCACATGTATCTCGGCGAGGGCAAGAAGCTGGAACTGCTGCACTCGCCGACGCAGTCCGCCGGCAGTGAGTGACATGGCGGAGCGGGAGACGCACGCGCAGGCGCCCGCCGACACCTGGCGGGCGACCGGGGAGCGCATCGACACCCTGATCGCGGCGAGCGCGGCGGGCGGCGAGGCGGCGCGCGAGCGCAGCGAGGAACTCGTGCGGCTGGTCACGGACTTCTACGGCGCCGGGATCGAGCGGCTGCTCGAACTGGTCCACGAGCACGGCGCGTTGGACGATCCCGTCCTCGCCGCGCTGGCCGACGACGACCTGGTGGCGAGCGTGCTGCTGGTGCACGGGCTGCACCCGTACAGCGTGGAGACCCGGGTCGAGAAGGCGCTGGAGAGCGTGCGGCCCTACCTCGGCTCGCACGGCGGCGACGTCGAACTGGTCGCGGTCACGCCGGAGGGCACGGTACGGCTGCGGCTGCTGGGCAGTTGCGACGGCTGCCCCTCGTCCTCGGCGACCCTCGCCCTCGCGGTGCGCGGCGCGGTCGAGGCGGCGGCGCCCGAGGTCACCGCCATCGAGGTGGAGGAGGCGGCCGCGGACGGGACGCCGGGTGCGCTGGTCCCGGTGGACTCCCTCTTCTCCCGGCTGCACGAGACCGGTCCCGACGGGGCGGTCGTGGACGCCCCGGCCGCACCGGGCGCGGACTGGCAGCCGGTACCCGCGCTGCTCGCGCTCGAGTCCGGCGGGGTGGAGCGGCTGACGGTCGGCGGGCTGCCGGTGGTGGTCTGCCGGATCGGCCCCGACCTGTTCGCGTTCCGGGACCGCTGCGCCCGCTGCGAACGGCCCTTCAAGGGCGCGACGTTGGCCCGGCGTCTTGGCGGCGGCGCGAACGACGGGGTGCTGAGCTGCTCCGGCTGCCGGGCGCACTACGACGTCCGGCGGGCCGGTGCCTGTGTCGACGCGGACGCGGCGGGCGCCCACCTGGACCCGCTGCCGGTCCTCGCGGACGGCGCGTCGGTCGCGGTCGCCGTCCCGACCCTGCCGGTGGCCGCGCCGTGACCGCGCCCGCCCGACGCGCCGGATCACCGGCCGCCACGCTCCTGCGGCTCAGCCGCAACCGTCCCGCGCCGGTCACCGGGGAGCGCTGCGAGATGTGCGCGGTCCCGGTCGGCGCGGAGCACCAGCACGTCGTCGCCCTGGAGAACCGCAGCCTGCTGTGCAGTTGCCGGGCCTGCTGGCTGCTGTTCACCGACGACGGGGCGCGGCTGCGCTACCGCGCGGTGCCCGAGCGCTACCTGACGTTCGACGGGCCGCCCCTGGACGCGCGGGCCTGGGACGAGCTGGAGATCCCGGTGGGTCTGGCGTTCCTGTTCCGCAACTCCGCCCAGGAACGCGTCGTCGCGTTCTACCCCGGCCCGGCCGGGGCGACGGAGTCGGAGCTGCCGCTCGCCGCCTGGACCGCCCTGCTGACGGCCCGTCCCGAGCTGGCCACGGTGCGCCCGGACGTCGAGGCGCTGCTGGTGCGGCGGACCGCCGACGGCGGCGGCGCGGGCGCGGCCTCCTGCCATCTGGTGCCGATCGACGCCTGCTACGAACTCGTCGGACGGCTGCGCGCGGTGTGGCGCGGCTTCGACGGCGGACAGGAGGCGCACGCCGCCATGGATTCGTTCTTCGCGCGGATCGACGCGCGCGCCAGACCCGCGGACGCGCGGCCCGCGACCGCACCGACCGCGGCGGAGGACGTCTCATGACCGGTCCCCGGACCCAGGGCCTCGATTTCTCGGTCGTCGACATCGTCGCCGAGCCGTACAGCGCGGCGCCCCAACTGACCGCGCGGGTACGGATCGAGGACCGCTCGGGCGAGCGGATCCACGCGATCGTGCTGCGCTGCCAGGTGCGCATCGCGCCGCAGCGGCGCTCCTACGACCAGGCCGAACAGGAGGGCCTGCGGGGCCTGTTCGGGGGACGGGAGCGGTGGTCGGACACGCTGCGGCCGTTCCTGTGGATGCAGTGCAACACCACCGTGCAGGGGTTCACCGGTGCCACCGAGGCCGACCTCGCGCTGCCCTGCACCTACGACTTCGACGTCGTCGGCTCCCGTTATCTGCACGCGCTCGGCGACGGCACCGTCCCGATCGAGCTGCTGTTCTCCGGCACGGTCTTCACCAAGGGCCCGGCGGAGGGCGGTTCGGGGTTCGCGGTGCGGCAGGTGCCCTGGGACTGCGAGGCACGCCACGACCTGCCGGTCGCCGTCTGGCGGCAGATGATGGGCTTCCACTTCCCCGAGTCCGGGTGGATCAGGCTGGAGCACGACGTCCTCAGCAGCTTCGCCGAGTTCCGTGAACGGCACGGCCTGATCAGCTGGGACGACACGGTGCGCACGCTGCTGGCGGGCGCGGCGGGCGCCGACACCGACGATCTCGACGAGGTGGTCCGGTGACCGGGACGACACCGGCCGGCCTGGACCCGGTGCGGGAGATCGCCGACGCGGTGCTGTACGAGGGGTACCTGCTGTACCCGTACCGGGCCAGCTCCCACAAGAACCAGTCCCGTTGGCAGTTCGGGGTCCTCGGACCGCCGTCGGCGACGCCCGCGAGTTTCGCGGAGGATCCGGGCATGGCGATGCAGTGCCTCCTCTCGGTCCCCGCAGACGCGCCGGGTCCCGGCGAGGTCACGGTGCTGCTGCGCTTCCTCCAGCACCAGGTGCGCCAGGTGCTGCGCCGGGAGGCGGACGGCACCGAGAGCGCCGTCGCCCGGCTCGACGTGTCCGGGCACCCGGTGCTCACCTGGGACGAGGCCGTCGAGTGCGAAGTCGACCTGGGAGCGGTGCCGTTGACCGGTGCCACCGATCAGGTCCGCACGGTCCCGGGCGGCGAGGAGAGCGAGGATCTCACCGACGCGGACGGGACGGCGGTCGGCCGGATCGCGCGGCTGAGGGACCCCCTCACCGTGCGGGTGCGGACCCGGGTCGAGGAGGACGACGGCTTCCTGCGGCTGGCGGTGTCCGTGGACAACGAGCACCCCGGGGCGGTCACCGGCAAGGACGCGGCGATCCACGCCTCCCTCATCGGCGCCCATCTGCTCCTGCGGGCGCGGGGCGCGTCGTTCCTCTCGCTGCGCGAGCCCCCGCCGGAGGCGGCCGCCGCCGCGGCACGCTGCGCACAGCGGCGGTGCTGGCCCGTGCTGGCGGGCGCCAAGGGGTCGGCGGACACCGTGCTCGGGGCGCCGATCATCCTCTACGACCACCCGGAGATCGCCGAGCAGAGCGGCGGCGCGCTGTTCGACTCCACGGAGATCGACGAGATCCTCACGCTGCGGGTGATGACGATGACGGAGCGGGAGAAGGCCGAGGCGCGGGCGACCGATCCACGGGCCCGGGAGATCATCGACCGCTGCGACGCGATGGCGCCGGGTCAACTCCAGCAGTTGCACGGCCTGTTGCGGGATCCGGGCCGCGAGGACGCGGCCTTCGACACCGGCGGCGCCCCCTGGTGGGACCCGGCCGCCGACGCGTCCGTGTCACCGGAGTCGGACGGTGTGCTGATCGACGGCGTCACCGTCACCAAGGGCAGCCTCGTGCGGGTCACGCCCCGACGGCGCGCCGACGCGCAGGACCTGTTCTTCGCCGGTCAGGTCGCACGGGTGACGGCCGTGCTCTCGGACGTCGACGGTGGCACGCACGTCGCCCTCGTCCTCGTCGACGACCCGGCGGCGGACCTGCACGACTGGTACGGCCGCTACTTCTACTTCACCCCCGACGAACTGGAGCCGCTGCCCGCCGACTTCGGCGGGGACGGCACCGACGCACCGCAGTCCCGGAAGGAGAACCCATCGTGAGAACGCTCGGACTGGTCACCACGGGTGTGGCCGCCGCCGTCGCGGCGGTCGCCGTCGTGGTCGGCCTGCGGTCGATCCCCGACATCCGCAGGTACGTGAGAATGCGCTCCATGTGAGCGAGGCCCGCGGCGTGCTCGTCGCCGGCATCGGCAACCTCTTCCTCGGTGACGACGGCTTCGGTCCCGAGGTCGTGCGGCGGCTGGCCGCGGACGGCGAGCCGCTGCCCGGCGGCGTGCGCGTCGTGGACTACGGCATCCGGGGCATGCACCTCGCCTACGACCTGCTCGACGGGTACGACGCGCTGGTCCTGGTGGACGCCTGCGCGGGCGGTGGGGTGCCCGGCGAACTGACCCTGCTCCAGGTCGGGGTGGACGACCTCGGTACGGGTGAATTCGACGCACACGGCATGAATCCGGTCGCAGTGCTGGCAAATCTGGCCAAACTTGGCGGTACGCTCCCGCTGACCCACCTCGTGGGCTGCACCCCCGCCGATGTCGGCGAGGGCATCGGCCTCAGCGAGGCGGTCGCCGCGGCCGTCCCCCCGGCGGTCGCGGAGGTGCGCGCGCTGGTCGCCCGGCTGACGGCGGCCGGTCCCTCCCCCGCACCGCGTCCCGCCCGCACACCCGCGCCCGAACGGACCCGGAGGTCCTGATCATGTGTCTCGGCATCCCGGGTCGCGTCGTGGAACTGGTCGAGGGGTTCGCCGACCAGCTCGCCCTCGTCGACGTGGAGGGCGCGAGACGCCGCGTCAACGTCGGCATGCTCGACGCGCCCCCGGCGGCCGGGGACTGGGTCCTGCTGCACATGGGCTTCGCGATGGAGGTCATCGACGGGACCAAGGCGGCCGAGGCGCTCTCCGGACTGCGGATGATGGGCAGCGGCGCCCGCGCCGAGGAACCCGCGCCCGCTCAGCAGGCCCTGGTCAGACGCCGGTTCGAGGTGCGCGGCGTGGTGCAGGGCGTGGGCTTCAGGCCGTTCGTCTACGTCACCGCCTCCGCGCTCGCCCTCACCGGCTCGGTCGCCAACACCGGCACCGGGGTGATCGCCGAGGTGGAGGGCGACCGGGACGCGGTGACCGCCTTCGGACACCGGCTGCGCACCGACGCGCCGCCCCTCGCGACCGTGGAGTCGGTGACCGAGACGGAGCTGCCGCTCGCCGGTGACGCCGGGTTCACCATCGCGGACTCCGCGGCGGGCGGCCGGGCCCGCACGCTGGTCTCCCCCGACACCGCGACCTGCCAGGACTGCCTGGCCGAACTGCGCGACCCCGGCGACCGCCGCCACCGTCACCCCTTCATCACCTGCACCCACTGCGGGCCCCGGTTCACCATCGTCACCGGACTGCCCTACGACCGCGCGGCGACGACGATGGCCGGGTTCCCGATGTGCGACGACTGCCGCGCGGAGTACCAGGACCCGCGCGACCGCCGCTTCCACGCCCAGCCGATCGCCTGCCATGCCTGCGGGCCGCGCCTTGAACTGATCGACGGCACCGGCGAGGAGACCCGCCACGGCGACGAAGCCCTGCGCGCCGCACGGCGGTTGCTCGCCGACGGGGCCGTCGTCGCCGTCAAGGGGCTCGGCGGCTACCACCTCGCGTGCGACGCCCGCGACGACACGGCGGTCGCCCGGCTGCGGCGGCGCAAGCGCCGGGGCGACAAGCCCTTCGCCGTGATGGCCGCGGACCTCGGCGTCGCCGCCGGGCTCGTCACCCTCACCGAGGACGAGACGGCGCTGCTCACCGGCGCCCGGAAACCCATCGTGCTGCTCCCCCGCCGCACCGACGGCGACGCGCGCCCGGTGGCGGAGGCGGTCGCGCCGGGCAGCCCGGATCTCGGGGTGCTGCTCCCCTACACCCCGCTGCACGTCCTGCTGTTCGGCCTCGACGGCGACGAACCGGGCCCCGACGTCCTCGTGATGACCTCCGGCAACCGCTCGGGCGAGCCGATCGTCATCGACGACGCGCAGGCCCTCACCGAACTCGCCCCGCTCGTCGACGCCTGGCTGCGCCACGACCGTCCGATCCACGTCCCCTGCGACGACTCCGTCAGCCGGTTCACCGCCGGTGCCGAACTGCCCGTCCGCCGTGCGCGCGGCCACGCGCCGCTGCCGCTCGCGCTGCCCTTCGAGGTGCCGCCGCTGCTCGCGGCGGGCGCCGACCTGAAGAACACCTGCGCGCTGGGCGAGGGCGGCTACGGCTGGGTCAGTCAGCACATCGGCGACCTCGACGACCTCTCCACCGTCGAGTCGCTCACCCGCACCGCGGACCATCTCGCGCTGCTGACCGGCGTCGAACCCGAGCAGCTGGTGGCCGACCGGCACCCCGGCTACCGGTCGGGCACCTGGGCCCGCACCCACGCCAGGGGGCGGGCGGTCCGCACCGTGCAGCACCATCACGCGCATCTCGCGTCCGTCATGGGCGAGCACGGTCTGGGGCCGGGCGAGAGCGTCATCGGGTTCGCCTTCGACGGCACCGGGCACGGCACCGACGGCGCGGTGTGGGGCGGTGAGACGATGATCGCGGGCTACAAGTCCTACCGCCGGGTGGCCCATCTGGCGTACGTGCCGCTGGCCGGGGGCGACGCCAGCGTGCTGCGGCCCTACCGGATGGCGCTCGCGCACCTGCGGGCCGCGGGCATCGCCTGGGACGGGGACCTGCCCCCGGTGGCGGCCTGTCCTGAGCCCGAACGGAACGTGCTGGCCCACCAGTTCGCGACCGGCTTCGGCTCCGTGCCGACGTCGAGCATGGGCCGTCTCTTCGACGCCGTCGCCTCGCTCGCGGGGGTCAGGCACGAGGTCGCCTACGAGGCGGAGGCGGCGATCGAGCTGGAGGCGCTCGCCCGGTCCGCGCCCGCCGGGGACCCGGAGCGCGGGTACGCCTTCGCCACGCTGACCGGGCCGGGTCCCGGTGATCCGGTCCGCGCCGACGCCGCCCCTGTGATCCGCGCGGTGGTGTCCGACGTCCGGGCCGGGACCGCGCGCGAGGTGATCGCCGCGCGCTTCCACACCGCCGTCGCCCGCCTCACCGCGGACCTCGCCCTGCACTGCCGGGAGCGCACCGGGCTCGGGACGGTGGTGCTCGGCGGCGGCGTCTTCCAGAACGCGGTCCTGCTCGCCGCCACCCAACACGCCCTGGAAGCAGCCGACTTCACCGTCCTGCGGCCGCGGGCGCTGCCGCCCAACGACGGCGGACTCGCCTTCGGGCAACTGCTCGTCGCCGCGGCCGGCGGCTGACCCACACCCCCCGCGCGGAACCCGGCCGGGTGACGCGCGGTCACTCGAGACCGGCGAAGAAGGAAGGCAGCATGTGTCTGGCAGTTCCCGGGCGTGTCCTGCGGACCGCCGAGGTCGACGGCGCCCTGATGGCGGACGTCGACTTCGGCGGGGTGCGCAAGGAGGTGTGCCTGCAGTACGTCCCTGACGCGGCGGTCGGCGAGTACGTCGTCGTGCACGTCGGGTTCGCCATCCAGCGGCTCGACGAGGCGTCCGCCCTGGAGACGCTCGCCAACTTCGACCGACTGGGGCTGCTGGAGGAGGAGTTCGGGGACGGCTTCGAACAGGCCGCCCGGGAGCAGGGCGCGGCGGAAGGGGCCGAGCGGTGAAGTACCTCGACGAGTTCAGCGACCCGCACCTGGCCGAGCGGCTGCTCGGCCAGATCCACGCGGCCACCACCCGCCCGATGGCGATGATGGAGGTCTGCGGCGGCCAGACCCACTCGATCATCCGGCACGGCATCGACCAACTCCTGCCCGAACAGATCGAGTTGATCCACGGTCCCGGCTGCCCCGTCTGCGTGACCCCGCTGGAGATCATCGACCGGGCGCTGGCGATCGCCGCCCGCCCCGACGTCGTCTTCTGCTCCTTCGGCGACATGCTGCGGGTCCCGGGCAGCGGGCGTGACCTGTTCTCCGTCAAGAGCGCGGGCGGCGACGTCCGGGTCGTCTACTCCCCGCTCGACGCGCTGCGGATCGCGCGGGAGAACCCCGACAAGGAGGTCGTCTTCTTCGGGATCGGCTTCGAGACGACGGCTCCCGCCAACGCCATGACGGTCCATCAGGCGCGGCGCCTGGGCGTGCGGAACTTCTCCCTGCTGGTCTCGCACGTGCTGGTGCCGCCCGCCATCGCGGCCATCATGGAGTCCCCCACCTGCCGGGTCCAGGCGTTCCTCGCCGCCGGGCACGTGTGCAGCGTCATGGGCACCTCCGCGTACCCGCCGCTCGCGGAGAAGTACCGCGTCCCCATCGTCGTCACCGGGTTCGAGCCGCTGGACATCCTCGAAGGCGTCCGCCGGACCGTCCTGCAACTGGAGGAGGGCAGGCACGAGGTGGAGAACGCCTACCCCCGCGCGGTGCGCGACGAGGGGAACCTGCCCGCCATGGAGATGCTGCGGGACGTCTTCGAGGTGACCGACAGGACCTGGCGCGGCATCGGGACCATCCCCCGCAGCGGCTGGCGACTGGCCCCGGCCTACGCGGAGTTCGACGCCGAGAACCGGTTCGACGTGGGGGCGATCCGCACCGCGGAGTCCTCGCTGTGCCGGTCGGGCGAAGTGCTCCAGGGCCTGATCAAGCCGCACGAGTGCGCCGCGTTCGGCACCCGCTGCACCCCCGTACCCCCCTGGGCGCCACCATGGTGTCCTCCGAGGGCGCGTGCGCCGCGTACCACGCGTACCGCCGACTGGACCTGGTCGAGGCGAAGTGACCCAGACGACGCACCACACCCCCACCGGCGCACCGGACTTCGAGAACTGGGCCTGCCCGGTCCCGCTGCGCGAGACACCGACCGTCGTGATGGGCCACGGCGGCGGCGGCGCGATGTCGGCCGAACTGGTCGAGCACCTCTTCCTCCCGGCCTACGGCTCCGCCGCCGCGCCCGAACTGGGCGACTCCGCCGTCCTCGACGTCGGCGACGGCACCCGACTCGCCTTCTCCACCGACTCGTTCGTGGTGCGGCCGATGTTTTTCCCCGGCGGGTCGATCGGCGACCTCGCGGTCAACGGGACGGTCAACGACCTCGCCATGTCGGGCGCCGTGCCCCTCTTCCTGTCCAGCGCCTTCATCCTCCAGGAGGGCACCGCCCTCACCGAACTCGGCCGGATCGCCCAGGACATGGGGGCGGCGGCCCGCGAGGCCGGGGTCAGGCTGGTCACCGGGGACACCAAGGTCGTCGACAGCGGCAGCGGCGACGGCGTCTACGTGAACACCTCCGGGATCGGCGTGGTCCCCGAGGGCGTGCGGATCGGCCCGCGCCGCGCCGAGTCCGGGGACGCCGTCCTGATCAGCGGTGACATCGGAGTGCACGGGGTGGCCGTGCTGAGCTGCCGCGAGGGCCTGGAGTTCGGGACCGCCGTGGAGAGCGACACCGCCCCGCTGCACGGTCTGGTCGCCGCCCTGCTCGCCACCGGCACCGACGTGCACGTGCTGCGCGATCCCACCCGGGGCGGTGTCGCGGCCTCCCTCAACGAGATCGCCACCGCCTCCGGGGTCGGCGTCGAACTCGTCGAACGCGACCTGCCCGTACCGGAACCGGTGCGCGACGCGTGCAGCCTGCTGGGCCTCGACCCCCTCCAGGTCGCCAACGAGGGCAAGGTGATCGCCGTGGTCCCGGGCGGATGCGCGGACCGGGTCCTCGCGGCCATGACGGCGCACCCGCTGGGCGGCGGCGCCCGCCGGATCGGCACCGTCGTGTCCGAGCACCCCGGCATGGTCGTCGCCAGGACCGGGCTCGGCGGCACCCGGGTCGTCGGGATGCCCGTCGGCGAACAGCTCCCGAGGATCTGCTGAATGAGCGCGCGCGGCGCGGTCCTCTTCGCCCGGTACGCCTATCCGCCCAACGAACTCGGCTACTGCGGGCCCGCCGACGCGTCGGCGCTGCTGCGCGCGGAGGAGACCGCGGGCATCGAGCGGCACGCCCGGCGGTTCGAGGGCGCCTGGTGCTACCTCGAACTCCTCGCCGAGTGCGCGGGGTTGTCCGACCCGCTGGACGAGCGGGTGGTCGAGGCGTACTGGATCGGCAACGACCTCCTGGACCTGGCGTCCTCCCGGGCGGTGCTGGACCGGTTGCTCGACCGCTTCCGCGGCCAGTCGGGCGGCACCTGGCAAGGTGCGCGGGAGCGGGCGCGGGCGCATCACACCTTCCAGGTGTTCGAGGTGTACCCGTGGGCGCGGCTGCTGCGGGACTCCGGGCGTCCGACGGCGCTCACCGTCCTCGACCGGTGCCGCATCCGCACGGGCGTGGTCCGCTCCGTCGAGGGCGAGTCGGCGACGGTCGAGTCCAGGCCGCTGACCTGGACCGGCGGTGAGCTGGTCCAGGGGCCGGTCCGACGGGAGTCCGTGCGCTGGTCCACCGGCGGCCGGTCGCTGCTCGGGGGCGTGTCCCCCGGCGACCGGGTCGCGCTGCACTGGGACTGGGTGTGCGACGTCCTGACGGAGACCCAGGCGGCCAGGATCGAGTCGTCGGAGGCGCGGCAACTGGGGTGGCTGGCGGGGGTGTCGGTGGGGTAGGCGGGAACGGGCCGCCCGCCCTGGCAGGCGGGTTCAGCAGAAGAAGAACTCGGGTGCGCGGGCGGGGCCGGGGGCAGCCAGGAGAGCTTGCGCGTGGCGAACGTGTCGGCGGGCACCTATCCGCGTCGCCATGGCCAGTGCCGTGTGGGCCCGCTCGGGCGGGTGGTGATGCTCTGCCTCCAGCATCGCGAGCCCGAGATGGGCCTGCGCGGCGTGCAGCGGGTACGGAGAACCCGCCACACTCCGGTACAGGCGCAGGGCCGCGTCGGCGTCCCGGGTGTGCACACGGGCGTACTCCGCGCGTTCGAGCAGCACGGCGTGGCGCATGAAACGGTGATTGCGCGCGTAACGAAGACGCTGTCTGCCCCTGCTCCGCTGAAGTCGTTCGACCTCCGCGAGCCCCTCCTCGAAGCCGTTGTCGCCCCTCAGCCGCAGCACGGCCAGGCCGGCGACGAGGACACTGGCCACGCCGTCGTCGAGCGCCTCGGCCTGGAAACGGTCCTGGCTGCGCCGGAAGTGGGCGGCCGCGGCATCGGCGTCGCCGTCGCGGACGGCCAGTCCGCCCCGCACGAAGTCCGCCCAGGCGACCCACCGGTTGGCCGCGATGGCCGCGTACGGATCCAGGTGCTGGTCGAGGCAGGCCCGTGCCTCGTCCAGGCGGTCGGCCCACATCAGGGCGAGGGTCCGCTGGAAGGCGGCGTGCGCGATCCGGACCGGGTGCCGCTCGGCACGCGCGCGGTCCCAGGCGGTGGCCGCCGCTTCCGCCGCCGCGTCGAGCGACCCCGAGCTGCGCAGTGCGGCGGAGCGCAGGATCCACAGGGTGGAGAGGCTCTTCGCGGTCAGGCCCGCGGTCCCCTTCAGCACCGCTCGGTAGTTCCCGGTCTTGGACAGCACGGCGAGCCGCTTGGCCGCTGCGAATCGCCGCGCTTCGGCCAGTCGTCCCACCGGAGGCAGCGCCCGGGCGAGGGTCAGCGTCCACGCGAGCGGGCGACCGCCGTGGTTGAGCCGCAGTTCGACCAGTCCGCGGACGGCGTGCGCGGCGTGGGCGGGACGAGCGAGGAGCGCACGGTAGCTCCGGCGGGCGGCGGTGATCTCGCCCAGCAGCCCCTGGAGGACGGGTCTCGCCCGCTCGTAGGGCGCTCCCGGCAACCGGGGGAAGACCGGCTTGGGCCGCTCGAACAGCCGCAGCACCAGGGTCTGGTCGACGTCGGCGAGCCCCTCGGCGCGGCACCAGTGGACGAAGTCCCAGGACGGGTTGGGCCCGCCGGGCGGCGCCCCGGCGGGGAGGGGCACCGGCGGTCGCAGGTGCAGACGGCCCGCCCTCTCCTTGCCCGCCAGCAGGAGCCTCTTGTGCCGGTCGGCGTCCGGGTCGGGCAGGTCGAACCAGAGGACGTCCCCCGCCGCCGCCAGTACGTCGTCCCAGATCGGCTGGAAGTCCAGGTCGAAGCCGCGGTAGCCGAGGAAGACCACCGTGCGGCCCGCCACGTCGTCCCTCAGCCGCCTCTCCCACGCGGCGGGCAGACCGTGCAGCACCGCCTCGGCGTCGACGATGAGTTTGCCGCCGAGGGTGCCGTGCGGCTTCAGCAGCCTCACGCCGTCGGCGGGGGCGGCGGGCCAGGCGCACGCCACGAGGCCGGGGCCGCCCGCCCGTTCGATGAGGTCGTCGAAGTTGACGGTCCACACCGTGGCCCCGGCAGCCGCCAACCTCGCCACCGCGTGATGGGCCGCGTTGGGCTCCCCCGCCCCGAGCACGTCGTTCAGCCAGGGCGCCGCCTCGACGCCGCCCCGTGAGAGGGCCAGCATGAAGACCTCGGGGGCGAGCCGCGCCCAGGCCCCGGCCCGAGATCCGTCGGACTGGCCGCCGACCAGACGCAGTTCGCGGAGGATCTGTCCGCGCAGTGCGTCGAACATCGGAAGGCCGGCGGGTACGGACCGGGAGGCACCCGCCCCGACGAACAGGAACAGGTCCCTGGCTTCGATGGTCATGTCGTCCCTCCGGCGCAGCGCGCGCCCCTCATGCGTCCGACGCGGGCTTGCGGTCCGGCCTGGTGCGCACCAGGAAGACCAGGATCAGGGCGGTGAGGGTGAGCGTCAGCCAGCCCACGTGGATGCGTCCGTGGCCGAAGGTGCCCGGCAGTCCGAGCACCCAGCCGCCGACGGTGGTCAGCAGCACCAGGCGAGGCAGGGTGTTCGACGCGCTGTGGAGCGCCGAGTCCCGGGTACGGGCGAAGGGTTCGCCGGTGAACGCCGCCCATCCCGCCGTCCACAACAGCATGCACGCCAGAGCGCAGAGCAGTGCCAGACCGAGCCGGACGGGGCCGCCTCGGGTCAGATAGACGGTGATCTGCCAGGCGAGCGGCGGAACGAGGCACGTGGCGAGAGCCAGGGCGGCGGTCGGCAGGAGAATGACCCGGCCACCGTGCGGGGCGGTGGTGGCGAGCATCCGCGCCGCCCTGCCCAGGAGCTGCCCCGCGCACAGGAGCGCCGTCCGTGCCCGGCGCAGCAGGACGACGGTCTGCCGGAACACGAGGTTCGCCAGCCGGACGGCGGCCTGAGCGGCGTGATGTCCGGTGAGCCGCAGGATGTTGACGGCGAAAGCGGCGCAGCGCAGCGCAGCGGTGACGGATTGGTGGCGCAGTTCGAGGACCAGGGCCTGGACCCTGCCGCCGAAGGTGCGCGGTGGCGATCCGTGCCAGCGCCTGTCGACCGCCTTCCACCGCAGCACGGCGGGTCTGCCGGGCACCCTGAGCTGGCGGGTCCGCAGCGCGACGAGCCCCCAGCCGTCCACCGCGCCCGCCAGCAGCGCGGTCAGCAGGGCGCCGGCGAGGCCGCCCGCCGCGGCCACCAGCAGCCAGCCGCGCACCGCGGGCAGCCGCAGCAGCCAGTCCGAGGGACCCCGGGCGAGCAGCAGACTCAGCACGAGCGCCGCGGGCACGGCGGCCAGACCCGAGGCGATCACGCCTGCCGCGCGCCCGGCGGAGCGGTCGGGCACCTGCGGGCGACGGGCCCGGCGGGAGCGGCCGTCGTCCGCCCGTTCCATCACCTTGGCGCCGGTCCAGCCCAGCCACGCCAGCGTGACCGCCGCCAGCACCACCGTGCCGATGATCCGGTGGCCGTGCGTCCCGGTCAGAGCGGCCAGCGCGTAGACCACCCAGGTCAGCGCCCACAGCCCGACGGCGGCTGCACGTCCGACCGGGTAGTGCCGGAGCGGCAGTCCGAGGACCACCGCGCCCGTCACCACGGCCAGCAGCGTCACCGGCAGCGGGCTCGACGTCTGCGCGCAGAGCGTGAAGGTTCCGCACACCGCGGCGCGGAGCAGGTTGATCACGAACCACCGTGTCCGGCTCGGAGCGGAGGTCGAGAACGGCAGCAGCCGGTCGTGCGAACGGCAGTACACGTCGTGCGCGTGGACCGGCCCAGGGTCGCAGTCGCTCTCGGGGCAGCCGGTCGCCACGATCGGCTGCTCCTCGGCGAGCCTGAGATACCAGGCACGGCGGTCACGGGCACGGGCGTACGCCCGGTCGGGAGTGTGCGGTTCGTTCGGACGCGTGACAGACACAGGTGTTCCCTTTCAGGAGGTTCAGCAGGAGTGGTGCGCCGGGGTCCGCGTCCCCGGTCGCGCAGGGGCCGCAGGGCGGCGGTCCGGTGGCTCAGCGCTCCGCCCGGCCACCGCGGCACAGCGGCGCGAGCGCGGCTCGGCAGGCGGCAAGTTCGGCGTCGGTGTAGGCGAGGACGTAGACGGCGGTCAGCGATGTGGGGCGGTCGCAGGAGAGGTACGCGTGCGCCGCGGTCAGCAGGATTCTCGCGGTCTCGACCGGATCGGCTCCGGCCTCCCCCGCGCCGAGCAGCGGGAAGACGACGGAGACCGGCGGTTCGCACAGCGATCCGGCGTCGGGCAGCCCGGGACGCTCCGCCTCCCGCAGCGCGTTGGTCACGCACCGGCCCAGTACGCGGGCCTGCCGGTAGCCGTTGCCTGGCTCTCCGATCACCGAGGCGACGTGCACGATACGGCGCACCTTGTTGTGGTTGGCCAGCCGTCCGGGCCCGGTGCTGATCGCGGTGCCGGGCACGACGGGAGTGCGGCCCGCCACCCGGTGCGCCAGCTCGTCGGCGACGCAGTCCTCCACGACGCGGCCGGAGGCGTCGTGCCGGGCTCCCTCGTAGCGGATGAGTCCGGAGACCGAACGCTCGTGGTAGCGCGACATCTGCATGTCGGTGTTCTCCGAGTTGACCCAGACGTCGACGAAGTCGACGTTCTTCAGATCGCCGGTGATGATGCCCAGTTCGCGGCCGGGGCGCCCGGCCACCTGGCTGCGGTACACCCGGGTCGCCGTCAGCTGCTCGGGGTGCCGGGCGACCGTGGCGGTGGCGAGCTGATCACGCAGCCGGAGCGTCTCGGCCCTGCTCTGCCGCAGCAGTTCGTCCGGGCGGTCCAGGGCAAGCGTCTGCCGATGGACCCGGAGGCAGCCCTGCCACACGACGAGGAAGAGCGCCGCCGCACCACCCACCCGGAAACCGAGCGCCCTGCCGCTGATCGTCTCCCCGGGGAAGAAGCCGAAGATGATCAGGTCGGCGCCGAGCGCGACGCACAGCCACGCCACGACCAGCACCACCGGACGCTGCTCGGCGGACGTCGCGGAACGCCACAGCACCAGGCCGGCACCGAGGGTGAGAAGGAGCGCGGCGGCCAGGAGGGCGGGAACGTTGGTCATGGTGTCGTCTCCCGGGATCGGGGCGGAAGCGCCGTGATGAGACGTGACATGCCGTTAACCAATCGACACCGCGAACATTCGTGAAGTGGTTGCTGCAAGCCCGTACAAGACCGCACAGTCTGCGTACGGAGCCGCCGGGCTGCGGGGCCTGGTCCGTACAGTCCCGTACAGGCGGCTCACGCCGGGGATCGTGGCCGACAAGGGGAGCGCCGCAGGACCGGACACCGGGAGGCGGCGCGGAGTGGGGGAACGGTGTCCGATGACCCATCACGTCCTGCTGACGACACGCGCAGACCGGTCGCCGACCGGGCCGCGTTCGCCCGGGAGCTGACGTCGTTCAGGGAACACGCGGGACTGTCCGTGCGGGAGATCGCGAAACTCCTCGACCAGCGGGCCAGTACGGTCGGCGGGTACTTCGGGGGCCGGCATCTGCCACCGGTCCGGCTGCTGCCCGTGCTGCTGGAGGCCTGCGGCGTCACCGACACGCAGACCGTCGCGGCGCTGACCGACGACCTCGTCCGCCTCCGGCAGACCTCGTACGGGCGGGCCAGAGGTGTCTCCCCGTACCGCGGGCTGGCCAGCTTCGAGCCCGAGCAGGCCGACCTGTTCTTCGGCCGGGAGGAGGCGACCGCCCGGCTGCGCCGCCGCTTGGCCGAGTGGCAGGCGGCAGGGCGTCCGCTGGTCCTGGTGGTGGGCGCGTCGGGATCCGGCAAGTCCTCGTTGTTACGGGCCGGCCTGGTACCCGCGCTGAGGGCCGAGGGCCGCGCCCGAGTGGAGCTTTTCACCCCGCGGGCCCACCCGCTGACGGAGCTGGCCGCGCGTCTCGCGCCGGGCGCGGGGAGACCGGTCCCGGAGATCGTCGAAGCGCTGCGATCGGATCCGGGCGCTTGCGCACGCTTCGTCTCCGAGCCGTTGGTGCTGGTGGTCGACCAGTTCGAGGAGACGTTCAGCATGTGCCGGGACGAGGCGGAGCGGCGGGCGTTCATCGCGGCGCTGGGCGCACTCACCGGCGCGCGGTCCGGCCCGGACGGTACCGCCGCGGACGCCGCCGGATCCGGGGCGGCTCCGGTCGTGTCGGCCGTGCTGGGGATGCGGGCCGACTTCTACCCGGCAGCCGTGCGCGTGCCTTTGCTCGCGCTGGTGCTGGAGGAGGCCCAGGAGATCGTCCGCCCGATGACCCCGGCGCAGCTGCGCCGGGCGATCGTGGAGCCCGCCCGGAGCATGGGTGTCAGACTGGACGACGGGCTGGTCGAGCTGTTGCTGCGGGACCTGGCGCCCGCGGCCGGGGGCGGCACGGAACAGGGGCACGAGGACGGTGCGCTGCCTCTCTTGTCGCACGCGCTGTTCGCCACCGCCGAGCGGGGCAGGAACCGGCAGCTCACCGTGGCCGACTACCAGGCCAGCGGCGGAATCGCCGGTGCGGTGGCGCACACCGCCGACAGTGTCTACCACGGACTCACCCCGGAGCAGCGGGTTCTGGCCCGCACGCTTTTCCTGCGGCTGGTCCGGCTGTCGAGCACGACGGCCGACGTCCGGCGCCGTATCTGGCACAGCGAACTCCTGCGGGCGGGGAGCGGCCCGGGAACCGGCGAACTGAGCCTGGTGGCGGACCTGTTCATCGAGCAGCGGCTGATCACGGCCGACGCGGAGACGCTGACGATCACCCACGAGGCACTGCTGACCGCTTGGCCGCTGCTCCGGGAGTGGATCGAAGCCGACAGGGACGGGATCCGCACCCATCACCGGCTCACGGAGGCGGCGGAGGCATGGCACGACTCGGGACGCGATCCGCAGATGCTGTTACGGGGGACCGGTCTGGCGCTGGCCCGCGGCTGGGCGGAGGACGCCGCGCACCGCCTCGATCCGACGCCGCTGGAACGGGAGTTCCTGGACGCGGGCATCGCCAACGAGCGCCTGGAGCGGCTGTCCGCCCGCCGACGCACCCGCCGGTCCTACCAACTGGGCACCGCCCTGGCCGTGGTCCTCGTTCTTGTGGTGGCCGGTGGCTGGTACGTCGTCCAGCGCACCAGAATGGCCGAGCGGCAGCAGACCGCCGCCGCCTCCCGTCTGACCGCCGTCGCGGCGGACCGGGTCCGTACCGACGACGTGGGCCTCGGCGCCCAGCTCGCGCTGACCGCCTTCCGGATCGCCGACACCCCCGAGGCCGTCTCCAGCCTGCTGAACTCCTCGGCCTCCCCCGCGGTCACCCGGCTGCTCTCACCGGGCGGCGCGGTCCAGGCGCTGGCCCTCGGCAGCCGCGGCCATCTGCTGGCCCAGGGCGGCGCCGACGGGACGGTACGGCTCTGGAACACCGCCGACACCCGTCACCCGGTGGCGGCGGGCGACCCGCTGGCCGCGTTCCCCGACGCGGTGTACACCGTCGCTCTCAGTCCGGACGAGAAGGTGCTCGCGGCCGCCGGTGCACACCGTGTCGTCAAGCTGTGGGACGTCAGCGCGTCAGGTAGGCCCCGGCTCCTCGGTACTCCGCTCACCGGTCCGTCCGACACCGTCTACAGTCTCGCCTTCAGCCCCGACGGGCACACGCTCGCGGCGGGCGGCGCGGACAACTCCGTCCACCTCTGGGACGTCACGGTTCCCGGTCACCCGAAAGCGTCGGTGCCTGCCCTCACCGGACCCGCCGGATACGTGCACCAGGTCGCCTTCAGCCCGGACGGCCGCCTTCTGGCCGCGGGCAGCGGCGACGGGAAGGTCAGGCTGTGGCGTGTCGCAGCCTCCGGTGAGCCCGAGGGGGCGGCGACGGAGTTCACCGTCTCGCAGAAGGAGGTGCAGGCACTGGCCTTCAGTCCGGACGGCGGCAGTCTCGCGGTGGGCGGCCGGGATCAGCAGGTCGGATTGTGGAACGTCGCCGACCCGGCGGCTCCCCGGCAGGCGGGAGCGCCCCTCCGGTCCGCGACCAGCTGGATCAACGCCCTCGCCTACAGCCCTGACGGCCGGACGCTGGCCGTCGGAAGCAGCGACGACCTGGTCCGGGTGTGGGACGTGCGCACCCGCCGGGTCACGGCGGCGTTCCGCCACACCGGGCCCGTCACCGCGCTGCTCTGGCGCGACCGGTCGACGCTGGTCAGCGGTGACGCCGACCGGGTGACCCGGCTGTGGCACCTGCCGAGCCCGGTGCTGACCAGCGACGACGTGATCAACGGCATCGCCTTCAGCCCGGACGGGCGGCTGCTCGCGATCGGCACCGGCCGGCTCCAGCTCTGGACGGTCGCCACCGGCCGGCCTCTGGGCAAGGCGCTCCCCGCACCCGGCGGCGCCGTGACGGCGGTGGTCTTCAGCCCGGACGGCCGGACGCTCGCGATCGCGGGCACCACCGGCACGGTGCGGTTGTGGAACGTCGCGGACCCGACTCACCCCGTCCCCGTCGGACCCACGCTCACCGGCCCGGCGAGCGGGTACGCGCAGGCGATCGCCTTCAGCCCCGGCGGAGAGACCCTGGTCACGGGCAACGACGACCAGACACTGCGGCTCTGGGACGTCAGGGACCCGGCCCATCCGGCGCCGCTGCCGAAACTCTCCGGCTTCAAGAGCTACGTCTTCTCGGTCGCGTTCAGTCCCGACGGGCACATCCTCGCCGCCGGGAGCGCGGACCACACCGTCCGGCTGTGGGACATGAGCCGGCCGACGGCGCCCCGATCGCTCGGCCGCCCGCTGGCGGAGAGCGACGACACCGTCTATTCGATCGCGTTCAGTCCCGACGGGCGCACCCTCGCCGCCGGGAGCGCGGACCACACCGTCCGGCTCTGGGACATGAGCCGGCCGAAGAGCCCAAGCCCCCTGGGCCGACCGCTGACCGGCCCGACGAGCTACGTCTACTCCGTGGCCTTCAGCCCGGACGGCAGCACGCTGGCCGCCGGCAGCACCGACCACACGGTCTGGCTGTGGGACGTCGGACGACCGGCTTCGCCCACCGTGGTCGCGACCCTGACCGGCCCCACCGACCACGTCTACGTGGTCTCCTTCAGCCCCGAGGGCCACACCCTCGCCGCCGGGAGCGCGGACCACACCGTGCGGCTGTGGACCACCGACCCGGCAGCGGTCGCCTCGCGCATCTGCGACGTCTCGGGCGCCGCCATCACCCGGACCGAGTGGCGCCAGTACCTGCCGGACCGGCCCTACGCCCCGCCGTGCGCCACCTGAACGCGAGCGCCGCGCCGGTCAGGAGGACGCAGGCGGGGTGGAGACGGTCGAAGCCCTGGCCGGTGCGGACGAGAGCGGCAGCGCGACGACAGCTCACCCCCGCGCGATCAACCGCTGCGGACGCTCCAGTACCGACGCCACGTCCGCGAGGACCTTCGCGCCGAGTTCGCCGTCGATCAGGCGGTGGTCGAAGGTCAGTGCCAGGGTCAGGACTTGACGAGGTGTCACCTTCTTCTTGTGGACCCAGGGGCGGGTGCCGATCGCGCCGACCGCCAGGATCGCCGCCTCGCCCGGCGGGAGGATGGGGGTGCCGGTGTCGACGCCGAAGACGCCGATGTTGGTCAGTGTGAGCGTCCCGCCGGTGAGCGCGGCGGGGCTCGTCCGGCCCGCCCGCGCCGTGGTCACCAGTTCCGTCAGCGCGTCCGCGAGGGCGGTCAGCGGCAGGGCGTGGGCGTCCTTCACGTTGGGGACCAGCAGTCCGCGCGGGGTGGCGGTCGCGACGCCCAGGTTGACGTAGTCCTTGCGGACGATCTCCTGGGCCGCCTCGTCCCAGCTCGCGTTGATGTCCGGGTGGCGCGCGACTGCGGTGAGCAGCGCCTTCGCCACCAGGAGCAGCGGGCCGACCCGGCGGTCGGCGAACTCCGGTGCCCGGCCGAGCGCGCGCACCAGTCGCGTCGTCCGGGTGACGTCGACGGTGACGAACTCGGTGACGTGCGGGGCCGTGAATGCGGACGCGGTCACCGCGGCGGCGGTCGCCCGGCGCACCCCGCGCACGGGCACCCTCGTCTCCCGGGGGTCACGGGCGTCCTGGCGGTCCCGGGGGTCACGGGCGTCCCAGTGGTCCCGGGGGTCACGGGCGTCCCGGTGGTCCCGGCGGTCCCGCGCGTCGTCGGCGTCACCGGCATCACTCGAGCCCCGGGTGTCACGGACGTCACGGGGGTCGTCCGGCTTCGGAGGCACCGGCGGCTCGGTGGGCCCCGGGGGCGGGGTCGTGTGTCGGGCCGCCGCCGCTTCCACCTCCGCCCGGGTGACGACGCCGTCCGGGGATGCGGGGCGCAGGGTGGTGAGGTCGACGCCGAGGTCCCTGGCGAGCTTGCGGACCGGCGGCTTAGCCAGGGCCGTCCCGGGGGCAGGGCGCAGGGGCGTGGCCCTCGGGCGGCGTCCGGCGCGCTCCGGGGCGACGCCGTAGCCGACGAGCACGGGCTGCCCGCCCGGCGCCGCCGACGGCTCGGCGACCGTGATGACGACGGCCCCCACCGGCACCGTCTGCCCGGCCGCGCAGCGCAGTTCGCGGACCACGCCGTCGAACGGGATCGGCAGCTCCACCACGGCCTTGGCCGTCTCGATCTCGCAGACGGTCTGGCCGTCGGTGACGGTGTCCCCCGGGCCGACGTACCAGGTCAGGATCTCCGCCTCCGTGAGTCCCTCGCCCACGTCGGGCATCCGGAACTCGCGCAGCCGGTCGGCGGTCTCAGCCATGGCGGGGCTTCCTTCAGTAGGCCAGCGAATCGTCGACGGCGGCGAGCACCCGGTCGAGGTCGGGCAGGTAGTGCCCTTCGAGCCGGGCGGGCGGGTAGGGGGTGTGGTGGCCGCCCACCCGCAGCACCGGTGCCTCCAGGGCGTAGAAGCACCGGGTGGTGATCCGGGCGGCGATCTCCGCGCCCGCCCCGAAGAAGACCGGCGCCTCGTGCACCACCACCAGCCGGTGGGTGCGCTCCACGGACGCCTGCACGGTGTCGAAGTCGACGGGTGACAGCGACCGCAGGTCGAGGACCTCCACGGAGCGTCCGTCCTCGGCGGCGGCCTCGGCCGCCTCACGGCACAGCTTCACCGTGGGCCCGTACCCCGCGAGCGTCAGATCGGTGCCCGCGCGGACGACGCGCGCCCGGTGCAGCGGCGGGGGCGTCGCGCCGGGGTCCACCTCCCCGGTGTCCCAGTAGCGGCGCTTGGGCTCGAAGAAGATCACCGGGTCGTCGCTGCGGACTGCCTGCCCGAGCATCCAGTAGGCGTCCGACGGGGTCGCGGGCGACACCACCTTCAACCCGGGCACATGGGCGAAGAGGGCCTCGGGCGACTCGCTGTGGTGCTCGACGGCGCCGATGCCGCCGCCGTAGGGGATGCGGACCACCACCGGCATCCGCAGGGCGCCGCCGGAGCGGGCGTGGAGCTTGGCGAGCTGGGTGACGATCTGGTCGTACGCCGGGAAGACGAAACCGTCGAACTGGATCTCCACCACGGGCCGGTGGCCGCCGAGGGCGAGTCCGACGGCGGTGCCGACGATGCCGGACTCGGCGAGCGGGGAGTCCATCACCCGGTCCTCGCCGAAGTCCTTCTGGAGGCCGTCGGTCACCCGGAAGACCCCGCCGAGCCTGCCGACGTCCTCCCCCATCACCAGGACGTCCGGGTCGTCCTCCAGGGCCGTGCGCAGCGACAGGTTGAGTGCTTTGGCCAGGGTCATGGTCTGGGCCGGCATGGTCAGGGCCTCTCCGGGTCGGTGAAGGATCGTTCGTACTCCTCGAACCGCCGGCGCTCCTCGTCCACCAGGGCGTGGCCCTCGGCGTGGACGTGGTCGAAGACGCCGGCCGGCGCGGGGTCCGGCATGGTCCGCACCGCGTGCCGGACCCGGTGGGCCAGTTCGGTGGCCCGCTCCTCGGTCTCCTCGAAGAACGCGGGCTCCGCGAGGCCGGTCGCGCTCAGGTGGGCGCGCAGCCGGGCGAGGGGGTCCCTGGCCCGCCACTGCTCCAGCTCCGCGGGCGGCCGGTAGCGCGTGGGGTCGTCGGAGGTGGTGTGGGCGCCCATCCGGTAGGTGAACGCCTCGACGAAGAAGGGCCCGCCGCCGCCCCGGATGTGGTCGAGGGCGTGCCGGGTGACGGCGTGCACGGCGAGCGCGTCGTTGCCGTCGACGCGCACCCCGGGGAAGCCGAAGCCCTGTGCGCGGCGGTACAGGGGGCTGCTGGTCTGGCGGGTGACGGGCTCGGAGATGGCCCACTGGTTGTTCTGGCAGAGGAAGAGGACGGGCGCGTCGTGGACGGCGGCGAAGGTGAACGCCTCCGCGACGTCGCCCTCGCTGCTGGCGCCGTCGCCGAAGTAGGCGACCGCCACGGCGTCGCTGCCCCGCTTGGCGAGGCTCATCGCGTACCCGGTCGCATGCAGCACGTGCGCGCCGACGACCAGGGTGTAGAGGTGGAAGCCGCTGCCGCGCGGGTCCCAGCCGCCGTTGGTGACGCCGCGGAACAGCCGCACGACGTCCACCGGGTCCACTCCCCGGCACCAGGCGACGCCGTGCTCGCGGTAGCTGGGGAAGACGTGGTCGTCGGGGCGCAGCGCGTGCGCGGAGCCGATCTGGGCCGCCTCCTGGCCCAGCAGCGGTGGCCACAGGCCGAGTTCGCCCTGACGCTGCAACGCGGTGGCCTCGGTGTCGAGTTCACGGGCCATCCGCATGTCGCGGTAGAGGGCGCGCAGCAACTCGCTTCCGTAGCCGGGGATGTGCTCCGGTGGCAGCGTCAAGGTGCCGTCCGGGCGCAGGAGTTGGACGGCCTGTGGTTCGGGACGGTGGTCGGCGAAGGCGTTCAGGGCGTCCGTGAGGGCGGTCGCGCCGGACGCGTGGTCGGCGGTGGGAGCGGTCATGTCACTTCCCTGTCGGGGCGGTCGCAGCGGGCCCGCGGGACCGGCGCGGTGGCGGGCGGTGCGGTGATGTCCAGGGTGTGGTCCGGTGTCCAGCGGCCGCGCCACCCGGAGTCCTGGGTGTCCTCGGGGAACCAGGACGGTCCGACGGCGACGACGGCGCCGCTCTCCCCCGGTGGCAGTCCCCGGCCGCCGGGCCCGCGGACGCTGAGCCTGACCGGCGGGACGGGGCTGCCCGCGCCGGGTTCGTGGGCGCGTCCGGCGTCCCGGGCGAGCAGTTCGTGCGCGGTCCACGGCACGGCGCCGTCGGTCGGGGCGAACTCCGACCAGAGGCGGGTGTGCGGCCGGACGGCGAAGTGGCGGGCGACCAGGTCGCGCGGGCAGGGGCGGCCGATCAGCACCACGGTGGCGGGGGCGGCGGGCGGGGCGTGAT
>NZ_FMCI01000343.1 GCF_900091845.1 Streptomyces sp. SolWspMP-5a-2
GCTGGTGGAGTGCGCGTCGACGACGGCGTACGGCGTGGTCTTCACGTTCCTGCCGCTGACCTCGCCGGTCGCGCCGCAGGCGCTGCTGGCCGCGCAGGGGGCGACGGTGCTCTCCCGGCTCGGCGCGGGCCGCATCGTCGACCGGTACGGCGGGCGGCCGGTGCTGGTCCCGGCCGCCGTCCTGGCCGCCGTGGGCTGCGCGGCGGGGGCCGTCCCGCACCGGCCGGTGCTGCTGGCCGGTGCGGCGCTGTTCGGCGCCGGGTTCGGGGCGGTGCAGAGCGCGACGCTGGTGCTGGTGATGCGGGCGGCGGAGGAGCATCCGGCGGGGCTCGGGGTGGCGGGGGTCGCCTGGAACATCGCCTTCGACGCCGGGACGGGCGCCGGGTCGCTCCTCGGCGGCCCGGTGCTCGCCCTGGGCGGCCCCGCGGTCCTGTTCCCCGCGGCGGCCGCGCTGCTGGCGCTGTCCCTCGGGTGCGACCTGCGCGGCGCGGTCCGACGGCGGTCAGGGGCGCCCGGTGCCGGGTAGCGGGGGCAGGTCGAGGTGGTCGCGCAGGGTGCTGCCCCGGTAGGCGGTGCGGTAGACGCCCCGTTCCTGGAGCGCGGGGACGAGCAGGTCCACGATGTCGTCCACGGCCGAGGGCAGCGTGTGCGGGACGATGTTGAACCCGTCGACGGCGCGGGTGCGCACGTACCGGGCCCAGGTGTCGGCGACGGTGTCCGGGGTGCCGACGAACGAGGGGTGGACCGGGGACACCTGGAGCACCAACTGCCGTATCGACAGGTTCTGTTCGGCGGCGAGGGCGCGCCAGGAGCGGATCAGGGTGTGCTTGCCGGTGCGGTGCTCCACCGCGACCGTGCCCCGGGAGGCGTCGAGTTCACCGGCGCTCGGCTCGATGTCGGGCAGCGGTCCTTCGGGGTCGTAGCCGGACAGGTCGGTGCCCCAGTACTGCTCCAGGTAGGCGATCGCCCGTGCCCCGTTGACCTGTTCCTCGCGCACCCAGCGTGCTTTCTCCTCGGCCTCCTCCGCGGTGGCGCCGAGCACCACCCCGGCCCCCGGCAGGATGCGCACGGCGTCCGGGGCGCGGCCGTACCGGGCCAGCCGGGCGCGCAGGTCGTCCGCGTAGGCGAGGGCCTTGCCGTACTCGGTGTGGGCGGAGAAGACCACCTCGGCGCTGCGGGCGGCGAGTTCGCGTCCGCCGTCGGAGTCGCCCGCCTGGAACAGCACCGGGCGGCCCTGGGGGCTGCGCGGCACGGTGGCGGCGGCGGAGAGCCGGACCAGGTCGTCGTCGCGTGCGACCGTGTGATCGGGCTCTCCCCAGGACGCCCACAGTTCCTCGGCGACGTCGATGAAGCGGGCGGCGCGTTCGTAGCGGCGTTCGTGCGCGAGCCAGCCGCCGTGCCGGAAGTTGGCGCCGGTCCAGGCGTTGTCGGTGGTGACGACGTTCCATCCGGCCCGGCCCGCGGAGAGCAGGTCGAGGGAGGCGAGGCGGCGGGCCAGGTCCGCCGGGTGGTGGTAGGTGGTGTTCTGGGTGGCCACCAGGCCGATGCGGTCGGTGACGGCGGCGAGCGCGGAGAGCTGGGTGATGGCGTCGGGGCGTCCGGCGGCGTCCAGGTCGAAGATCCGGCCGCGGTTCTCCCGCACCCGCAGCCCCTCCCCCAGGAAGAACGCGTCGAACAGGCCGCGTTCGAGGGTGCGGGCGGTGCGGACGAAGGTGTCGGCCTCGGTGTGCGGGAGGGCGTCGGGGGCGGCCCAGATCAACTGGGCGCCGACGCCCGGGTAGAAGACGCCCAGGTGCAGTTGGGGTCGGGGCGTGGACGGGGTCATGGGTGTCACCTCACGCGCGGGTGGCCGCACGGCGGCGGCGCACGGCTTCGGGGCGGGCGGAGGATCGCGCGGCGCGATCGGGTCACGGCGCGCGGCGGCGCCGGAGGGGAAGCGTGCGCGCTCAGTGGCGCGGCGGGGTTCCCGGACAGAGGGCGCTGCTGACCCGGAGCAGGTCGACGTGGCGGCGCAGGACGCGCGCGGCAGGGGCCCGGCCGGGTCGCGCGGGCGGGGCCTCGCGGCGGGAGGGGTGCGGCGGGTGGAGCGCGGGGCGCGTCCGCATGCCGTTCACCTCCGGGTGGTCGGACCGGTCACGGTCCGGGGCGTCGGGTGCCGAACTCCCGTGATCCGGGCTCACGTTAATCGCTGGACCG
>NZ_FMCI01000342.1 GCF_900091845.1 Streptomyces sp. SolWspMP-5a-2
CGGCGACGGCGCTGGCCTGGCGCACCACCTACTACATCTGCAAGTGCGTCTACCGGCACGGCCCCGGCTTCCTCCAGGTCCGCGACCGCCGCTACGGCGAGCTGCGCCGGTTCACCATCGACGAGCCCGAGTACCACGCGGCCGTCGCGGGCCTCGCCGACGGTGCGCACGCGGGGACCGTCCCCGAGCCGGTCCTGGCCGACCTGATGGCCGAGACCCTGGTCCTGCGCTTCGGCGACCACCTCTGGTGGGCCCCCTACCGGGTCCGCCGCTGGTCGGAGGCGCCGCTGGTGATCTGAACCGGGAGGGGCCCGGTCCTGGCACGGGTACGGCCGTAGGGGACGGTGCCACCGGCACCGTCCCCTACGGCGTCCGGCGTCCCCAACGGCCTTGCTCCGTCGGCCTGTTGCCGCCGCCGGGGCGCCGGTCGCCGCGCCGGACGGCCGACCGGCGCCGCCCCTGTCCCGGACTCCCCGCAGGGAGCGGAGGCGGGCCGCGCCGTCGTGGGTCCGTCCGGCTCCGGATGCCGAGCCGGGCGATCCGCGCTTGAATGGTGATCGGCTCGATCGACAACGGAATCGATGGTCCGCCGGTGCGGTGCACACACCCGACCGGTATGCGGTGCCCCGCGGGGACCCGCGCGGCAGTCAGTCGAACCCTCTCCCGGGGACCTGAACCCCCTCCCTGCCAAGGAACGAGGAACCGGTATGAAGTCCGCCCGAATCCGTACCACCGCCCTCACAGCGGCGGCGGCCCTCAGCCTCCCGCTCTCCCTGGGCATCCTGGCGCCCCAGGCGTCCGCAGACAGCATGACGCCCAGCCCCAGCGACACCATGTCCGCGTCGCCGTCGACGAGTGAGAAGCCCTTCGGACCCGGATGTTCCTCGCTGCCCAGCAGCGGTGACGGGAGTTCCGCGGAGATGGCCAAGGAGCGCGTCGCCACGGCGGTCGAGAAGAACCCGAAACTGTCCATGCTGGCCGACGCCATCAAGAAGACCGATCTGGCGAGCACGCTGAACGACCTCAAGGGCAGCACCGTCTTCGCGCCCACGAACGACGCGTTCAACAAGCTCGGCACGGTCAAGAAGAACGCGCTCCTGGCCAACAAGGCGGAGCTGAAGAAGGTCCTCGAGTACCACGTGATCAAGGACAAGAAGATCACCAAGTCCGAGCTGGCCCACGGCGACTTCACCACGCTGGAGGGCGGCAAGCTCACCACCTCGGGCTCCGGCGACTCGTACAAGGTGAACGACAAGACGCCGATCGCCTGCGGCGGGATCGCCACCAAGAACGCCACCGTCTACCTCCTCGACGGGGTCCTCATCCCGCCGATGATGACCACCCCCTCGGCCTCGACCTCCCCGTCCTCCTGACCGCAGCGCCGGCTCCCCCGTGACCGGGGCGGGCCGGACGGACGGACCCGGTGCGACCCCGGGGACCGCGCGCGCTCTCCCGTACGGCGACCCGCCGACGGGGACGCGCCCGGCCCCGGGGTCGCCGCCGTGCCGCCGGGAGGGCCCGCGGGCGCGGCCGACGGGGGCCGCGGAAGAGGGCCGATCGGCCCCGCCCGCGCGGACGTTCGGCATCCGGTGGCGAGGACCGCCGCCGGAGGAGGATGAGGTGCGTCGGACCCGCCGGGACGACGCCTCAGCTCCTCGCCGAAGGGATCACCACCGTGACCGTTCACCACCCGCCGCACCGGAGCCGGGGCCTGCGACTGCCGTCCCCCGCGACCGGGTCCGCGCTCCCGGACGGCGGCCTCGCGCGGGCCTGCGCCGTGGCGGCGCTCCGCGTGGTCACCGGGTTCGTCTTCCTGTGGGCCTTCCTCGACAAGACCTTCGGGCTCGGCTACGCCACCCCCGCGGGCAAGGGCTGGGTCGACGGCGGGTCCCCGGCCGGGGGCTTCCTCGCCGGGGTGTCCGCCGGGCCGATGCGGTCCACCTTCCACGCCTGGGCGGGCGCGGCCTGGGTGGACTGGCTGTTCATGCTGGGGCTGCTCGGGATCGGGGTGGCGTTCGCCGCCGGTATCGCGCTGCGCCCGGCCGCGGTCGCGGGCACGCTGATGACGGGGCTCATGTGGGTCGCCGAGTGGCCGCCAGCGCGGCACCTCGCGGACGGTTCGCCGAGCATGTCGACCAACCCGTTCGCCGACTACCACCTGGTCTACGCGCTGGTCCTGATCGCGCTGGCCGCCGTCTCCGCCGGGGACGTCCTCGGTCTCGGCCGGATCTGGGCCATGCTCCCGGTGGTCCGCCGCACGCCCTGGCTGCGCTGACCGGTCGGCGCCGCGCGCCGGTGCACGGGCCCGTCACAGCAGGGCGCGGATCTCCGCGGCGAGCGCTCCGGGCGCGCTCGCCGGCACCATGTGGTCGGCCCCGGGCAGGACGACGTGCCGACCGCCCGGGGACTGCCGCGCACGGTGTGCGTGGGAGGCCGTGGCCGCCTCCCGGACGGAGCGCGTCATCCCGGGCGACGTGCGGCCCGCCGAGACGACGGTGAGCGGGACGCCGTCCAGCGCGGGCGGGGCGTCGAGCAGGCGGCGCAAGTCGCCCTGCGTGTCCTCCAGTTCGCGGGCCCTGGTGCGCATGGCCGCCACCGTGAAGCCCTCGGCCCGCAGGTCGGCCGCAGCGTCCGGGGGCAGCGCCGAGGTCAGGGAGCGGTGGACGAAACCCAGCAGTCCGGCACGGGCCAGGAGCATGCTCAGGTGCTGGCCCGCCCGCTCCTGGCGGCGCATCCCGGGCGACAGCAGCAGCGGGCAGGACTCGTCGGCCGGGTCGACGAGGACCAGCCCCGCGATCCGGTCGGGCCGTTCGGCCGCCGCGAGACGCACCACGGGCCCGCCCCAGCTGTGGCCGACCAGGACGAACGGGCCCGCGCCGAGCGGCTCCAGGTGGCCGAGGAGGTCGGTGAGGTCGCGGGCGAGGGCGTCGAGGCGGCGTGAGCCGGGGGCGGGCGCGCTGCGGCCGAGTCCGGCGCGGTCGTAGACCACGGTCGGCGCCGCGTCGCCCAGTTCCCGCTGCACGGCGGCCCACCAGGAACGTCCGGCGGCGAGCCCGCCCTCGAAGACGACCGTGGGTCCCGCGCCGTCCCCGCCGGCCGGGCGGCGCTGGAGGGCGAGACGGCGGCCGTCCCGGGTGGGCGCGAAGCCGGGCGCGCCCTGGCTGTGCCCCGGCGCGTCCCACGCGGCCCGCCGCCCGCCGTCCCGTTCCCCCGCCATGCCGCCCCCGTCCAGAGATGTTAGGTAACCCTAACCTCTCCCGGGGCGGACGGACCCCGGCGCCTTCCGGGCTCTAGATGACGCCCAGGTCGAGCATGGTGTCGGCGACCTTGAGGAAGCCCGCGATGTTGGCGCCGACGACGTAGTTGCCCGGGGCTCCGAACTCCTCGGCCGTCGCGCGGCAGGTGGAGTGGATGCCGGACATGATGGCCGCGAGCCGCCGGTCGGTCTCCTCGAAGGTCCACGCCTCGCGGGAGGCGTTCTGCCGCATCTCCAGCGCCGAGGTGGCCACACCGCCGGCGTTGGCGGCCTTGCCCGGCCCGAAGGCGACCCCCGCCTCGTGGAGGAGCCGGACCGCGCGCGGGGTGGTGGGCATGTTGGCGCCCTCGGCGACCGCCACGACGCCGTGCCCGAGCAGGGTCCTGGCCGCGGGTTCGTCGAGTTCGTTCTGGGTGGCGCAGGGCAGCGCCACCGTGCACGGGACGTCCCAGACGGAGCCGCCCTCGACGTAGCGGGCGCCAGGCCGCGCCTGGGTGTACTCCTTGATGCGGCCGCGCCGGATCTCCTTGATCTCCCTGACCAGGTCGACGTCGACGCCGTCCTCGTCGACCACGTAGCCGCCGGAGTCGGACAGGGCGACGACCGTCGCGCCGAGTTCGCGGGCCTTGCGGGCGGCGTGGACGGCGACGTTTCCCGAGCCGGATATGACGACCCGCCTGCCGTCCAGGTCGAGGCCGCGGGCGGCGAGCATCTCCGCGACGAAGTAGACGGTGCCGTAGCCGGTGGCCTCGGTACGGACGTGCGAGCCGCCCCAGTTGAGGCCCTTGCCGGTGAGCACCCCGGACTCGTAGCGATTGGTGATGCGCTTGTACTGGCCGAACAGGTAGCCGATCTCCCGGCCGCCGACGCCGATGTCCCCGGCGGGGACGTCCGTGTTCTCGCCGAGGTGGCGGTGGAGTTCGGTCATGAACGACTGGCAGAACCGCATGATCTCGGCGTCCGAGCGGCCCTTGGGGTCGAAGTCGGAGCCGCCCTTGCCGCCGCCGATGGAGAGCCCGGTGAGCGCGTTCTTGAAGATCTGCTCGAAGCCGAGGAACTTGACGATGCCGAGGTTGACCGAGGGGTGGAACCGCAGTCCGCCCTTGTACGGTCCGAGGGCGGAGTTGAACTCCACGCGGAAGCCCCGGTTCACCCGGACCTGTCCTGCGTCGTCCACCCACGGGACCCGGAACAGCAGCTGCCGTTCCGGTTCGCAGAGCCGTTCGAGGACGCGGTGCGCGACGTAGTCGGACCTGCGGGCGAGCACCGGTTCCAGGGACTCCAGAACCTCGAGCGCCGCCTGGTGGAACACGTCCTGCCCGGGGTCGCGGGCCACGAGAGCCGCGAAGACATCGGCGGTCAGGCGCAGTTCGCCGGACGGCGGGTGCGAGAGGGTCACGGGACATACCTCCTGGTACGACGTGTGTGCGGGTCACGGCAGTGTGTCAGGCGGGCCGGTCGGCGCCGAGAGCCGCGGCCCCGCCGTCCACGGAGTGGACACCCGGCCCACCCGCAGGCGGCACCCGCGCGGCCCGGCGGGTGGCCGCATTTCCGGTCCGACCGCGCGGGAACGGCGAGCATTCATGGCGCCACAGCGGTGATATACCGCACGGCGCGATCGAGATCCACCGTTTTATCGAGGAGTGCCGGAAGAACTGCCCGCTGTCGCCGTGACCATCGCGCGGGAACCCGATAAGACAGGGGAAACCGCAGGTCAAAGGGTCTTTGCTCGCGCGCCGAGTTGAGGGCTGACGGGTCAGGATATAGTGCGCCGGGTGAGGGGTGTCGCGCTTCTGGCAGGGCAATCCAATTCAGCCAGTCCGGCGCCTTCAGCGTAAAATTTGGCGAAACTTTTTCACGCCAGTGCCGTCTGGCGGGAATATTTTCCTTGCTCATTTTCTGCAGGAGGACTGCTCCATGACCGACCGCCCCCTGACGCTCATGGCCGTGCACGCCCACCCCGACGACGAGGCCACCGGAACCGGCGGCGTGCTGGCGCGGTACGCGGCCGAGGGCATGCGGACCGTCCTCGTCACCTGTACCGACGGCGGTTGCGGCGACGGACCGGGAGGGGTGAAGCCCGGCGAGCCCGGACACGACCCCGCCGCCGTCGCCGCGATGCGCCGCGAGGAACTGGAGTCGAGCTGCGCGGTGCTGAGGATCAGCGACCTGGAGATGCTCGACTACGCCGACTCCGGGATGACCGGCTGGCCGACCAACGACGCCCCCGGGTCGTTCTGGCGGACCCCGGTGGAGGAGGGCGCCGCCCGGCTCGCGGAGCTGATGCGGCACTACCGTCCCGACGTCGTCGTCACCTACGACGAGAACGGCTTCTACGGGCACCCCGACCACATCCAGGCCCACCGCATCACCATGGCGGCGCTGGAGATGACCTCGCTGACGCCGAAGGTGTACTGGACGACGATGCCGCGCTCGATGATGCAGCGGTTCGGTGAGGTCATGCGGGAGTTCGGCGACGACATGCCGGAGCCGGACCCCGCCGAGGCCGCCGCGCTCGCCGACATCGGCCTGCCCGACGACGAGGTGACCACCTGGGTGGACACCACCCCGTACAGCGGGCAGAAGTTCGACGCGCTGGCCGCCCACGCCAGCCAGGGCGAGAACATCTTCTTCCTCAAGATGGGCAAGGAGAAGTTCGCCGACTTCATGGGCGTCGAGACGTTCGTGCGTGTCAAGGATTCCACCGGCGCCGCCCTCCCCGAGGACGACCTCTTCGCCGGACTGCGCTGACCCGGCGGTCCGCGCGCTCCCCGTGGGCCGCGCCGCGGGGCGGGTTCCGGCGGTGCGGCCCGCGCGGCGGCGCACCGGGCTCGTCCTCCGGTCCGGGTCCCGGCCGGGGCGGACCCCGGGACCCGGTGGTGCGCCCCGCACGGTCCGGGTGCCGGGGCCGGTCGGCCCTACCGCGCCGACCCGCGCTCGGGGTTCGCTCTCCTCATGGCCGAGCAGGACTCCGCCCTCGCGGCGGACCACCCCGTCGCACCGCGGCCGGGCACGGACCCCGCCGCGTCCGGGACGGCGACCGTCGTCGCGCTGCACGGCGAGATCGACGTGCTGACCGCGTTCGCGCTCTCCGACCGCCTGGACGCGCTCACCGCACGCCCGCACCCCGATCTGGTGCTCGACCTGCGCGCGGTCGGCTTCATCGACTGCGCCGGGCTCGGCGTCCTGTGCCGCGCGCGCAACCGGGTGCTGGCCCGCGACGGCCGCCTGCGGCTGGTCACCGAGAGCGCGAGCCTGCGCAGGCTGCTGCGGGCCGCGGGCCTCGGCGGCGTCTTCGAGCTGGTGACCGCCCCGCCCCGTCCCGCGCGCGGCGGATCGGGCCGGTGACGGTCCCATCACCGCTGCCCCGCACGGGAGTTGGGGATGACGTCCGCCGCCCCGATGGTGCCGTTCGGCCCTATGCGCCACGGCCCCGCCTCGGCGAGGATCCCGGCAGGAACCCGGACGAAGGGGCGTCATGGACGGCATACGGGAGTTCTCGGAGCGCAACCCGGTTCGGGTCTTCCTCCTCGACGACCACGAGGTGGTCAGGCGCGGCCTGCACGACCTGCTGGACGCCGAGCCCGACATCGAGGTCGTCGGCGACGCCGGGACCATCGCGAAGGCACTGGCCCGGGGCCCCGCCCTGCGCCCGGACGTGGCCGTCCTCGACGTCCGCCTCCCGGACGGCAACGGCATCACCGTCTGCCGCGAGCTGCGCGACCGTCTGCCGGGGCTCGCCTGTCTGATGCTGACGTCGTTCGACGACGACGACGCGCTCCTGGACGCCATCATGGCCGGCGCCGCCGGGTACGTCCTCAAGCAGATCAAGGGGTCCGACCTCGTGACCGCCGTGCGGACGGTCGCCTCCGGGCAGTCGATGCTCGACCCGGCCACGACCGCCCGGCTGATGAACAACCTGCGCGGCGCCGAGACCTCGCCCGACCCGCGCGGCGAGAGCCTCGACCGGCTGACGCCGCGTGAGCGGGAGATCCTGGCGCTGATCGGCGAGGGGCTCACCAACAGCCGGATCGGCAAGCGGCTCTTCCTGTCCGAGAAGACGGTCAAGAACCACATCTCCCGGCTGCTGGCCAAGCTCGGCGTCGAGCGCCGCGTCCAGGCCGCCGTCCTGGCCTCCCAGCACCGGCCGCCGCCCACCTGACCGGGGCGGGGGCCGGGTCGGTCGCGTCGGCGCCGCTCAGTCGCCGGGCAGCGGGACCCGCCACGTCAGCCGTGTCCCACCGCCCTCGGGGGTCTCCACCGTCAGTCCACCGCCGAGCTGGAGGGCGCGTTCCGACAGGTTGCGCAAGCCGCTGCGGCGGGTCTCCCCCGCCGGGACGCCCCGGCCGTCGTCCTTGACGGTCACGGTCAGCGCACCGGACCCGACGACGAGGGAGAGGTCGGCGGAGCGCGCGCGGGCGTGCCGGGCCACGTTGGCGAGCGCCTCCCCCAGCACGGCGACGGCGTGGTCGGCGACATCGGCGGGAACGTCCGTGTCCAGCAGCCCCTCCATGCGCAGGGACGGGGTGAAACCCAGCGCGGGCAGGGCGTCGTCGACGGTCTTGACGGCCCGCGCGCGCAGCCCGCGCCCGTCGGCGGCGCCGGGTTCGCGCGAGCGGAGTCCGAAGATGGTCGAGCGGATGATCTTGATGGTCTCGTCGAGGTCGTCGACGGCCCGCAGCAGGCGTTCCGATCCTTCCGGCCGTGACACGAACCGGACGGTGCTCTGGAGGGTCATGCCGGTCGCGAACAGCCGCTGGATCGCGAGGTCGTGCAGGTCGCGGGCGATCCGGTCGCGGTCCTCGAAGAGGGCGAGCTGTTCGCCGACCTGGCGCCGGTCGGAGAGTTCCAGGGCGAGCGCGGCCTGTCCGGCGAAGCCGCGCAGCGGCGCGGTCTCCGCCGAGGTGAAGAGCGGCCGTCCGGCGGCGCGGGCCAGGAGCAGCACGCCGCGCACCCGGTCGCCCGCCTCCATGCGCACGGCCGCCGCGGGGCCGAGTCCTTCCCAGCGCGGCGGGCCCGCGGTGATCCGGGGGTCGTCGCTCGCGTCGGGCGTGGTGATCGGGTCGGGGCCCGCGCAGGCCGCCCCCATGAAGGACGCCTCCCGGGGCAGCACCAGGCCGCGGTGGGCCTCGGCCCCGGTGCCGGAGGCGAGGGCGACCTGGAGTTCGTCCGAGCCGGGGATCGGGAGCGCCAGGACGCCGAGGTCGGCCTGGAGGATCTCGCGGGCGCTGCTCACGATCAGTTCGAGGGCCCGGGTCTCGGCGTCGCCGGAGAGGAGGGCGCGGGTGACCTCCGCGTTCGCCTCCAGCCAGCGCTGGCGGCGTCGTGCCTCCTCGTAGAGGCGGGCGTTCTCGATGGCGACGCCCGCGGCGACGGCGAGGGTGGCCAGCACCGTCTCGTCCTCGGCGTCGAAGGCGGCTCCGCCGCGTTTCTCGGTGAGGTAGAGGTTGCCGAACACCTCGTCGCGGACCCGGATCGGCACCCCGAGGAAGGAGTGCATCGGCGGGTGTCCGGCGGGGAAACCGTAGGACGCCGGGTGGTCGGAGATCTCCGCCAGCCGCAGCGGCTCGGGGTGCCGGATGAGTTCACCGAGGATGCCGTGCCCCTGGGGCAGGGCGCCGATGCGGGCGACCCGGGCGTCGTCCAGACCGACCGTCAGGAACGCGGAGAGCCGCCGTTCCTCCTGCTCGCCGATCACGCCGAGGGCGCCGTACTCGGCGTCCACGAGGACCACGGCGGTCTCCACGATCCGCCGCAGCACCTGGGACAGGTCCAGTTCGCGGCCGACGGTGAGGACCGCCTCCAGTAAGCCGTGGACCCGCTCCCGGGTCCCGCGCACCGTGTTGATCCGCTGCTGCAACTCGTTCAACAGGTCGTCCAGGCTGGACCGTTCGGCCCGCCGTCCACCGTTCGCGCCTGCCTCGGCCACCGCCGCACTCCCGTTCCGTCCGGGTGGGCGCCCCACCGGAGTGATCCGTCCGCGTGGGTGCGCGACGGAGGTTCGTGACGCCCGCTGGCCGAGGGTACGGGTGGACCGGGCGCCGGACTCCACCGGGTCGGGGCCGCGGTGCCTCGCCGGGACCGGGCCGCGCGGCGGTGCCTCCGGCCGTCCGTCAGGAGGGTCGGCCGGACGACGCGTCGCCCTGCGGCCCGTACAGGTCGAGGAGGCGGGTGCGGGTGCTCTGGAGCCGCTCCGCCACGACCTCGGCGACCTGCCGGGAGACGGCGCGGCCGAAGACCGGGTCGGCCTCGCACAGGGCGCGGACGATGGTCGCGTCGAACTCCACCGCCCGCACCGGGGTCTGCGCCCGCGCCCCGAGATGCCAGGAGTAGGGCGGGAACAGCCATGACCAGCCCAGCAGTTCACCGGGGCCCAGGGCCCCGACGACGGCGGCGCGGCGGCCGGGCACGTGCAGGTCGAGCAGGACGGTGCCGGTCCTGACGATCCAGAACCGATCGGCCCGCTGCCCCTCCTCGAAGAGGCGGGTCCCGGCGGGGAAGGACACCTCGGCGGCGAGCCGCAGCATGCGCTCCCGGCTCGCCGCGGGCAGTCCGTCCAGCAGGGTGGTGGTCATGGCGCCTCTCCTCCGGTCCGTCGGCTCCGCCGGTCGGCGTGGCGCAGAAGCGTGGTGTTCGTGCGCGGTTCCAGCACACCGTGCGACGGCGGGCGCCGCAGGGTGCCGGACCGGTCCCGTCCGGCGGCCGGAGGTCCCCGCCGCGCCGGTGCCGTTCGGCCCCGGGAAAGCCCGGGTCGGGGACCGTCCGGCCCCACGGAGACGGAGACGGCAACGCGGCAACGCGGCAACGCGGCAACGCGGCAACGCGGCAACGCGGCAACGGCACTGATACCGGCACCGGTACCGGCAGCGGCCGCTTTCGGCTGTCCGCTCTCCGCCCGCCCGCCCGTCCGCCGTCATCGCGTCGTCCAGCACTCCGCCGCCTCGCCGTCATCGCGCGCCGTCCAGCCCTCCGCCGTGCACGGTCCGACGTGAACGGTTGGGCCTATAAACGGAGTTGGGGGCTCGGCGTCGCAGGTCACCGAACCCGCGTCATGGATGTCCACCCCGGCGTCGTGGGTGTGCGCCCCGGTGTCGCGCGGACGGCGCGTCAGGGGACGGCGAGGCGGTCCACCAGGAGGTCGACGCGGCGTCCGACGTCCCCGGGCGGGAGGCGGCCCGCGCGGGTCAGGGTCGCGAGCCCGTGCAGGGCCGCCCAGAAGACCTCGGTGAACAGGCCCGGGTGGACGCCGTCCCCGGCGACCTCGCCGAGGCTCTCCAGCAGCGCGGCGAAGGCGTCCTTCAGCGGCTGCGGGGTCTCCTCCTCGGCGAAGGCCAGGCCGCCGTCGAGCCGGAACAGGGCGTCGTAGACCGCCGGGTTGCGCTCGGCGAAGTCGAGGTAGGCGCGGGCGAGGGCGGCGGCGCGGGCGCGCGGGCCGTCGGCGCCGCCGGCCGCGGTCCGCAGCTCGGCGGCCAGCTCCGCGGCCCCCTGAAGGGCGACGGCGCCGACGATCTCGCGCTTGCCGCGGAAGTGGCTGTACAGCACGGGCTGGCTGTACTCGATGCGCTCGGCGAGGCGGCGGGTGGTGACCGCGTCCCAGCCCTGCCGTTCGGCGAGTTCGCGGGCGGTGGCCACGATGAGGCGCTCGCGGTCCGCCCGTTCGCGCTCCTTGCGTTCCTGTACCGACATGCCCCGATCCTAGCACCGCTAGACATTCGAGCGGCAGCAGGTCTAGCGTTGCCTCATCATCTAGCAACGCTAGCTCTCGGGAGGGTCGTCATGCTGGACGCACTTCAGGTCGTCACCACCGTGGTCGTGGGGCTGATGGTGGGGGTGGAGTTCTCGGTCGCCTTCGTCGTCAACCCGATCCTCGACGGACTGCCCGGCGACGGCGCCCTGCACGGCCGCGCCCGCGGGGGCCGGATGCTCGGCACGGTGATGCCGTTCTGGTACGCCGGATCGCTCGCGCTGGTCGCGGTCCTGGCCCTCGCCGGACGGCAGCACGGCACCGCCCTCGTCGCCGTCTCCGCCGGGTTGCTCCTGGTCAGCGTGGTCATGTCCGTCCTGCTGCTCGTCCCGATCAACAACCGGAGCAGGACGTGGACGGCCGAGACCGCCCCGGCGGACTGGCGGCGGCAGACGGACCGCTGGGACCGCCTCCACCGCGTCCGCGTCGCCGTCGTCGTCGCCGCCTTCGCGCTGCTGGTCACCGCCCTGACCTGAGCCCGCGCCCCGGACGGGCGGGCGGCGCGGCGCGCACCCCGGGCCGCCCGGAACGTCGGCGCCGACCCCGACCGGCGCGGCACGGGCGGCTCCGACCGGGGCCGGGTCTCAGCGGTAGCCGGTGGTGTCGGCCGGGCGGCCCGCGTCCTGCACCTCGACGAGGTAGCGCCAGGCGTCGGGGCGGCTGCCGTCGAGGTCCGTGAAGCCGTAGGCGCGGGCCAGGCCGCCGCTGGAGAGCGAACTCCCGTTCCAGCGGGCCGACTCGGGGTCGGCGGCGAGGGCGGCGACGGCCCGGCCCACGTAGCGCGGGCGCTCGGAGATGGCGAAGTGCGGGACGCGGTCGAGGGCGTCGCGCCAGTTCTCCTCCCGCACCCCGAACTCGTCGAGCATGATCTCCGAGCGCATCCAGCCGGGGGTGAGCGCGACGGCGGTGGCGCCGCGCGGCCCGAGTTCATGGCCGAGCGCGAAGGCCATCCGCAGCACGGACGCCTTGGCCAGGTCGTAGAAGAGGTTGACCCGGTAGGTGTCGCGGTTGTAGTCGGCGGTGCCGTCGGTCATCTCGACGACGAGTCCGCCGGGGCGGCGCAGCAGCAGGGGCAGGGCGTGGTGGCTGGTGATCGCGTGCGTCTCGACGGCGAGCCGCAGCAGCCGCAGACCGTTGCCGAGGTCGTGCTCCCACACCGGCGTGTCCCACTCGAAGAGGCGCTCGCCGCCCCAGATGTCGTTGACCAGGAGGTCGAGCCGGTCCTGTTCGGCGGCGATCCGGTCGACGAGGGCGGCGACCTGGGCCGGGTCGAGGTGGTCGGTGGGGACGGCGATGCCCCGGCCGCCCGCAGCGGTGACGAGGTCGGCGGTGTCCTCGACGGTCTCGGGGCGGTCATACTCGGAGCGGCGCAGCCGGGTGGTGCGTCCGGTGACGTAGACGGTGGCCCCGGCGGCGCCCAGTTCCACGGCGATCCCCCGCCCCGCGCCGCGGGTCGCCCCGGCGACCAGGGCGACCTTGTTCTCCAGCGGTCCGGACATGTCCGACCTCCCGTTGCACGTGTCGTGGCGATGTTGGTGTCACGGCCCAGGCTGCCGGGATATCCGGACATCTTCTGTCGGTGTTCTCTCCCGGGATCTTCAGAGGGTCCCTCCGCGAGGGGGGCACGGTGAGCGGAGCACCGGGGGGCGCTGGACGGTGCCCGTCGAAGGTGGAGCGCCGCCATGGACGGACGGGCCGCCTCCAACAGGCAACCGGAAGGGTGTCAACTTCCTTGCGCTGAGGGCTCGTTGGTCAAGCGCGTGTTGCCGTGGCGTTGCCGCGCATGACCCTCGATGTCGTGTTCATGACTGTCTCGCGATGCCCCTTGTCCGGCTACCGGGAGTGGGCACATCGTCGCTCCGAGGCACCGCACCGGTGCCCCGTCAGGCCCGGCGCGCGGCCGTCCCCCACGGCACGCGCCCGACCGAGGAGGAACCTCCGATGAGAGCAGTACGCAGCGTCCGGCGCGGGATCACCGCCGTCCTCGCCACCGCGGCGGCGACGGCCCTCGCCGCCGCCGTCACCGCGTTGCCCGCCGAGGCCGCCCCCGCCGAGGGCAGGGTCCTGGGCGCCGGATCCCCCACCGCCGTCCCCGGGAGCTACCTCGTCACCCTCAAGGACGACGTCGGCTTCAAGGCGACCGCCGCACGCGGCAAGGACCTGATCACCGGATACGGCGGCACCGTCGAACGCACCTACACCTCGGCGCTCAACGGCTACTCCGCCACCCTCAGCAGCGGCCAGGCCCGGCGGCTGGCGGCCGACCCGGACGTCGCCTCCGTCGAGCAGGACCAGGTGGTGCACACGCTCGGCACCCAGACCGGCGCGCCCTGGGGCCTGGACCGGATCGACCAGAGCACCCTCCCGCTGAGCGGCACCTACACCTCCCCCGACCACGGGGGCAGCGGATCGACGGTGTACGTCCTGGACACCGGCGTGCGCATCACGCACCAGGACATCGCCGGACGGGCCTCCTACGGCTGGGACTTCGTCGACGGGGACGCCACCGCGCAGGACGGCTACGGCCACGGCACCTTCGTCGCCACGGTCGCCGCGGGCACCACCTACGGCGTCGCCAAGAAGGCGAAGGTCGTAGCGGTCCGAGTGCTGGGCAACGACGGTTCGGGGACCACCGCGGGCGTCGTCGCGGGGGTTGACTGGATCACCGCCCACCACGTCGCCGACTCCGTCGCCAACGTCTCGCTCGGCGGCGGCGCCAGCACCACGCTGGACACGGCCGTGAACAACTCCATCGCCTCTGGCGTCACGTACTCGATAGCGGCGGGCAACTCCGGTGCCCTCGCCTCCGGTTACTCACCGGCGCGGGTCGCCGCCGCGATCACCGTCGGCGCCACCACCAGCGCGGACGCCCGCGCGAGCTACTCCAACTACGGTTCGGCGGTCGACCTGTTCGCCCCCGGTTCCGGCATCACCGCGGCCTGGAACACCTCCGACTCCGCCACCTACACCGGCAACGGCACCTCGTTCGCCGCCCCGCACGTCTCCGGCGCCGCGGCGCTCTACCTGACCGCGCACCCCGGCTCCTCCCCCGCGGCCGTCGCCTCCGCCCTCGTCGGCGGAGCGACCGACGGCGTCCTGACGGGCGTCGGCACCGGGTCGCCCAACAAGCTGCTGAAGCTCGTTCCGTGAAACCGTGCGCGCCGGGTTCCGGGCACCGCCCGCCCCCGGCGCGCACCGCAGGAACCGGCGCGCCGCGCCGGCCGGCTCCCGTCCGACACCGCGGGCGGGGGCCGTCCGGGCGCCGCGCCTCCGTCGGACGACCGCTGACACACACCGCACACGCCGGTGGGACGGGACGAACGTGAGCACGGAACAGCCGAGGACCCTGCGGACCGTGACCGGGGCGGGCGGCACGTCGGAGACCTACGACCTGGCGCTCGATCCGCGCCGCTCCACCCTGGACCGGGCGGTGCGCGTGGCGCGGCTCGCCGAGGCCGCGCGGATCGACGCCCTGTTCACCGCCGACCTGCTGCGGTTCGACGCGCAGGGCGGTATCGGCACCCAGGAACCGCTGGTGTTCGTCTCGGCGCTGAGCCAGGTCACCTCGCGGATCGGCCTGATCGCCACGGTCTCGTCCACCTTCCACCACCCGTTCAACCTGGCCCGCATGTTCGGCACCCTGGACCACGTCAGCAAGGGGCGGGCCGCCTGGAACCTGGTGACCTCGGCGGTCGGCGAGGAGAACTTCGGCCCCGGCGGACTCCCGGACCCCGAGGAGCGCTACGCGCGCGCCGCGGAGTGCCTCGACGTCGTCAACGCCCTCTGGGACGGCTGGGAACCGGACGCGCTCGGCACCGGCCCGGACGGGCGGGCGGTGCTGCGCCGCGACCGGGTCCGTCCCGTCCACCACCGCGGCCGGTTCTTCGAGGTGGCCGGGCCGCTCAACATCCCGCCGCTGCCGCAGGGGCGTCCGGTGCAGTTGCAGGCGGGACAGTCCGCCGCGGGACGGGCACTGGGCGCCCGGTACGCCGAGATCGTCTTCACCTCGCTGCCCACCCTGGAGACCGCCGTGGAGTTCACCCGCGCGATCCGGGCCGAGGCCCGCCGTCTGGGGCGGCCGGAGGGGCTGCCGCTGGTCTTCTCCTCCCTGCACGCGACGTACGGCGCGACCGAGGCGGAGGCGCGCCGGGCCGTCCGGGAGCGGCGCGAGGCGATCGACTTCGAACGCGGGCGCGCGCAGGTGGCCGACATGCTGGGCGGCGGGGTCGACCTGTCCGGCCTGCCGCTCGACGCGCGGCTCCCCGAGAGCCTGCTGCCCGACCTCGCCTCGGTCAACGGCCGCCGCGGGCGGGTCGAGATCTTCGCCGGGTACGCGCGCGCCGGACGCACCCTGCGCGAACTCGTCGTCGCGGCCCAGGACACCGGCCACTGGGCGGAGGCGGGCACGCCCGAGCAGATCGCCGACGCGGTCGAGGAACGGTTCAGGGCCGGTGTGCTGGACGTGGTCTCCCTGGGCGACCTCGGCGATCCGCGCCAGCACGACTTCATCGTCGACGGCGTGCTGCACGAGCTGCGCCGCCGCGGGATCGTCGCACCGGACTACACCGGTACCACCCTGCGCGAGAACCTCGGCCTGCCGCGCCCCGCCCGGGTGGCTCCGCCCGCCCGGGACTGAACGCACGGCACGGAGCCGGTCTGGACGGCCGCCCACCGGGTCGACGGCCGTCCACCGGGCCACGCCCCGACCAGCCCCGACCCGCTCGGCGCGACCCGATGGCACCGGGCACCGCTCCGCCGAGGGCTGACCCGATGCCCGACCCGCCTCGGGCTCCGCCGGACCGTCCCTCAACGGGCCGCCGATCCGCGGGCGTTGGGGCGGGCCCCGACCCCAGGAGACGCCGCATGACCCGAACTCCCCTCGCCGCACTGTCCTTCCTCACCCCGGGCAGCTTCGCCGACGAGGACCCCGCTCCCGGCCTGGAGGACACCCTCCACCTGTTCGAGTACGGCGAACGGCTGGGCTTCGACGGCGCCTGGATCCGGCGGCGCCATCTGGAGCACGGGGTGGGCTCCGCCGCGGTGTTCCTCGCCGCGGCCGGACAGCGCACCCGGCGCGTCGAGCTGGGGTGCGCCGTCATCCCCATCGGCTGGGAGACCCCGTTCCGGCTGGCCGAGGACCTGTCGCTGGCCGACGTGCTGTCCGGCGGCCGCCTCCAGGTCGGCTTCAGCACCGGGACGCCGCACGCCGAGCTGCTCGGCGACCTCGTGCACGACGGGGACTGGCGCTCCCTCGACCTGTCGTACGGCCGGGTGGCCAGGGTCGTCGGCCACCTGCGCGGGGAGTACCTCGGCGGCCGGGACACCGTGATCCGCTCCCCGGGGAGCACCCAGCGGCCCCGGCTCCAGCCGTACGCCGCCGGGCTCGTGGACCGCGTCTGGTACGGCGGCGGCAGCCTGCGCTCGGCCCGCTGGGCGGCCCGGACCGGGCTCCACCTGCTGACCGGCAACGTCGTCTCCGGCGAGCGGAGCGACGACTTCACCACGGCGCAGCTCGGCCTGCTCTCCGCGTACGAGGAGGCACTGGACGGGACGACGCGCACACGGACCGCGGTCGGGCGGGTCGTCGTCCCGCTCGACACCGCCGACGCGGCCACCCGCGCCCGCTACCGCGCCTGGGCGGCGGGCAGGCACCGGCGCACCCTGGCGCCGCAGGGACCCGCGCGCACGCTGTTCGCGCCCGACCTGGTCGGCACCGCCGGGGAGATCCTGGAGCGCCTGGCCGCTGACCCGGTCGTCGCGCGGGTCGCGGAGCTGCGCATCGAGCTGCCCTACGAGTTCCGCCGCGAGGAGTACGAGCAGATCCTGTACGACGTGCGCCATCTGATCGCGCCCGGCCTCGGCTGGCGGCCCACCGAACCGCCCGCGCTCAGGGCGGTCCGGTGACTCCAGGACCGTGCGCCCGGGACCGTCCGTGAGCCGGGCAGGCGTCGCGGTCCCCGCTCAGGCGCCGGCGGGGGCGATGCCCTCCACGGCGAGCCGGAAGGCGCGGTCGGCCTGGGCCGCCGGGTCGGTGTAGTTCTCGGTGGCCAGGGCGATGCCGACGACGAGGGTGAGCAGGTCGTCGATCCCGGTGTCGGCCCGGACGACCCGGTCGTCGACGGCCCTGCGCAGCAGGACGGACCCGGCCTCGCCGATGACCGTCGCGCAGGAGCCCTCGGCGGCCTCGTCCTGGAGCGGCTCGTAGGACAGGACGTCCGCCAGACCGCGCGCGGCCAGCGCGTAGGCGAGCAGTTCGCGCAGCCACTCCACCAGCGCGGCCCGGCTGTCGGCCGCGTCGCGCAGGGCGTGCGCGCGGGCGCAGAGAGCCTGGACGCGCTGCTTGAAGACGGCTTCGAGCAGGGCCTTGCGGGTCGGGAAGTGCCGTCGCACGGTGGCCGATCCGACTCCCGCGACGCGGGCGATCCGTTCCAGGGACGCCTGCGCCCCTTCCGCCGCCACCTCGGTCTCGGCCACCGCCAGGATGTGGGCGTAGTTGCGGCGGGCGTCCGAGCGCTGGCCGGTCATGGTCTCTCCCCGTGGTCCGTGGTTCCGTGGTTGATAAGTGGCGGGCCCCGCCATATTCTAGCGAAGGCGAAACGGCGGGCCCCGCCGTTTCTGTTCGTCGCGACACCGAGGAGACATTCCCATGAGCACTGACGCCCCGCCGGTCCTCGTCACCGGGGCCACCGGCCGCCAGGGCGGGGCCACCGCCCGCGCCCTCCTCGCGGCGGGAACGCCGGTCCGCGCCCTGGTCCGCGACCCGGGGACACCGCGGGCGCGCGCGGTCGCGGCACTCGGCGCCGAGCTGACCGTGGGCGACCTCAGCGATCCGGGGAGCCTCGGCGCGGCCGTGGACGGCGTGCGGGCCGTCTTCTCGGTGCAGATGCCCGCGTACACCGGCACGGGCTTCGACTTCGCGGGCGAGGTCGACCAGGCGGTCAACCTGATGACGGTCGCGCGGGCCGCCGGGGTCGAGCAGTTCGTGCAGTCCTCGACCAGCGGCGCGGGCCAGCACGTCGACGCGCCCGGCTGGGCCGAGGGGCGGTGGGCCGCGGTGGAGGTCCCGCTCGGCACCAAGGCCGCGATCCAGGAGCGGCTGCGGGAGTCCGGATTCCCCTGCTGGACCCTGCTCAAGCCGTCCTTCTTTATGGAGAACTTCGAGCCGTCGGCGCGGTTCTACTTCCCGCGCGGGGTCGAGGGCGGTCTGGTCACCGTGATCCGGCCCGGGACGCACCTCGCGCTCGTGGCGGCCAGGGACGTGGGCCGGGCCGCGGCCGCCGCGCTGTCCGCGCCCGCCAAGTTCCACCAGGTGGAGCTGGAACTCGCCAGCGACCACCTGCCCATGACGGAGATCGCCGCGATCCTCTCCCGCGCGCTGGGCGTCCCGTTGTCGGCGCCGGACATGACCGAGGAGGAGGCCCGCGCCGCCGGGATGGGGGACATGGGGGCGAGCCACGCGTTCATGGACGAGGTCGGCCAGCCCGCCAGGCCGCGGTTCGCCCGTGAGCTGGGCATCGAACTCACCAGCTTCGAGGAGTGGGCCCGGGAGGAGCTGGCGCCGAGGAGCTGAGACGGAGCGCGACCGGCCCGGCCCGACGGGCATTCCGGCCCAACGGGCATCCCGGCCCGGCGGCACCCGGCCCGGCGGCATCCCGGCCCGTCCGCTCCCTCTGCCTCATCCGCCTCGCCCACCTCACCCACCTCACCGCCTCGTCCGCTGCGTCCGCCTCCTCTGCCCCGTCCGCCTCGTCCGCTTCGTCCGCCTCGCTCGCCCCGTGGGCCGCGTCCGTCTGCGGTGGGGAGTCGGCCGCGTGCCCGGTAACGTCGTCAGGGAGACATGTCGACAGCAGGACGTCGGCCGAAGGACGCGAGGGAGATGCGGCCCGGCCCCGCGTACAGGGCGGTGTCCCCGCGCCGCACGCATCGAGCCACGGTGGCCAGGATGGGCGACACACGGACAGGACACACCGCGTCCCGCGCGCCGCGCCGTGACCCCGTCCCGTCGGCCGACGCCCCGCCGGACGGCACGGAACCGCTCCTGGTCAGCCGGTTCGCCGTCCCCCCGCTGCCGCCGACGTTCGTCCGCAGAGCGCGGCTCCTGGAGCGGCTGACGGCCGGGGCGGCCGGGCCGCTGACGCTGGTGACCGGTCCCGCCGGGGCGGGCAAGACGCTCTGTGTCGCCGACTGGGCGGGGCACGGACCGGCGCCCCGGGCGGGCGCGTGGCTCACCGTGGAGCAGGGCTGCACGTCCCCCGGACCGTTCTGGGCCCATGTGCTCGGGGCGATGCGCCACCACGGGGTGTCGCTGCCGCCCGGGACCGGACGGCCGGGCCGTGCCCCCGCCGCCGTCGACGACACCGCGCTCGCCCGGCTCGCCGCCCACCTGGAGAGCCGCGCCGAACCCGTCCTCCTCGTGCTGGACGGGTTCGACCGGGTGACCGCGCCGGAGGTCGCCGCCCAGGTGGAGTTCGTGCTGCGGCACGCCGGACAGGGGCTGCGGCTGGTGCTGGTCTGCCGGGCGCGGCCGCTCCTCGCCCTGCACAGGTGGCGGGTCGCCGGGGAGGTCACCGAGGTCCGCGCCGCCGACCTGGCCTTCGGGCCGCGCGAGACCGCCGCCCTCCTCGTGCGCCACGGTCTGCGCCCCTCGGCCGAACAGGCGCGACTGCTGGCCGACCGCACCGAGGGGTGGGCGGCGGGGATCCGGCTGTACGCCCTGGCGGCGGCGCGCGGCGACGATCCGGCGACGGGCCGCGCCGACCTCGACGCGGAACACGGGACCGTCGCCGACTTCCTGCTGGGCGAGGTGCTGGCCGCGCAGCCGCCCGCGGCCCGCGACCTGCTGCTCAGGGCGAGCGTGCTGGAGCAGGTCGAACCGGACCTGGCCGACGCGCTGACCGGCCGCGAGGACGCCGAGGGCCTGCTGGCGGAGCTGGAGCGGGCGAACGCCTTCGTGCGCGCCGTCGGACCGTCCCGGTACCGCGTCCATCCGCTCTTCGCGCGGGCCCTGCGGGCCCGGCTGCGCTCCCGGTGTCCCGGTCTCGAACGGGAACTGCGGTGCGCGGCGGCACGGCGGCTGCGCGCGACGGGGCGGCTCGCGGACGCCCTCCCCCACGCGGCCGCCGCGGGCGAGTGGGCGTCCGCCGCCGAGCTGTTCGTGGGCTCGCTGGCGGTCGGGCGGCTGCTCACGGACGTCGGCCGCCAGGGTCTCGACGCCGACCTCGCGGGCCTGCCGGACGACGTCCCCGGCGCCGCCGCGCACCTGCTGCGCGCGGCCCGCGGTCTCGCGCGGTACGACGTGGCCGCGGGCGTCGTCCAGTTGCGGCGGGCGGAGGAGGAGCTGCGGCGACGGCCCCAGGACCGGGTGGAGGCGCGGCTGAGCCTGGCGCTGCTGCGGGTGCTGGCGAGCAGGCTGCTGGGCTCGGCGGACCGGGCCGAGGCCGCGTTCCTCGAGGCCGGGAGGCTCGGCCGCCTGGTACCGGCCGCCGAGCGGGAGCCGCACCCCGAACTGTCCGCGCTGCTGCTGGCCAACCTCGGGGCCGCCCGGCTCTGGGCCGGACGCCTCGACTCCGCCCGGGAGGCGCTGACCGCGGCGGTCGCCCTGCCGGACGTGCCGGAGACGGCGGCCCCGCGGCACGAGGCCCTCGGCCGGATCGCCCTGATCGACTTCCTGAGCGGCTGGTACCTGCGCGCGGAGGACTCCGCCCGTTCCGCCGTGCTCGTGGCGGAGCGGGCCGGGCTGCCGGTGGCGCGGTGCGACGGTGTCGCGCACCTCGTCCTCGCGGGCGTCGCCGTCGAGCGTGACGCGCTCGGCGCGGCGCGGACCGCACTGCGCCGGGCGGCGTCCTCGGCCGGGTACGGCAACGATCCGCTCGTCACGTCGGGGGTCGCGACGATGCGGGCCCGCGCGCTGCTCGCCGAAGGGGACACGCGGGCCTGCCTGCGCGCCCTCGCCGAGGCCGACGACCGCTCCCCCGCGGGGGTGCGCTCCCCCTGGGTGGGCGCGCGCGTCGCCCTCGCGGAAGCCACCGCGCACCTCGCTGACCAGGAACCGGCGGCGGCGCTCCGGGCGCTGGACGCGGTCTCCGCCGACAGTACGGAGCGCGCCGTCGTCGCGGCCCGCGCGCGCCTCGCACAGGGCGATCACCCCTCGGCGCTCGACCTGCTCGCCGCCCACCCGGTCGCCCCGGGCGAGGGCCCCGCGCTGGTCGTCCGCGCGGTGCTGGCGCGGGCGGAGATCGCGGAGCGGCTCGGGGAGACCCGGACGGCACGGCGTCTGGCCCTGCGCGCCCTCGACATCGCCGGGCCGGAACGGCTGCGGCGTCCGTTCCTGGAGTGCGGCCCGTGGCTCGGCCGGGTGCTGCGCGGGCACGCGGGTCCGGACGGCGCCGGACTCCCCGGGGCGGGCACCGCCGACCGGCCGGACCCGGCGGGTGCCGACGCCGATGCCCGCGCCGTCGTCGTCGAGCCGCTGAGCGGACGCGAGCGGGACGTGCTGCGGCAGGTGGCGCAGCTGAAGTCGACGGAGGAGGTCGCCGAGGACCTGTTCCTGTCCGTCAACACGGTGAAGTCGCACCTGAAGAGCATCTTCCGCAAGCTGGGCGCCACCCGCAGGGGCGAGGCGGTCCGCCGGGCCCGTGAGCTGGACCTGATCTGAGACCGGCGCGGCGGCCGTCGACCACGGGAGAGGTCCGGCGCGGTTCACCGCGACCGTCGACCACGGGACAGGTCCGGCGCGGTTCCGCGCGGGGAGGGTCCCGGCCCCCTACGGTCGGACCGCGATCCCCGGACCGCACGGCCGGACCGCGATCGGCGACATCCACTGCCGGGCCGCGCTGCTCGGACCGCACGGGCTGATCGGGATCCCGGGCCCGCGCGGACGGACACGGTCCGTGGAGAACGATCGGGCAGGGCTCCCCGCCCGGTGGGTCGGCCCTTCCCGCCGGGACGTGCTCGGCGGGGCGAGACAGAGGGACGGTATGAACGCGACGTCTGCGCTGATCCTGCTGGCGCTGTTCGTGTGGGGTCTGTGCGCGCAGCGCGTCGCCAGGGCGGAGCTGACCGCGCCCGTCGTCTTCGTCCTGCTCGGTCTGCTGATGCACCAGGGCGTCGGACCGGTGGACCTGGCGCCTTCGGCGTCGGCGGTCAAGACGCTCGCGGAGATCACCCTCACCTGGGTGCTGTTCACCGACGCGGCGCGCCTCTCGGTCCCGTCGGTCCGCGCGGACGTGCGCCTCTACGCGCGGCTGCTGGGCGTCGGGCTGCCCCTGTGCATCGGGCTGGGGGCGCTGCTCGCGGGCGCGCTGCTGCCGCACCTGTCCTTCTGGGCCGCGCTCTACGTCGGGGCCGCGCTGGCACCCACGGACGCGGCGCTGGGCGCGTCGATGATGGCGAACCCGGTGGTCCCCGCGCGGATCCGCCGGGCGATCAACGTGGAGAGCGGGCTCAACGACGGTGTCGCCACGCCCTTCGTGGTGCTGGCCCTGGCCGGGATCGCCGCCGAGGCGAGCGGGGCGGGCCACGAGGGTCCCGCGGGCGCCCTGCTGGACCTGCTGATCGGGCTGGCGTACGGGACGGCGCTCGGCCTGGTCACGGGACGGCTGCTGCACGCGGCGCTGCGCCGGGGATGGGCGGCCGAGGACTTCGCGGGCGCGGCGGTCCTCGCGCTGGCCCTCTTCAGCTACACCTCGGCGGTCCTGCTGGGCGGGAACGGGTTCGTGGCCGCGTTCATGTGCGGGCTGGCGTTCGGCGCGGCGCACCGCCGGGGTGCTCCGCGGTGGCAGTTGTCGTTCGCCGAGCAGTCGGCCGCCGTGCTGTCCCTGCTCGTGTGGCTGCTGTTCGGCGCGGTCGTGCTGCCCGAGGGGTTCCGTCATCTGTCGTGGCAGGCGGTGCTGTACGCGGTGCTCAGTCTGACGGCGGTGCGGATGGTGCCGGTGCTTGTGGCGCTGCTGGGCAGTGGCCTGGACCGCGGCACCGCGCTGTTCGTCGGCTGGTTCGGTCCCCGGGGACTGGCGTCGGTGATCTTCGCCCTGCTGGCGGTGGAGGAGCTGGCCCCGGACGCCGCGCGCGAGGTGGTGCCGGTGGTGGTCTGCACGGTGCTGCTCAGCGTCGTCGCGCACGGCCTCACGTCGGGGCCGCTCGCCGAGCGTTACGGGAAGCGGCGGGGAGACGGGACGGCCGGACCCGCGCAGGGTCCGGGCGCCGGGGAACTGCCCGTGCGGGGGCTGACGGCGCGACCACCGCGCGGACGGTGACGCGTGCCCGCGCGGTGGTCGCGGCGGCCGGGTCAGTGCAGGATCTTCTCCTTCGCGTGCGCGTACTCCGCCTCCGAGATGTCGCCGTGGGCCTTGAGGTCGGCGAGCCTGGCGAGTTCGTCCAGGTCCCCGGAGGTCGCGGGGCCGCCCTCGTGGGCCGCGGACGCGGCAGCCGCCCGGTGGAGCGCGGCGTTGCGGCGTGCCTCGCGTTCGCCCATCGCGCCGCCGCGGGCGAGGACGTAGACGAAGACCCCGAAGAACGGCAGGCACAGCACGCACAGCAGCCACAGGGTCTTCTCCGGACCGCCCGTGGTGTGGTCGCGGAAGATGTCGGCGACCACCCGGAACAGCAGGATGAACCACATCGTCGCGAGGGTGATGAACAGGATCGTCCAGAAGGCCCCGAGGAGGGGGTAGTCGTACGCGAGGTACGTGGATGCGTTCATGGTTCTCCTCCGGTCGCTGCTCGTCAGGCCGCCCGGACGCTGACCCGGCCGGCCTCGACCGAGTCGAGCAGCGCCTGGTGGTCGCGTTCGTTCTGGTCGGCGTAGCTCTCGGCGAACCGCGCGACGGCCCGGTCGAAGACGTCCTTGCGACCGAGGTAGGAGGCGATGGCGATCCGGTCCCCCGACCGCGCGTGGGCGCGGGCGAGCGTCCCGCCGCAGACCTCGCCGAACGCCTCCATGGTGTGCGGCACCTGGCGGGAGGGTTCCGCGATGCCCTTCCAGTCGCGCAACTGCCGTACGTAGAAGTCCCGTTCCACGCCGTCGGGCGCGTGCACCCGCTCCCAGCCCAGGAAGATGTCACCGGCCGCCTGCATCAGCCGCTGCCCGGCGACGACCCGCTGTCCCTGGGTGGCGTACTCGCTGGCGCCCGCGTAGGGGGCGAGCACCGACTCGTCGGCCTCCTTGGCCTGGAGCAGCAGGGGGTCGTCGCCGTCCCTGCCGAGCAGCAGGATGATCCAGCAGCGGGTGCCGACGCTGCCGACGCCGACCACCTTGCGGGCCATGTCGACCATGGTGAACTGCCGCAGCAGATGGGCGCGTTCGGTGGAGAGGGTCCGCCCGTACCGGGAGACGAGATCGCGGAACATGCCCTCCGTGCGCCGCCGTTCGAAGTCGGGCAGCAGGTCGTCCGCGCGGACCAGGATGGGCGGGTCGGAGCGGATGCGCCGCTCCCCGTCGACGACCTCGGTCAGTTTCCCGAACGCCTGGAGGCTGTCGCGGGTGCGCGCCTTGTCCATGACGGCGGACAGCCGTCTGCTCTCCCGCCGCGGCAGCCGCTCGGAGGCCAGCGCGCGCAGTTGCCCGGCGTCGGCCTTGGCGTACCAGACGTCGAGGTGGCGCATCCCGGCGTACTCCCGCATCCGCTCCCGGTAGGAGCGCACGGCCGCGAGGACGATCCTGGCGCGTTCGGCGCTGCTGAAGCCGTTCTCGCGTCCCGCGATGACCAGGCTGGCGGCGAGTCTCTTGACGTCCCACTCCCAGGGGCCCGGCAGGGTCTCGTCGAAGTCGTTGATGTCGAACAGCAGATGGCGCTCCGGGGAGGCCAGCAGCCGGAAGTTCAGCATGTGCGCGTCGCCGCAGAGCTGGGCGCGCAGGCCGGTGTCCGGTGTGGTGGCCAGGTCGCCCGCCATGATCGCGGCGGCGCCCCGGTAGAAGCGGAACGGGGACTCCGACATCCGTCCGTAGCGGATCGGGACGAGGTCCTCGACGCGGCTCCGGGACTCCTTCTCGACGACATCCACCGGGTCCGCGCGGGTCGCGGCGGGCGCGAAGTCGCCGTGCAGCGAGCGGGGGACCCGGGCCCGCGCCGCCTTGCCGAGGGCGGCGCTCTCCCGCGGAGTCAGCCGCTGCTCCGGTGTGGTCGTCCCGTGCCTGGTCACGACACCGCCTCCTCACCCGTCGCCCCGCATGGCCGGGGCCCCGCGACGATGCTCACACCGTCCGGCGCCGCACGCCTCACCCGTACCGGGTGACCCGGATCGGCGGAGCCGGACGGAGATCCCGCAGGAGAGGCCCGCCGGACGCGCCCGCATGAGACGCCCGTCAGGAACGCCCGCCGGAGATGTCTCTCGGACGGGTCCCACGAGGCGTGTGGTGCGGTGGTGGCCGCGGGGGCGGGCCCGGGAAAGCCGTGCCGGACCCATTGACGCGGAAGCGCTTCGATTCTACGGTCCCGTTCGAACCTGCGGGCGCACGTCGAGATCTCGAACAGCGGAGGGCCGGCCACGGTGACCCGGCCCGCCCGGCGGAGCACCGGCACACGCACGACCACGTGGACGACGGATCCCAAGGTAAGGGCGGGCAATGGGACGACCTGGCCTCACTCGCAGACAACTACTGGGCGCGGCAGGGGGGTCGGCGGTGGCCGGGAGCTTCGCCTTCGCGGCCCTCGGCAGCGGCGCCGACGCCCTCGCCTCCACCGCGCGCACCCGGGTGCGCTACTGGAACCTCTTCAGCGGCGGCGACGGCTACAACATGATCGCGATGCTGGACGCCTTCCGCGGGGCGCACCCGGACATCGCCGTGAAGGACTCGACGCTCCAGTGGGGCAACCCGTTCTACACCAAGCTCGCGATGGCGGCGGCCGGGAACCGGGCGCCCGACCTGGGCGTCATGCACATCGGCCGGGTGGCGGGGTTCGCGCCGGGCCGCCTCCTCGACCCGTGGGACGTCGGGCTGCTCGCCGAGTACGGGCTGCGGGAGTCGGACTACAGCCCGGCGCTCTGGCGGCGCGGGGTCATCGGCGACCGGCTCTACGCGCTCCCGCTCGACGTCCACGTCCAGCTCTGCTTCTACCGCAAGGACGTGCTGCGGAAGGCGGGGCTGCTCGGCGGCGACGACCGGATCGTCCCGGTCACGTCGGTCGACGACTGGTTCGGCGTCCTCAAGGAGGCGAAGAAGGCCACCGCGAAGGGGCTCCAGACCATCGGGCTGTGGATCAACGACCAGAACTTCCAGTGGTGGTTCTTCGTCGCCTTCTACACCCAGCTCGGCGGCACCTGGTTCAGCGACGACAAAACCGAGGTCACCTTCGACACGGACAGGGCCGTCCAGGTGCTGGAGTTCCTGCGCCGCCATGTGACCGAGGGGTACGCCGATCCGGCCATGGGGTCGGTGAACGCCGAGCAGTTCGTCAACGGCGCGCCGTTCGCCTGGGAGGGCAACTGGTCGGTGCCGGTCTACTCCGGCGCGAAGCTCGACTACGGCGCGATCCCGCTGCCGCCCGTCTTCGGCCGCCCCGCCACCCACGCCGAGTCGCACGCCTTCGTGCTGCCGCACCAGGCGGACCGCGGCGGCGCCACCGACGAGGCGGCCCACCGGCTCGCCGCCTACGTCGTCACGCACGCCAGGCAGTGGGCGGCCGGCGGGCACATCCCCGCCCACCGCCCGACGCTGTCCACCCCGGCCTACCGCGCGCTCACCCCGCAGAACGAGTACGTGTCGGCCATGGACCACCAGGCCAACGAGCCGAAGGTGTGGTTCGCGGGCTCCACCGGCGTCCTCGCGCAGCGGATCGGCCCGATCGTCGTCTCCTCGACGGTCGGCTCCGCGAAGCCCGGCGCGGCGGCCCGCCGCATGCGGAGCGAACTGGGCACCCTGCTCGCGATGAGGAACCCGATGGACGGCGAGACCGCCGCGCGGGCGGGGAGGGCCGCATGACGACCGCCGAGACCGTACTCGCCCCGGCCCGCACCGAGCCGGCCACCGCGCGCGCCGTCTTCCGCGGCGGGCAGCGCTTCCAGCACGGTGGCTGGTTCGTGGCGCCCTTCCTGACCCTGTTCGCGGTCTTCGTGATCTGGCCGCTGGTGCGGGGTGTCCACCTCAGCCTCACCGACGCCAACATCACCGGGACCGGCGAGCGTTTCATCGGCCTCGACAACTACCGGGAGGCGCTCAGGGACCCGCTGATGTGGGACGCCCTGGGCCACAGCGCCTACTTCACCCTCCTGGCCGTGCCCTGCATCACCGTCCTCGCCTTCCTCCTCGCGATGCTCGCCCACCACGTGGAGCGCGGCCAGTGGCTGTGGCGGCTGTGCTTCTTCATGCCCTTCCTGCTGCCGTCGACCGTGGCGGGCAACCTCTGGCAGTGGCTGTTCAACCCCGGCACCGGGATGGTCAACCACGTGTTCGGCCTGCAGACGCCGTGGCTGACGGACGCGTCGTACGCGATGCCCGCCATCGTCATCGAGACCCTGTGGTGGACGGTCGGCTTCAGCTTCCTGCTCTACCTCGCCGCCCTCCAGTCCATCCCGGCCCACCTCTACGAGGCGGCGAAGCTCGACGGCGCGGGCGCCTGGCAGCGGACGGTCCACATCACCCTGCCGATGCTGCGCACCATCACCGGGCTGGTCGTCGCGCTCCAGATCCTCGCCTCGCTCCAGGTCTTCGACCAGGCGGTGGTGATGATGGACTTCGGACCCGGCCCGGAGAACTCGACCCGCACCTTCGTCCAGTACACCCTCGAAGAGGGCTTCACCAGTTACCGCGTGGGCTACGCGTCCGCGATCTCCGTCATCTTCTTCGTGATCATCGCGGCCGTCGCCCTCGCCCGGATGTGGCTGCTGCGCAACCGCACCGAGGAGGCCGCCCGATGACGACCGCCGTACCCGCGCAGTCCCGCAGGGCCTGGACGCCCGGTCAGATCGTCCTCACCCTGCTCGCCACGGCCGTCTCCGCGGTCTTCCTCGCGCCGCTCGCCTGGGGCCTGTTCACCTCGCTCAAGTCGGAGACGGAGGCGGTCGCCGTCCCGGCCCACTGGCTGCCGAAGCGGTGGACGGGCCAGGCGTGGAAGGCCCTCCTGGACACCGGCAACATCACCGACTGGTTCATCAACTCCCTGGTCGTCTCCGTCTGTGTGACGTCCGTGGTGCTGCTGGTGAGCGCGCTCGCCGGATACGGCTTCGCCCGCACCGAGTTCCGGGGCAAGGGCGTGCTGATGGGGCTGGTGATGTCGGGCCTGATGGTCTCCCCCGCGGTGCTCGGGGTCCCCCTGTTCACCACCGTGCAGCAGTTGGGGATGGTGGACACCTACTGGGGCATGATCCTGCCGCAGTGCGCGCCCGCCGCGATGGTCTACATCCTCTACAAGTTCTTCCAGGGCATCCCGCGCGAGCTGGAGGAGGCGGCCTTCATCGACGGCGCGGGACGCTGGCGGGTCTTCTTCACCATCGTGGTGCCGCTCTCGCGCCCCTCCCTGGCCGCGGTCGGCATCTTCACCTTCATCGCCTCGTGGAACAACTTCCTGTGGCCCTACATGGTGACCAACAACCCCGATCTGATGACCATGCCGAACGGCATCGCGACCGTCATGAACTCCTACGGCATCCAGTGGGCCCAGTTGATGGCGGGCGGCCTGATGGCGGGCCTCCCGCTGATCGTCGTGTTCGTCTTCTTCCAGCGCCAGATCGTGGCGGGCGTGGCCCACACCGGGCTGGCCGGGCAGTGAACGGCGCCGTGCGGGACGCCCGCGCCCGGCCGCTCCGGTTTCCGGCGCCGGTCAGCGCAGCCGCCTGATGTCGCCGCGCACCCGGTAGAAGCCGCCCGACGCGGGGTGCACCGCGTCCACCACGTACCGGGTGCCCGGCTCCCGCATGGCGCGCGGGAACTGGACGTTCCAGGACCGGTCGTAGCCGTCGGACACGACGTGTATCCGGGTCCGTCCGGCCTCCCGCACGCACTCGACGACCACCGTGCCCTCGGGGGCGGCGGCGACGGTGGCCATGGCGGCGACCTCGGTGGCCGGGGCGTACGTCGGCAGGGCGGCGGCGAGCTTGACGTCGCGGGCGACGGGCACGTGTCCCTGCTGCGCGGACGCGATCGCCGCCTCGCTCGCGTCGACGCACACCAGTGAGCCGTCCGTCGTGACCAGGTACAGGCGTTCGTGGCGGTACTGCATGGAGAGCGCGGAGCCGCCGCCGGTGGCGAGCTTCCACAGCCGGGTGCCGTCCCGGTCGAAGCAGTAGACGGAGGAGGTGGAGTCCCCGGCGAAGACGAACCGCCCGCCGGGCGAGGTGGCGCACGAGTAGACGGGGCCGTCGCAGAGGTACGTGGCCTCGATCGCCCCGGTCGCCTTCGACAGCCGCTGCACGACCCGCCGTTCGGTCCCGGCGTACACCGCGTCGGCCTCCTGCCAGCCGAAGAGCACACCGCCCCGGGTGGGCGTGTGCCACAACTCGGCGCCGCCGTCGGGCGCGTGGGCCGTCACGCCGCCGGTGTGGCCGTGGTAGACGGCGCGGTCGTCGGCCCGCACCATCCAGGCGTGCTCACCGCGTCCGCCGCGCGCCCACTGGTGTTCGTCCTCGTGGTCGATGACGGTGAGCCGCCCGGCGCGGTCCGCGACGTTCAGGACGCCCTCGTGGATGTCCAGCCAGAAGATGTCGACCTCGCCGGCGATGTCGTAGGCGGCGTACGGCAGTTTGGAGGACAGGTCGTACACCCGGCCGTCGTCGCAGCCCGCGTAGATCCAGAAGTCGTCCGCCACCAGGCACTTGACGCCGTCGGGGAGGCGGTAGTGGGCGAGGACCTCGCCGCCGTGGGCCAGCGTGTAGACGTCGCCCGCCTGGTTGCCGACCCAGCAGCGGTCGTCGTCGATGTGGATGCCGAAGGCCGACGAGCCGGTGGCGAACCGCCACAGCACCGGTGCCACGGCGCGCGCGGAGGACGGCGTGGAGGCGACCTCCCGGCGGCTCACCGGGCGCGGCGCGCGCTGTCCCGGCACGGCGGGCACGTATCCCTTGCGCACCTTCTCAGCGATCTTGCGGGCGGCCGCGGCCCGCGCCTTCTCGGGGGTGGCGAACGTGGACGTCTGGGCCTGTCCCGCGGCGCCGATGCGCCCGTAGCGCACGGAGACCTCCAGGACGCCGACCTCCACCTCGTAGAACTTGTGGGCACCGCCGCCGTCCTGGGACAGCTCCAGATACGTCTTCGTCACGACAGACCCCTCCCCGGGTCAGGTCCTGCGGCCTGTTCCGCGGGTCCTTCTGGGAACACCGTAGGAGAGGGCACTGACAACGGCCGGGGCACCGGATCCGACCGCGTCCCGCCGTACCGGGAAGGCTGTCACCAGTGGGCGTGGCCGCCCCGGCGCAGCCGGGGAGCGCGCAGCTCTGCCCACACGGTCTGGCCCTCCCCGTGGAGGATCGGGGACACGCCCCAGGCGAGGCTCAGCGCGTCGACGAGGAACAGGCCCCGCCCGTTCTCGTCCTCGTGCTCCGCCCGCCGGGCCTCGGGCAGGCCCAGGCCCACGCCGTGCTCCTCGACCTCGCAGCGCAGCACGTCGCCGGAGAGGGCGAGCCGTCCGGCGATCCGCTCGCCCGAGCAGTGCTGGAGCGCGTTGGTGGCCAGCTCGGAGACGACCAGCAGCACATCGTCCCAGGCGCCCCGGTCGACGTCCTCGTTGCGCATGAGGTCGCCTGCTGCGTTCCTGACGGTGGCGACGGAGGCCGGGACCGCGGGCAGGTCGAAGGGGTGGCCGGGGCCGGACGGAGCGGACGCGTGGTCCCCGGCGAGCGCCACCGGCCGGGCACCCGGGAAGGAGGCCGTGCTCTGCTGTCCTGCGGTCGTCGGGGAACCGGGCGTCGGAAAGGAAGACGCTGCCATCACCCTGTGCCTTTCATCCTGGACGCGGCGTTCAGGACGCCGGAACCCATTCGGCCCACAATTCACCCTGGCACTTCCCGAGCCGTCCCGCAACTTGCAGAATGAAATTTGCAAGACGTGATGATCCTTCTTTTACTGGAGAGATCCGATGCGATGATGTGGTCGCGAGGATCGAAAGGGGACGGTGTGACCGCCGAATCAGACTGGGGCGGTGCCCCACCGGTACTGCGGATGATCCTGGGCAGGCAGCTCGAGGCGCTGCGGGTCCGAGCCGGTCTGAGCTACGACGAGGCCGGGGCGGCGCTCGGGGTCAGCCATTCCACGATCCGGCGCATGGAGGCGGCCAAGGTCGCCCGGCTGCGGCTCGCGGACGCGGAGAAGCTGCTGCGGACCTACGGCATCACGGACCCCGAGCAGATCGAGCGGTTCCTCCGCTCGGTGCAGGACGCGGGCCGCCGGAGCTGGTGGCACTCCTACCGGGACGTGATGCCGGACTGGTTCGCCTCCTACCTCAGCCTGGAGCAGGCGGCCTGGCAGATCCGCAGCTACGAGAACCACTTCGTGCACGACCTGCTCCAGACGGCGGAGTACGCGCGCTCCCGGATCACCAGCGAGGCGACCGTCGCCGACGCGGACCGCGCGGACCGCCTGCTGGCGCTGCGCCTGCGCCGCCAGCGGCTGCTCTCGGACGACTCGGCGCCCCGGCTCTGGGTGGTCATGGACGAGACGGTGCTGCGCTGGCCGGTCGGCGGCGCGGACGTGATGCGGGCCCAGGCGGGCCACCTGATCGAGCTGAACCGGCTACCGCACGTGACCCTCCAGATCATGCCGTTCACCAACGGCCCGCACCCCGGTCTCCGGGCGGGCGCCAGCCAGCTGTTCCGTTTCCGGGCGAGGGAACTGCCCGACATCGTCTACGCCCGCACGCTGCTGGGCGCCGACATGCTCGACAAGAGGGACGACGTCATGAAGTACCGCGAGGCCCTCGACCGGCTCAGCGCCCAGGCGGCGCCCGCCGCGCGCACCGAGAAGATCCTGGAGGAGCTGCGCAGGGACTGGTGAGGGCTCCGCGACCGTCCCGCGCCCGGCCCGACCGGGTGGGGACGGCGTCCCGGAACCGTCTCTTCCGCGCCCGGAGCCTTCCACCCCTTATCTGCTTGTCCGCGTATCCGTACATCGACAAATCCGCGAATTGAAGGAGAGGCCCCACAGTGCCCGACAACGGATGGCCGGCCGACCGCATCGACACCCAGCACGCCCATTCCGCCCGGATCTACGACTACATTCTCGGCGGCAAGGACTACTACCCGGCGGATCAGGAGGCCGGGGACGCCATGGCGGCGGAATGGCCCGCCCTGCCGATCCACATGCGCGCGAACCGCGACTGGATGAACCGCGCCGTGCGCTGGCTCGTGGAGGAGGCGGGCGTCCGCCAGTTCCTCGACGTCGGCACGGGCATCCCTACCTCGCCCAACCTGCACGAGATCGCGCAGTCGGTGGCGCCGGAGTCGCGGGTGGTCTACGTCGACAACGACCCCATCGTGCTCACCCTGTCGCAGGGGCTGCTGACCAGCACGCCGGGCGGGCGCACCGCGTACGCGGAGGCCGACTTCCGTGATCCGGCGTCCATCCTGAGCGCGCCCGAGCTGCGCGCGACGCTCGATCTCGACCGGCCGGTCGCGCTGACCGTCATCGCGATCGTGCACTTCATGCTCGACGAGGACGACGCGGTGGGCGTCGTCCGGCGGCTCCTCGAACCGCTCCCGTCGGGCAGCTACCTCGCGATGTCCATCGGCACCGCCGAGTTCGCGCCGCGCGAGGTGGGCCGGGTGGCCCGGGAGTACGCGGCCCGGGACATGCCGATGCGGCTGCGCACGCTCGCCGAGGCCCACGAGTTCTTCGAGGGGCTCGAACTGGTCGAGCCGGGCATCACCCAGGTGCACAAGTGGCACCCGGACGGCGGCGGCGACCCGGACATCCGTGACGAGGACATCGCGATGTACGGAGCGGTGGCCCGCAAGCCCTGACCCGACATCGTCGGGCCCCCTCCCCCGGTCGGCGCTCCCCGAGGCGGACCGGGGGTTCCCGGCGTCCGCAGAGGGCGATCCGGGGGGACATCGGGGTGCGCAGCGCCTGGCCGGGGGGCGCAGCGCCTGGCCCGGGGGGCTAGCGCCTGACCTGAGGGCTAGGGACCCCGGCGCCTCCTCCCCCCCCCCNCCCCCCGACTCCG
>NZ_FMCI01000341.1 GCF_900091845.1 Streptomyces sp. SolWspMP-5a-2
AGGCCAGCGCCGCCGAGGCCGGACCACCCGCCGCCGAGGCCGGGCCACCCGCCTCCGGCGCCGGGCCCTCCGTCGACGTCGAGCCCCCCGCTTCCACGGCTGCCGCGCCGCGTCACGGTGGGCCCGAACCCGCGCTCTTCAGCTGGGAGTTCGCCACCGATCCCTACCCGGCGTACGCCTGGCTGCGGGAGCACGCGCCGGTGCATCGCACGCGGTTGCCGAGCGGGGTCGAGGCGTGGCTGGTCACGCGGTACGCCGACGCCCGGCAGACGCTCGCCGACAACCGGCTCTCCAAGAACCCCACGCACCACGCCGAGGACGCGGGCGGCCGGAGCAGGACCGGCATCCCCGGTGAGCGCAACGCCGGTCTGATGACGCACCTGCTGAACATCGACCCGCCGGACCACACCCGGCTGCGCCGCCTCGTGTCGAAGGCGTTCACCCCGCGCCGGGTCGCCGAATTCGCGCCCCGCGTGCAGGAGTTGACCGACCAGCTGATCGACGGCTTCGCGGACCGGGGCAGCGCCGACCTCATCCACGAGTTCGCCTTCCCGCTCCCCATCTACGCGATCTGCGACCTGCTCGGCGTCCCGGCCGGGGACCAGGACGACTTCCGGGACTGGGCGGGCATGATGATCCGGCATGGCGGCGGGCCGCGGGGCGGGGTCGCGCGGTCGGTGAAGAGGATCAGGGGCTATCTGGCCGAGCTGATCCACCGCAAGCGCGCGGACCTCGGCGACGACCTGATCTCGGACCTGATCCGGGCCAGCGACCACGGCGAGCACCTCACCGAGAACGAGGTCGTCGCCATGTGCTTCGTGCTGCTGTTCGCGGGGTTCGAGACGACCATCAACCTGATCGGCAACGGCACCCACGCCCTGCTCCGCGACCCGGGCCAACGCGCGCTCCTGCAAGCCGCGTTGGCGCAGGGGGACGACGCCCTGCTGGAGAGCGCCGTCGAGGAACTCCTGCGCTGGGACGGCCCCGTGGAGCTGGCCACCTGGCGGTTCGCCACCCGGCCGCTGACCATCGGCGGCCAGGACATCGCGCCCGGCGACGCCGTCCTCGTCGTCCTGGCCGCCGCCGACCGCGACCCCGCGCGCTTCGCCGACCCGGACACCCTCGACCTGACGCGCCGTGACAACCAGCACCTGGGCTACGGACACGGCCTGCACTACTGCCTCGGCGCCCCGCTCGCCCGGCTGGAGGGGCAGACCGCGCTGCGCACGCTCCTCACCCGGCTGCCGGACCTCGCCCTCGCCGCCGATCCGGCCGAACTGCGCTGGCGCGGCGGCCTGATCATGCGTGGACTGCGCACCCTGCCGGTCGAGTTCACCCCCGTCGGCGCGCGGTGAGGCGGCAGGGGCGGCTCCGGCGTGAAGGGGACGAACGCGTCACCCCGCGCAAAGGTGAGGCTCCCTCAACTCTGTGATCTTCACGTGATCTGTGCGGCATTAACTTGTGACAAGCATTCGTATGCCTATACGTTCACGGATCAACGCGGTGCCGTACACCCTGCACCGCGGACACCTGTCGCCTCGTGAAAGGCTCCCGCATGCTCTCCGGGAACGGTCGTCACCGCCGCCCCCGCCAGGCCCCGGCTCTCCTCGTCGCGGCCGGCGTGACCGGCACCGCCATCGCGCTGCCGCTGCTGGCGGCCTCGGGGGCGAGCGCCGCCGACGGCACCACCTGGGACAAGGTGGCGGACTGCGCGTCCGACGGCTCCTGGAGCCAGGACACGGGCAACGGCCGCTACGGCGGTCTCCAGCTCTCGCAGGACGACTGGGAGACGTACGGCGGCCTCGACTACGCGCCCAGCGCCGACCTCGCCAGCCGCAACCAGCAGATCGCGGTGGCCGAGAAGGTCCTCGCCGACCAGGGCGTCGGCGCCTTCCGCACCTGCGGTCTGACCGCCGGTCTGACGCAGGACTCGGGCCTGCTGGACATCGACACCGGCCTCGGCGGCGACTCGTCCGACTCCTCCGATACGTCGGACACCTCCGCTTCCACCGGATTGTCCAACTCGTCCGGCGAGAGCGCGGAAAGCTCCCCTTCGTCCGATCCGTCGGCCGACACCCCCTCCACCTCCTCGCCCTCCCCCTCGTCGCCCGCGAAGGGCGGGACGCGGGACGGGAAGGGCGGCAAGGGCACCGGGTCCGCCGCGCCGTCCGCGTCCGCCTCCTCGCCCGAGGAGGAGCGCACCGCCGACCCCCGGGAGCCCGCGGCCTCCGACACCGCGGACAACGCCCGCCAGGACGCCGGTTCCTGGAGCCTCGTCGACACCGGCGCGGTGACCGGCTCCGGCACCGGCAAGCACCGCGGCCAGAGCGCGGAGGACGGTCGCACCGAGGCGCTCGCGGCCGACACCTACACGGTCCGCGAGGGCGACACCCTCGGCTCCATCGCCGACTCCCTGGGCCTCGACGGCGGATGGCGCGCGCTGTACGACGCGAACCGGGGGAGCATCGGCTCCGACCCCAGCAGCATCGTTCCCGGTCAGACCCTCGAAGTCGGGTAGCAAACAGGGCGAAACCGGCGGGATTCCGGGGGAGTTGACGCCCGCATTCGCCAGCTAATGTCCGGTTTGGTGAAAGTGTGGGATGAGTCTCAGAAGCCCTGATCGTCTTTGAAATTCCGCTGATTCCGTGGCTACGGTCAACACCGCTCGTCACCACGGGCCCCGGCTGCCGCAACGCCGAATCCTGCCAGCGGCCGTACGGGAACAGTCGTCGCGTCACGCGCCGAAGGCAGGAGCGGGGGACCCAAGGTAGGTGCCGCACCGGGCAGTTGACCGGAGCGGCTTGGGGTTAAGCCGTGCCTCTCCCCAGGGGGGCGCGGCCGGGCACTCAACCGGCCCGAACCCGACAGCTCACCTCGCAGGCGTCGGTGAGGGGATCAACCATGCTGTTTTCCGGCAAGGGCAAGCACCGTCGTCCGTCCAAGGCCACCCGCGCCATCGCCATCGCCGGTGTCACCGGTGCCGCCGTCGCCGCCCCGCTGATGGCCGCGGGCAACGCCTCCGCCGCCACCGCCTCCGAGTGGGACACCGTCGCCCAGTGCGAGTCCGGCGGCAACTGGGCCATCAACACCGGCAACGGCTACTACGGCGGTCTCCAGTTCTCGGCCTCCACCTGGGCCGCGTACGGCGGCACGCAGTACGCCTCCACGGCCAACCAGGCGTCCAAGGCGCAGCAGATAGCCGTCGCCGAGAAGGTCCTCGCCTCCCAGGGCAAGGGCGCCTGGCCGAGCTGCGGCACCGGCCTGTCCGGCGCCGCCTACAGCGGCTCGGGCTCCACCGGCTCCGGCACCTCGACCGGCTCCGGCAGCTCCACCGGCTCGTCGAACAGCTCCGGCAGCTCCGCGGGCAGCTCGCGCTCCTCCGACTCGCAGGCCGCCTCCCGCTCCGCCGAGCGCCCGGCCGCGAAGAAGACCGTCACCACCCCGACCGGCAAGAAGGTCAAGAAGGGCGACGGCGAGTACAAGGTCGTCCCGGGCGACACGCTCAGCTCGATCGCCGCGAAGCACAAGGTCGCCGGCGGCTGGGCGAAGCTGTTCCAGCTGAACAAGGACGTCGTCGAGCACGCCGACCTGATCTACCCGGGTCAGCAGCTCCACCTGAAGTAGCCGTCGGGTCCGCGGACGGGACGCACAGGCGGCCGCTCGCTGAACCACAGCGCCCTCCTGTCCGTGGACCTCATCATGGGACCCCGTGAGGGTCACCCCCCGTCCCCACGGGCCCCCGCCCCGGTGCGTGTTCCCCCGTACGCACCGGGGCGGGGCTTTTTCACGTTCCGGCCGCCCCTCTCTTTGTTCCGTTCAGAAACTTTTTGCTCTCGGTTCTGTCCAGGGGGTGACCGACCGGCTGGCCGATCGCCCGGAGCCGGTTAGGCTCGGTCTCGCAGAACCCACCGCGGCGCCCGCGCGCCGTGTTCAGATCCCAAGAAGGAGATGCTCGTGCCGTCCATCGACGTCGTCGTAGCCCGGGAAATCCTGGACTCCCGAGGCAACCCCACGGTCGAGGTCGAGGTCGGCCTCGACGACGGCAGCACGGGTCGTGCCGCCGTTCCGTCCGGCGCCTCCACCGGCGCCTTCGAGGCCATCGAGCTGCGGGACGGCGACCCCAACCGCTACCAGGGCAAGGGCGTCGAGAAGGCCGTCCTCGCCGTGATCGAGCAGATCGGCCCCGAGCTGGTCGGCTACGACGCCACCGAGCAGCGGCTGATCGACCAGGCGATGTTCGACCTGGACGCCACCGACAACAAGGGCTCGCTCGGCGCCAACGCCATCCTCGGCGTCTCCCTCGCCGTCGCGCACGCCGCCTCCGAGGCCAGCGACCTCCCCCTCTTCCGCTACCTGGGCGGCCCGAACGCGCACCTGCTTCCGGTGCCGATGATGAACATCCTGAACGGCGGCTCGCACGCCGACTCCAACGTGGACATCCAGGAGTTCATGATCGCCCCGATCGGCGCGGAGTCCTTCTCCGAGGCGCTGCGCTGGGGCACCGAGGTCTACCACACCCTCAAGAAGGTGCTGAAGAGCAAGGGCCTGGCCACCGGTCTCGGCGACGAGGGCGGCTTCGCGCCGAACCTCGGCTCCAACCGCGAGGCGCTCGACCTCATCCTCGAAGCGATCAAGGAAGCCGGTTACGCGCCCGGCGAGCAGATCGCCCTCGCCCTCGACGTCGCCGCCTCCGAGTTCTACAAGGACGGCGCCTACCTCTTCGAGGGCAAGGAGCGCTCCGCCGCCGAGATGACGGAGTACTACGAGGAGCTGGTCGCCTCCTACCCGCTGGTCTCCATCGAGGACCCGCTGTACGAGGACGACTGGGCGGGTTGGCACGTCATCACCGAGCGGCTCGGCGACAAGGTGCAGCTCGTCGGCGACGACCTGTTCGTCACCAACCCGGAGCGCCTGGCCCGCGGCATCGAGGAGAACTCCGCGAACGCCCTGCTGGTCAAGGTGAACCAGATCGGCTCGCTGACCGAGACCCTGGACGCCGTCGAGCTGGCCCAGCGCAACGGCTTCAAGTGCATGATGTCCCACCGCTCCGGCGAGACCGAGGACGTCACCATCGCCGACCTCGCCGTCGCCACCAACTGCGGCCAGATCAAGACCGGCGCCCCGGCCCGCTCCGAGCGCGTCGCCAAGTACAACCAGCTCCTGCGCATCGAGGAGATCCTCGACGACGCCGCGGTCTACGCCGGCCGCAGCGCCTTCCCGCGCTTCAAGGGCTGACCTTCGCGGGCTGCGCCGTTAAGGGGCACGCCCGAGCCAGTCGTACGTACGTCCCCGTACCGGTCCCGTACCGTGTCCGGGGACGTACGCGCGTGTGATCGGGAGGCGGGGAACATGGCCGTGAGGGACCGGGACCGGTTCTCCACCGCGACCAGGATCAAGCTGCTCGGCGAGCAGACCGCGGCCCGGGTCTACCGCTCCCAGACGAAGCGGCAGGCCCACCGCTCCCGGCTCACCGGCCGGGCGGCGCTGCTGGCGCTCGTGGTCTGCACGCTCGTGGTGGCGCTGGCCTACCCGATACGGCAGTACGTCTCCCAGCGCGCCGAGATCGCCGGTCTCGAACGGCGCAAGGCGCAGGCCCGGGAGCGCGTCGAACAGCTGCGTGACACCAAGGCGCGCTGGCAGGACGACGCGTACGCCGAGCAGCAGATCCGGCGCAGGCTGCACTATGTGATGCCCGGTGAGACCGGCTACGTCGTGATCGACCCGGCCGCGGTCAAGCAGTCGCGCGCCGGTCTGGGGGCGGCCCACCGCCCCTGGTACTCGAACGTATGGGACGGGGTCGACAAGTCCGACGCCTCCGACCAGTGACCTGACTAGAGAGACAGTTCGTAGTGGAAACGCCTCCGCCGACCACCCCGCGCACCGAGCCCACCGACGCGGACGTCGAGGCATTCAAGCAGCAGCTCGGGCGCCCGCCGCGCGGCCTGCGCGCCATCGCGCACCGCTGCCCGTGCGGTCAGCCCGACGTCGTCGAGACGGCCCCCCGGCTGCCCGACGGCACCCCCTTCCCGACGCTGTACTACCTGACGTGCCCGAAGGCGAACTCCGCGATCGGCACGCTGGAGGCCGACGGCGTGATGAAGGAGATGACGGAGCGGCTCGCCACCGACCCGGAACTCGCCGCCGCCTACCGCGCGGCGCACGAGGACTACATCGCCCGCCGGGACGAGATCGAGGAGCTGACGGGCTTTCCGAGCGCGGGCGGCATGCCGGACCGGGTGAAGTGCCTGCACGTCCTGGTCGCCCACGCGCTGGCCGCGGGACCCGGCGTGAACCCGCTGGGCGACGAGGCGCTCGGCATGCTGCCCGAGTGGTGGCGCAAGGGCGCCTGCGTGGTGCCGGGCGACGCCTGCGCGTGACCTCATCACAACGAGCCGAGGACCTTCCCATGACGCGTGTCGCCGCCATCGACTGCGGTACGAACTCCATCCGCCTGCTGGTCGCCGACGCCGACCCGGCCACCGGTGAACTCGTCGACCTGGAACGGCGGATGACCATCGTCCGGCTCGGCCAGGGCGTCGACCGCACCGGGCGGCTGGCCCCCGAGGCGCTGGAGCGCACCTTCGCCGCCTGCCGCGAGTACGCCGCGCTCGTCAAGGAGCACGGCGCCGAGCGGCTGCGCTTCGTCGCCACCTCCGCCTCCCGGGACGCCTCCAACCGCGACGACTTCGTGCGCGGGGTGCTGGACATCCTCGGCGTCGAGCCCGAGGTCATCAGCGGCGACCAGGAGGCGGCGTTCTCCTTCACGGGCGCCACCCGGGAGCTGACGGCCCGTCCCGACCTCGAACGGCCCTTCCTGGTCGTCGACATCGGCGGCGGCTCCACGGAGTTCGTGGTGGGGGCCGAGGAGGTGCGGGCGGCCCGCTCCGTGGACGTCGGCTGCGTCCGGATGACGGAACGGCACCTGGTGCGCGACGGCGTGGTGAGCGACCCGCCCACCGGTGAGCAGATCGCCGCGATGCGGGCCGACCTGGAGCGGGCCCTCGACCTCGCCGAGGAGACGGTGCCGCTGCGCGAGGCGCGCACCCTGGTGGGCCTGGCGGGCTCGGTGACGACGGTCTCCGCGATCGCCCAGGGGCTGCCGGAGTACGACTCCGCCGCCATCCACCACTCCCGGGTCTCCCGGGAGGAGGTCCGCGCGATCACCGAGCGGCTGCTGCGCTCCACGCACGCCGAGCGGGCGGCGATCGGTTCGATGCACCCGGGCCGGGTGGACGTGATCGGCGCGGGCGCCCTGGTGCTCCTGACGATCATGGACCGGATCGGCGCCGAGGAGGTCGTGGTGAGCGAGCACGACATCCTCGACGGCATCGCCTGGTCGATCGCGTAGGCCCGGTCACGGACGCCGTCCGGCCTCTCCCCTGAGCAGGTCGGACGGCGTTTGAGCGGGCCGGCGGGGGGTTTGCGGGGTCCTTCGTGGCACACCCCCGACGAGCTTCGTGAAGTTCTTCACAAGGAATTCTGCCGTGCCGGGCCGAAAGCGGGGTCCGAGAGGGCCTTTCGGGGGCCCCACCTGGGAGTTGAACATGTTCAGGGGTGCGCGGCCGACGGCGGCCGAGGGGGCCGCGCGCGGGGGCGGGCCGGGTCCCCGGAGATGCCGGAGGAGCAGCTCACGCGGCCTTGACAACGGTGGGTAACGGACACCGGATGGGGCCGGAAGGGGGTGCCCGAACGGCCCGGGTCGCGGAGGATAACACAGCCCCTGTCGGACCTTGTGAAGGGGCGCACGAGGTACCCCCTCGGGGCGGGTGGATACTCGATGCCATGAGCACCACGGAGCGTCCCAGGATCCTCGTAGTAGGCGGTGGGTACGTAGGCCTGTACGCAGCTCGGCGCATTCTCAAGAAGATGCGCTACGGAGAGGCGACCGTCACGGTCGTCGACCCCCGGTCGTACATGACCTACCAGCCCTTCCTCCCCGAAACCGCCGCCGGCAACATCTCCCCGCGCCACGTCGTCGTCCCGCTGCGACGCGTGCTGCCGAAGGCGGAGGTCCTCACCGGTCGGGTCACCACCATCGACCAGGACCGCAAGGTCGCCACGGTCGCCCCGCTCGTCGGGGAGTCGTACGAGCTGCCCTTCGACTACCTGGTGATCGCGCTCGGCGCGGTCTCCCGCACCTTCCCGATCCCCGGCCTCGCCGAGCAGGGCATCGGCATGAAGGGCGTCGAGGAGGCCATCGGCCTGCGCAACCACGTCCTGGAGCAGCTCGACAAGGCCGACTCCACGACCGACGAGGAGATCCGCCGCAAGGCGCTCACCTTCGTCTTCATCGGCGGCGGGTTCGCCGGCGCGGAGACCATCGGCGAGGTCGAGGACCTGGCCAGGGACGCCGCCAAGTACTACAAGACGGTCTCCCGCGAGGACATGCGGTTCGTCCTCGTCGACGCGGCCGACAAGATCCTTCCCGAGGTCGGCCCCAAGCTCGGCCAGTACGGCAAGGAGCACCTGGAGAGCCGGGGCGTGGAGATCTACCTCTCCACCTCCATGGACTCCTGCGTCGACGGCCACGTCGTGCTCAAGAACGGCCTGGAGGTCGACTCCCACACCGTCGTGTGGACGGCCGGCGTCAAGCCGAACCCGGCGCTGACCCGGTACGGGCTGCCGCTCGGCCCGCGCGGCCACGTCGACACCGCGACCACGCTCCAGGTGCAGGGCACGGACTACATCTGGGCCGCGGGCGACAACGCGCAGGTGCCGGACCTCGTCGGCCGCAAGGCCGGGAACGAGAACGCCTGGTGCCCGCCGAACGCCCAGCACGCGCTGCGCCAGGCCAAGGTCCTCGGCGACAACGTGATCTCCGGGATGCGGGGCTTCCCGCAGAAGGACTACTCGCACGCCAACAAGGGCGCGGTGGCCGGTCTCGGGCTCCACAAGGGCGTCGCGATGATCGTCGTCGGCAAGATGAAGATCAAGGTCAAGGGCCGCCTCGCCTGGTACATGCACCGTGGCTACCACGGCATGGCGATGCCGACCTGGAACCGCAAGATCCGCGTCTTCGCCGACTGGACCCTCGGCATGTTCCTCAAGCGCGAGGTCGTCGCCCTCGGTGCCATGGAGAACCCCCGCGAGGAGTTCTACGAGGCCGCCAAGCCCGCGCCCGCGCCCGCCGCGAAGGCCGAGCCCCAGGCCGAGAAGGCCAAGGCGTCCTGACCCGCCGGGCGAGCGCCGGCCGCTGAGCCGGTCCACCGGCCGAACGATCCGAAAGGGCCTCCCGCCATCCGTGGTGCGGGAGGCCCTTCGGCGTTCCCGCGCGGCCCCGGGCGGCGCCCCCGGTCAATCTGCATGGCGTGTACATCTATTTTGCCCAGTCGTGACACGCACACGGGACTGCTTTACGGCTCCCCAGGTGTTTACGTGGTGCTGGACATTGGACATTCCGGGATCCGTCGTCACGTCGTCACGGAGGTATGCGCCATGGGCGACGCCGCGCTGCGGCTGAAGAGCCTCGTCGAACAGTTGCTGGGAACGCCACTCCCGGTGCGCATCCGCGCCTGGGACGGCTCGCAGGCAGGGCCGCCGGAGGCACCGGCCCTGGTGGTGCGCAATCGCCGGGCGGTGCGCCGGCTGCTGTGGAAACCCGGCGAACTGGGCCTGGCCCGCGCCTGGGTGGCCGGTGACCTGGACATCGAGGGCGACCTCTACACCGTCCTCGGCCTGATGTCCGGGCTGGTGTGGGAGCGCGGCGAGGACGCCAGGTCCCTCACCGAGACCCTGCGCGACCCCGGGGCCAGGGCCGCCGTCCGCGGCCTGGTGCGGCTCACCGGGCTGCCGCTGCCGCCCGCCCCGCCCCCCGAGGAGATCCGCCGCCCGGGACACCTGCACACCCGGCGCACCGACAAGCGCGCCATCAGCCACCACTACGACGTCGGCAACGACTTCTACGAGACCGTCCTCGGGCCGTCCATGGTCTACTCCTGCGCCTACTGGCCGCGGCCGGACGCCACCCTGGAGGAGGCCCAGCGCGACAAGCTCGAACTCGTCTGCCGCAAGCTCGCCCTGACCCCCGGTCAGCGGCTCCTGGACGTCGGCTGCGGCTGGGGCTCGATGGCGGTGCACGCGGCCCGCGAGCACGGGGTCGCGGTCGTCGGCGTCACCCTCTCCCGGGAACAGGCCGCCTACGCCCGCAAGCGGGTCGCCGACGAGGGCCTCACCGACCTGGTGGAGATCAGGGTCCAGGACTACCGGGACGTCACCGACGGCCCCTACGACGCGATCTCCTCCATCGGGATGGCCGAGCACGTCGGCGCCGAGAAGTACCTGGAGTACGCGCGGAACCTGTACCGGCTGCTGACACCGGGCGGACGGCTGCTCAACCACCAGATCGCCCGCCGCCCGCAGCGCGACGAGGAGACCTACCACGTCGACGCGTTCATCGACGCGTACGTCTTCCCGGACGGCGAACTCGCGCCGGTCGGCACCACCGTCACCCAACTGGAGCGGGCCGGGTTCGAGGTGCGCGACGTCGAGTCGATCCGCGAGCACTACGCGCTGACCCTGCGCCGCTGGGTGGCCAACCTGGAGGCGGACTGGAGACGCGCGGCGACCCTGGCCGGACCCGGCAGGGCCCGGGTGTGGCGGCTCTACATGGCGGCCAGCGCGCTCGCCTTCGAGGGCAACCGGATCGGCGTCAACCAGGTGCTCGCGGTGCGCACCCCCGAGTCCGGCGCCGCCGGGCTGCCGCTGCGCGCCAGGACCTGGAACTGAGACGCGCGAGGGCCCCGTTCCCGAGCGGAACGGGGCCCTCGCGGGTCTGCGTCGGCGCTACTCGGCCTTGATGGCCGTCAGCATGTTGAGGCGGGCCGCCCGGCGGGCGGGCCACAGCGCCGCGAGGACACCGACGAAGCCCGCCAGCAGCAGGAAGATCCCCATCCGGGCCCAGGGCAGGACCAGCTCGTACGTCGGCATGCTCGTGCCCAGCAGCTCACCGGCCGCCCAGCCGAAGAACACGCCGAGGCCGATGCCGAGCACCCCGCCGAACAGGGAGATCACCAGGGACTCGAGCCGGACCATCCGCTTGATGCCCTTGCGGTCCAGGCCGATCGCGCGCAGCATGCCGATCTCCTGCGAGCGCTCGAACACCGACATGGCCAGCGTGTTGATGACGCCCAGGACCGCGACGATCACCGCCATCGCGAGCAGGCCGTAGAGCATGTTCAGCATCAGCGTGAAGATCTGCGCGATGCTGTCCGAGAGGTCCTGCTTGCTCTGCACCTGGATCACCGGATTGGTGCCCAGCGTCTTGATCAGCTTGTCCTTGGACGCGCTCGACACGCCGTCCTTGGTCTTCACCAGCACCTGCATGTCACGGCTGTCGCTCGCGTGCGGCGTCAGCGTCGAGATGTCCATGAGCGCGCCCTGGATCACCTCGTTGCCCTCGTAGACGCCGGAGACCGTCAGCCGCTCGGCCTTCCCGTCCTCGAAGTGCGCCGTGAGCTGCGAGCCGACCGTCCAGTGGTTGCGCTTCGCGGTGCCCTTGTCGACGACGATCCGGTCGCCGGAGATCTTGAAGTCGCCGTCGTCGACCTTCAGGTCGGTCAGCCGGCCGATGGTGGAGCCGTTGACGCCGGTCAGGTACTCGGTCTCGCCGCCGATCCGGGCCGGGGCGTTGCGCAGCGGGCTGGAGGCGGTGACGTCGCCGGACGCCGCCAGCTTCTCGCCGACGTCCTTGGACAGCTCGCGCCCGTTGGCCATCGACACCACGTAGTCGGCGCGGATCGCGGACGCCGCCATCTTCTCGATGGCCTGCTGGACGCTGCCCGCCATCACCGTCATCCCGGTGATCAGGGTGAGCCCGATCATCAGCGCGGACGCGGTGGCGGCCGTGCGGCGCGGGTTGCGCACCGAGTTCTGGCGGGCCAGCTTGCCCGACACCCCGAAGATCCGCAGCACCGGCGAGGCGGCGGCGATCAGCGGGCGCGACAGCAGCGGGGTCAGGATGAAGACGCCGATGATCAGCAGCACCGCGCCGAGCCCCATCGGGGCCTGGCCGTCCGAGCCGCTCAGCGTGGTCGCCCACAGGACGACCGCGACGCCCGCGCCGGTGAACAGCGCGCCCAGCGTGTTGCGCAGCACCAGGGACTTCGTCGTGGCCTGCGCGTGCAGGCTGCTCATCGCGGCGACCGGCGGGATCCGCGCGGCCCTGCGGCCGGGCAGCCAGGCGGCCAGCATGGTGATCAGGATGCCCACCGCGAGGGCGGCGACGATCGCGCTCGGCTCGACGACCAGGGGGCCGTCGGGGAGGTCGGCGCCGAACGTGCCCAGCAGGGAGCGCAGTCCCGCGCCGATGCCGATGCCCGCGAGCAGGCCGGTCACACCGGCGACCGAGCCGACCACGAACGCCTCGATCAGCACCGAGCGGGTGACCTGGCGGCGGGAGGCGCCGACGGCGCGCAGCAGCGCCAGCTCCTTGGTGCGCTGGGCGACCAGCATGGTGAAGGTGTTGGCGATGATGAAGGTGCCGACGAAGAGCGCGATCCCGGCGAAGACCAGCAGGCCCTGCTTGAGGCCGCTCATCGACCGGGAGATCGCCTCGGCCTGGTCGTCGGCGAGCTTCTTGCCGGTGACGGTGTCCACGGCCTTCGTGGTGAGCGCCTTGTCCAGGGCGGCCTTCAGCTCCGTCTGGGAGGTGCCCGCGGCGGCCTTCACGTCGATCGAGTCGTAGGTGCCCGGCTTGGCCAGCAGCTTCTGGGCGGTCGCGGTGTCGAAGAGGGCGAGGCTGCCGCCGGCCGCGACGTTGCCGTCGTCGGTGCGGAAGACGCCGCTGACCCGGGGGGTGAGGACCGGTCCGTCGACCGAGACGCGCACGGTGTCGCCGACCTTGTAGCCGGTGCGCTCCGCGGTCCGGGAGTCGATGGCGATCTCGTCGGCGCCGTGCGGGGCGGAGCCGGAGACCAGCGGGTAGCGGGCGTCCTTCGTCCCCCAGTAGTTGGCGCCCTCGGACTGGAAGCCGCCGCCGACGAGCTTGCCGTGCTTGTCGGCGAGGCCGGTGAAGCCCTTGACGACACCGACCGCGGACTCGACGCCCGGGAGCTTCTCGACGGTGGCGAGCTGCGCCTGGGTCAGTTCGCGCGGCTTGCCGAGCGAGTCGCCCCGGCCCTCCTGGTAGGTGGGGCTGACGGAGACGTCGACACCGTCGAAGCCCTTGGCCGAGCTGTTCTGGAAGGCGTTGGAGATGGTGCTGGTGAAGACCAGGGTCCCGGAGACGAACGCCACGCCGAGCATCACGGCGAGGACGGTCATCAGCAGGCGGGCCTTGTGCGCGAAGACGTTGCGCAGAGCTGTGCGGAACATCAGCTGGTGCGCCCCTTCGAGTCGAACTGCTTCATGCGGTCGAGCACGGTGTCGGCGGTGGGGCCGTACAGCTCGTCCACCAGGCGGCCGTCGGCGAGGAAGACGACCCGGTCCGCGTAGGCGGCGGCGACCGGGTCGTGGGTGACCATCACCACGGTCTGGCCCAGCTCGCGCACCGAGTTGCGCAGGAAGCCGAGGACCTCGGCGCCGGAGCGGGAGTCGAGGTTGCCGGTCGGCTCGTCGCCGAAGATGATCTCGGGGCGGGAGGCCAGGGCGCGGGCCACCGCGACGCGCTGCTGCTGGCCGCCGGAGAGTTCGGAGGGGCGGTGGCCGAGGCGGCCGGAGAGGCCGATCATCTCGATCACCGAGTCCAGCCACTGCTGGTCGGGCTTGCGTCCTGCGATGTCCATCGGCAGCGTGATGTTCTCCAGCGCGGTCAGCGTCGGCAGCAGGTTGAACGCCTGGAAGATGAAGCCGATCTTGTCGCGGCGGAGCCGGGTGAGCTGCTTGTCCTTCAGCGAGCCGAGTTCGGTGTCGCCGATCCGGACCGAGCCGGACGAGAAGCTGTCGAGACCGGCCACGCAGTGCATCAGCGTGGACTTGCCGGAGCCCGACGGTCCCATGATCGCGGTGAACTCGGCCTGGTGGAAGTCGATGGAGACCCGGTCGAGGGCCACCACCTGGGTCTCGCCCTGTCCGTAGATCTTCGAGAGATCCGTGGCGCGTGCGGCCACGGTGGCAGTGGTCCGGCCGGCGACGGGTGTGGTGGTCACGGGAAGGAACTCCTCGGAGGACGACGTCGTTGACGATGCGAAGGCGACGCGTGGCGGAAAGAGGGACGTGTTCCATCCTGATGGCCGTGCGGGCCCGTGGAGTCAGCCGCAGTTCCGGTTCCGAGGGGGGACTCCGGGCGGAGTCGGCGCCGTCATGTCATACCTGGGGATGAGGTTCGCCCCTGACGCGGCCCGGTTCGTCGAGAACCGGTGGAGCACCCTCGTTCGGGCGGTGAAATTCCGTCATTCCGTGCCACCCACCGGCCGGCGTACGGAGGCCCGTACAAGGCTATTGGCAAGTGCGGATGGCGAGTTCCGGTGGCTGATGCACCCTCAGACGTCAATAAAATAAGACAACATCGAGCCCCTGGCCCGGTGTTCGGATGGGGGATCCCGATAGGCTCGGCACCTCGTTGCGGAGCCCATGGCCTGCCCGGATGGTGGAATGCAGACACGGCGAGCTTAAACCTCGCTGCCCGTTCGCGGGCGTGCCGGTTCAAGTCCGGCTCCGGGCACATCCGTCCTTCCCGCCGCGCCCCGGCGGTCCCTTCCCGCGCCTCTGTCACCCCTGGTAGACGGTGAGCACCGCGCCACCGACCTCTATTCGCCGTCCCGCGCGCATGCCGTCCCTGCGGAGTCTGCGCAGGCAGTCGTGGAACAGCGGCAGCTCGTCCGCCTCCAGGACCGCGGCGGCCAGATCGACGAGGTCCAGGACCGAGGCGTCGGTGAGCACCTCGGGCAGCTCGCCGGAGAGCAGGACGACGGACTCGCCCGCCGGATTGCGGACCACGGCCGTGGCCGGTCCGCCGTGCACGAACAACACATCTTCCCCCTGGAGCCCGGGGCGTGCGGTTCTCGCTCCACGGGCCGCTTCGAGAGACTAGCGGGGGTTCTCGTGCCCTTCGGGGGCAGTTGGATTTCTTTTTCCGACTTGACGGAAGTGGACCCTTCCGTGCCCGCCGGCGCGGCGGGAACGGCCGCGGTCCGTCACTTCTCCGACGCCCTCGTGTCCGAGCGGTCCAGCAGGGACTCCACCAGGGCGGCCACATGGCGGCGGTCGTCGGCGGAGAGCTTCTGGACGCTGGCGATCAGCAGGTCGACCTCGGGGTCGGCCGGGGTGTCGTACACGTGGATGCCGCACGCCTCGGCCGCCGCCCTGCGCACCGTGTCCAGCGGCACGTCCAGGCCCTTGGCCAGGCCTTCGAGGGTGGCCGCCTGCGGCATCCGCACCACGCGTTCGGTGGTGGCCAGGTGGTGCACGGTCGAGCGGGGCAGGCCGCCATGGCGGGCGACGTCGCCGTAGGACCAGCCTCTGCGGTCGAGGTGGGCACGGATCAACTGTTGCAGTGCGTTGGCCACGGGTGGGTCACTCCTGCTCGCCGCTCGGCATAGCCGTCCAGGTCGGGGCCGATTCTACGGTCGTCGGCTGCGACCGCCGAAAGGGTGATTTCCCGAACGGGTTGCGGGGCGGCCCGCCGAGGCCCTAGTGTCCAATCTCGTTGGACAGAACGTCCGACCAGATTGGACAGAGTCCGGGGGGTACCTGACTCCGTCCGATCGGATCCGACCGTTCCCGAGGGGGAAATGATCATGATGGACGCCCACGAGCTCGACGCCGAGTCCGCCGAGCTGCTGCCGGGCCGCGAGGCCCTCGGTCGGCTGAAGTTCAGCTTCAACAAGACCGTCAACGTCACCAAGCACGTCGCGAACATCTCGGCGGCCAACCAGTCGGCGGCCCTGAACGACCACTCCGCGTTCTCGGTGGCCGACTCCGGCGCCGGCCAGACGATCAGCGTGCGCCAGTAGCGGCCGCTCGCCCCCGCGTCACCTCCACCGGAAACCTCTGAAAGGACATCCGTCATGAGCATGGACATGCGTGAGCTGGACACCGAGTCCGCCGAGCTGCTGCCGGGCCGCGAGGCCCTCGGTCGGCTGAAGTTCAGCTTCAACAAGACCGTCAACGTCACCAAGCACGTCGCGAACATCTCGGCGGCCAACGACTCCGCCGCCGTCAACGACCACTCGTCGTTCTCGTCCGCCCAGTCGCAGGCCGTCCAGAGCATCAGCGTCCGCCAGTAGCGACGCCGCTCACGGGGGCGGACCGGCCGACACGCCCGGTCCGCCCCCGTGCCGTCCCCGGGGGGAGACGGCACGGGGCGCCGCAGGGACGAGTGGGGGGAACGGGGCGTGGGGGGAGAACGGACATGACGCTGCTCGGGGGTGGCGCCGACGCGCGGCACGACACCGGGCCCGTGCCGGGGCCCGGCGGGGCACCGGTGACGTACGAGCAGGCGGCGACCGGCGCGCGGGCGGCCCCCGGGCAGCCGTCCGTGCCGCGGCTGAGCGCGGGACTCGACCTGCACGGCGAGTACCAGGGGTCGGGCTTCACCGAACCCAAGTACATCGCCCGCCGGGGCGACGGCCAGGTCGTGCAGCTGTCCCGGCTGCTGTACCTGGTCGCCGCCAGTGTCGACGGGACGCGGGACTGCGAGGCCATCGCGCACCGGGTCAGCGGCCGGTTCGGCCGCGAGGTCAGCGGCGAGAACGTCCGCTACCTGGTCGAGAACAAGCTCGAACCGCTCGGCGTGACGGTGCCCGCGGGCCAGGAGAGCGACGAGGTCGACGCCCCGCGCTCCGACCTGCTGCTCGCCCTCAAGGGCCACCGGGTCGTCTTCGACGAGCAGCGGACGGCCCGGATCGCCGGGGCGTTCGCCTGGCTGCACCGGCCGCCCGTGGTCGTGGCCGTCCTGCTGGCCGCCCTCGTCATGGACACCTGGCTGTTCGGCTTCCACGGCGCGATCGAACCCGTCCTCGAAGTCCTCGACCAGCCGGTCCTCATCCTGATCGTCTTCGGTCTGACGGTGGCCTCGCTGGTCTTCCACGAGTTCGGCCACGCGTCGGCCTGCCGGTACGGCGGGGCCAGACCCGGCTGCATCGGCTGCGGCCTTTTCCTCATCTGGCCGTCCATGTACACCGACGTCACCGACGTCTACCGGATCGGCCGCGCCGGACGGCTGCGCACCGACCTCGGCGGCGTCTACTTCAACGTCGTCTTCATGCTGGCCATGGCCGCGGCCTACCTCGCGACCGGCGCCCAGTTCTTCCTCGCGGCCGTCTACCTCGGCCACTTCGAGATCCTGGAACAGCTGATGCCGGCCGTGCGGCTCGACGGCTACTACATCCTCGGCGACCTCGCCGGGGTGCCCGACCTGTACGGCAAGATCCGGCCCATCCTGCTCGGTCTGGTGCCGGGCGCCCGCGGCACCGCCGCCCGCGCCGAGGTCGCCGGGCTGAAGCGCTCGGCGCGCGTCATCGTCGCCACCTGGGTGCTGACCATGGTGCCGCTGCTGGCGGGGGAACTCGGCTACGCGCTGTGGAACCTGCCCCGCATCCTCACCACCATGACCCGCTCGCTGACCGGCCAACTCCTCGGCACCGGGGAGGCGTTCGGGCACGGGCAGATCGTCGCGGGGCTGGTCGGGGTGATCGGCAGCGTGATGCTGCTGTGCCCGATGGCCGGTGTCGTCTACCTCTCCGTCAAGGTCACCGGACGCCTGTTCAGGGCCGCGAAACGGTCCACGGCGGGACGGCCCCGGCTGCGGCTCGCCCTGTGCGCGCTCGCGCTGGCCGGGCTCGGCGGGCTCAGTTACGCCTGGGTCTCCGGGCTGACCCCGCGCCCGCTGCCGCAGCGCCCGCCGATCGCGCCGGTCCTCCAGCCCGGGGTCCCGACCCGGGCGCCGGTCTCCCGCGACGCCCCGACCCCGGG
>NZ_FMCI01000365.1 GCF_900091845.1 Streptomyces sp. SolWspMP-5a-2
GGTGCGGGACGGCGGGCCGGTCGGCGGGCCAGTCGTCCCAGTCGCCGGTGTCCTCGTCGCCGTAGGGACCGTCGTCGGGGTACGGGCCGCCGCCGGGCCAGGGCTCGTCCTCGGGGGCGTCGTCGCCGGGCGGCGGGGGCCAGTCGGGGTCGTCGTGGCCGTCCGGGTCGTGGACCGCCACGGGGTGCGGGCGACCGGGTCCGCCGTCCGCCCCGGCCGCGGGGTCGTGCTCCGCGTCGGCGAGGGCCTTCAGATGGTCGAGGACGGTGGCCGCGGCCCGTCTGCGGTCGGCGAGGGCCCGTTCGTCGAGGGGCAGCGGCCACACCTGGTCGGCGTCCGCGCGGTGCAGGGCGGGGTTCTCCGCGTCCCCGGCGGGTTCGTCGGCCCATGCCTCGATCTCGCCGTGGCCGAGCGCGCAGTGGTCGTGGAGGGCCGTCAGGAAGTCGGACGGGCCGCGGCGCTTCTTCTGGTGCGGGCCCCACCAGTGGCCCGAGCCGAGGAGCAGGGAGCGTGGGCGGGTGAAGGTGACGTAGCCGAGGCGCAGCTCCTCGGTGTGCTGATGGCCCTTCATGGCCTCCTGGAAGGCCTTCAGACCGCGGGCGTCCCAGGACGTCAGGTCGGGCAGGGTGTCGGCGTCGCCGCGCAGCGCGTGCGGCAGGACCCGGCCCTGCGCGGTCCACTTCTCGCGGCCCTGGGTGCTGGGGAAGGTGCCGGTGACCAGGCCGGGGACGGCGACGACGTCCCATTCGAGGCCCTTGGAGCGGTGTGCGGTGAGCACCTTGACGGTGTTCTCGCCGCCCGGCAGCGCGTTGTCGAGGCCCTTCTCGTACTGGGCGGCGGTGCGCAGGAAGCCGAGGAAGGCGAGCAGCGTGGCCTCGCCGTCGCCCGCGGCGAAGGAGGCCGCGATGTCGAGGAAGTTCGAGAGGGTCTCGCGGCGGCGGGCGGCCAGCGCGTGCGGGGACGCGGACAGTTCCACCTCCAGGCCGGTGACGGCGAGGACCCGGTGCAGGACGTCCATGAGCGGGTCGGCGAGCGAGCGGCGCAGGTCGCGCAGTTCGGCGGCGAGCCGGGCGAACCGCACGCGGGCCTCGGGCGAGAAGGGCAGTCCGTCGCCCTGCTGCCCGGCGTCGAGCGGCAGTTCGAGGAAGGTGTCCAGGGCGTCCGCGAGCGATATCACCTCGGCGGGGTCGACCCCCTCGACGGCCCCGGCGAGCCTGCGGTCCGGGTCGTCGTCGGCGTCCACGGGCGCGTGGGCGACGAGACGGCGGGCGCGGCGGCCCAGGAGGGCGAGGTCGCGCGGGCCGATGCGCCAGCGCGGGCCGGTCAGCAGGCGCACCAGGGCGGCGTTGGCGCCGGGGTCCTGGAGCACCTCGCAGACGGCGACCAGGTCGGCGATCTCGGGCAGGTGCAGCAGCCCGGAGAGGCCGACCACCTCGACGGGGACGTCCCGGGCGACGAGGGCGCCCTGGATCTCGGCGAAGTCGGCGGCGGTGCGGCACAGGACGGCGATCTCTCCCGGTGCCGTCCCGGTCCTGACGAGGTGGGCGACGGACCCGGCGAGCCAGTCCAGCTCCTCGGCGTGGGTGGGCAGCAGCGCGCACCGCACCCGGCCGTCGCGTTCGGCGCCCGGGGCGGGGCGCAGCGCCTCCACGCCCGCGTGCAGGGCGCGCAGCGGTGCGGCGAGGCCGTTGGCGAGGTCCAGGAGGCGGCCGCCGCTGCGGCGGTTCTCGCTGAGCGACTGGCGGGTGGCCGGGCGGCCGTCGGGGTGGGCGAAGTGGGTGGGGAAGTCGTCCAGGTTGGCGACGGAGGCGCCGCGCCAGCCGTAGATGGCCTGGCAGGGGTCGCCGACGGCGGTGACGGGGTGGCCGGTGCCGTCGCCGAACAGCCCGGCCAGCAGGACGCGCTGGGCGACGGACGTGTCCTGGTACTCGTCGAGGAGGACGACCCGGAACTCGTTGCGCAGGACGCGGCCCACCTCGGGGATGCCCGCGAGGCGCGCGGAGAGGGCGATCTGGTCGCCGAAGTCGAGGAGATCGCGCTCCCGCTTGGCGGCGCGGTAGCGGGTCACCAGCCCGGCCAGTTCGCGGCGGGCGGCGGCGGCCTCGGGGATCCTGCGCAGGTCGGCGTTGGTGAGCCTGGCGCTCTCCAGGGCGTGCAGCAGCGCGGCGTCGTGGGCGCGCAGGTCCTCGGGGGCGACCAGGTGCTCGGAGAGTTCGGCGTCGAGGGCGAGGAGGTCGCCGACCAGGTCGGCGAAGGAGCGGCTGAGCGCCGGGTACGGGCCAGGCGCCTCGCGCAGCACGCGCGCGGCGAGCTGGAAGCGGGTGGCGTCGGCGAGCAGCCGGGACGTCGGCTCCAGGCCGATGCGCAGCCCGTGGTCGGCGAGCAGGCGGCCGGCGAAGGCGTGGTAGGTCGAGATGACCGGCTCGCCCGGCGGGTTGTCGGGGTCGATGACGTCCGGGTCGGTGACGCCCGCGCGGACGAGCGCCTTGCGGACGCGTTCGGCGAGTTCACCTGCGGCCTTGTTGGTGAAGGTGAGGCCGAGGACCTGCTCGGGTGCGACCTGGCCGGTGCCGACCAGCCACACCACGCGCGCCGCCATCACCGTCGTCTTGCCGGAACCGGCTCCGGCCACGATCACCTGCGGGGCGGGCGGCGCGGTGACACAGGCCGTCTGCTCCGGGGTGAACGGGATGCCGAGCAGCTCTTTGAGCTGCTCGGGGTCGGTGATACGGGAGGGCACGTCACAGAGGCTAGCCGGGCCCACTGACAACCGGGCCCGGCGGCGGTGCGGCCCCGGTCACTCGATGATCTGCCGTCCCTCGGGTCTGGCGGTGCACGAGGCGCGGAACGCGCAGTGGGTGCAGTGCTGTCCCGCGCTCGGTGTGAACCGTTCGTCGAGGACCTTGCCCGCGGCCCCGGCCAGCAGTTCGCCGACCCACTCGCCCTCCAGGGCCTCCTGTGCCTGCACCTTGGGGAGGGCGTCGCCGCCGTCGCGCCGGGCGGCGCCCTGGCGGAGCTGGACCAGTTCGGCGCCGCCCGGTGCGGGGCGCTGGCCGTCGAAGGCGTCGTCGACGGCGCCTTCGCGCACGGCGAGCTGGTAGACGGCGAGCTGCGGGTGGCGGGCCACCTCGCCCGAGGTCGGCGCCTGCTTACCGGTCTTGAAGTCGACGACGTAGGCGCGGCCGTCGCCGTCGGCCTCCACGCGGTCCATGGAGCCGCGGATGCGCACTTCGTAGTCGCCCGCTTCGAGGGTGACGTCGAAGTCGTGCTCGCTGGCCACCGCGGTACGGCCGGAGCGGTCCATGACGTGCCACCTCAGGAAGCGTTCGAGCGCCACGCGCGCGTTGCCCTTCTCCTGCTCGGACTTCCAGGGCGCGTCGAAGGCGAGCGCGTTCCAGACGGAGTCGAGGCGCTCCATGAGGACGGCGAGGTCGGCCGGGGAGTGTCCGGAGGCGACCTCGTCGGCGAGGACGTGCACGACGTTGCCGAAGCCCTGCGCGGTGGTCGCGGGCGCGTCGGCCTTCACCTCGCGACCCAGGAACCACTGCAGGGCGCAGGTGTTGGCGAGCTGGTCGAGGGCGCTGCCGGAGAGCACCACGGGCTGGTCGCGGTCGCGCAGCGGGACCTTGCTCGCGGTCGGGTCGTCCATGCCCCACCAGCGGTAGGGGTGGGCGGCCGGGACGAGCGGGCGGCCGTCGTCGTCGGCGAGGGCGGCGAGCCGGGCCAGCCGGTGCGCGGCGGCCTCCTTGAGCGCGGGGGACGCCTGCGGGTCGACGGTGGTGGCGCGCAGCTCGGCGACCAGCGCGGCGACGGACAGCGGGCGGCGGGGGCGGGCGGTGACGTCCCTGGGCTCCACGCCGAGTTCGGTGAGGAAGCGGGAGGGCTGGTCGCCGTCGTCCGCCGGTGCCTTCACCGCGGTGACGACGAGACGGTCACGGGCGCGCGTGGCGGCCACGTAGAACAGGCGGCGCTCCTCGGCGAGGAGGGCGCCGGGGGTGAGCGGTTCGGCGAGTCCGTCGCGGCCGATGCGGTCGGCCTCCAGGAGGGAGCCGCGGCGCCGCAGGTCGGGCCAGAGCCCCTCCTGCACCCCGGCGACGACGACCAGGCTCCACTCCAGGCCCTTGGAGCGGTGCGCGGTCATCAGCCGGACGGCGTCGGGGCGCACCGCGCGGCGGGTGAGGGTGTCGGCGGCGATGTCCTCGGCGTCGATCTCCGCGAGGAAGTTCAGGGCGCCACGGCCCCCGGTGCGCTCCTCCGCGCGCGCGGCGGTCGCGAACAGCGCGCACACCGCGTCGAGATCGCGGTCGGCGTTGCGTCCGGCGGCCCCGCCGCGCCGCGCGGACCGTTCCAGGCGGGCGGGCCACGGGGTGCCCTGCCACAGGTCCCAGAGCGCCTCCTCGGCGGAACCGCCGCCCTCCAGGCGCTCGCGGGCCTTGCGCAGCAGCGCGCCCAGGCGCTGGGCACCGCGCGCGTACGCCGGGTCGTGCGCGATCAGCCGCTCGGGCTCGGCCAGCGCCCGCGCGAGGAGTTCGTCGGAGGGCGGCGGCAGCGGGTTGCCCGCGGCCCGCTCCTCGTCCCGCAGGGCCCGCCCCAGGCGCCGCAGGTCGGCGGCGTCCATACCGGCGAGGGGCGAGGCGAGGAGGGCGAGCGCGGTCTCGGTACCGAGCCAGCAGGGCGCTTCCGCACCGGCGTCCCGCGGGGGGTCGCCGGCCGGGGAGGCGTCGGCGTCCTTGGGAGCGTCGGTGTCCGTGACGCCGCTCTCCAGGACGACGGTGTCCGGGGCGTCGCCGTCGACGGCTCCCGCGGCGCCCTCGTCCCCGGCGCCCTCGTCCCCGGCGCTCTCGTCCTCGGCGCCCTCGCGCCCGTCACCGCTCCCGCTCTCGCTCTCGCTGGGCTCGTCCTCCCCCGTCCCGACGCCTCCGCGACCGCCCGCAGGGCCGTCAGGAGGGGGGCGACCGAGGGTTCGTGGCGCAGGGGGAGGTCGTCGCCGTCGATGTCCAGGGGGACGCCCGCGGAGGTGAGGGAGCGGCGCAGCACGGGGATGGTGCGGGCGCCCGCGCGCACCAGGACGGCCATCTCGCGCCAGGGGACGCCGTCCTCCAGGTGGGCCCTGCGCAGGATGTCGGCGATGTTGTCGAGTTCCGTGCCGGGCGTCGGATACGTGTGGACCTCGACCTGGCCGCCGTCCCGCACCGCGCCCAGCTCGCGGTGGGCGCGCACCTTCTCCGCCGGGAGCCGGGTCAGCGGCATGCGCTGGGTGAGCCGCCGGGTGGCCTCCAGGAGGCGGGCACCGGAGCGCCGGGAGGTGCGCAGCACCTGGACGGGCGCGGGGCGTCCGTTCGCGCGCGGGAAGACGGCAGGGAACTCCAGGATGCCGTTGACGTCGGCGCCGCGGAACGCGTAGATCGACTGGTCGGGGTCGCCGAGGGCGACCAGGGTGCGCCCGCCGCCCGCGAGGGCCCGCAGCAGCCGCACCTGGGCCGGGTCGGTGTCCTGGTACTCGTCGACGTAGACGGCGTCGTACTGGGCGGCGAGCCGCAGGGCGACCTCGGGCCGGTCGGCGAGGAGCACCGCGCGGTGGACGAGTTCGGCGTAGTCGACGACGCCCTGGAGGTCGAGCACGTCGAGGTACTCGGCGAGGAAGGCGGCCGCCGCGCCCCAGTCCGGGCGGCCGATGCGGCGCGCGAAGGCGTCCAGGGCGCCGGGTCCGAGGCCGAGTTCGCGGCTGCGGGCGAGGACGGCGCGGACCTCGTCGGCGAAGCCGCGGGTGGTGAGGCAGGCGCGCAGTTCGTCGGGCCAGCGCGCGTGCGCGAGCCCCCGGCGCTCCAGGTAGGTCTGCCCGGCGAGCAGTTCGCGGACGGTGACGTCCTGTTCGGGTCCCGACAGCAGCCGCAGCGGTTCCACGAACAGGTCGCTGTCCTGCTCGGCGCGGACCAGGGCGTAGCAGAACGAGTGGAAGGTGGTCGCGCGGGGCGCTCGGGCGGTGCCCATGCGCAGCGCCATGCGGTCGCGCAGTTCGGCGGCGGCCTTGCGGCTGAACGTCAGCACGAGGACGCGCTCGGGGTCGCCGCCGCGCGCGATCCTCGCGGCCACCGACTCGACGAGCGTGGTGGTCTTGCCGGTGCCGGGACCCGCCAGGACGAGCAGCGGGCCGGTGGTGTGGTCAACCACGGAGCGCTGAGATGCGTCCAGACGAGGGGGATCCGGTCGGGCCGGCGGGGTACGCACCAGTCGGTAAGCGCCACGGTTCCCCCGGCGCACCTGGGGGTGCGCCGGGCGTCTGGTGAAGGAAGAGGAGCTCACGTGGTTCGCCGGTCCTGGTGGGTGTGCGGGTGGTCGGATCGCCTCGGGTGCCTCGCGGTGATCGCGGGGTGAGGGGGACGCGTGCCGTCGGCGCCGCGCCGACGGCGGACGGGCAGGCGCGGCCTCCCCTCCTTCCCGCGCGCCCCGGGGGACCCGTGCGGGCCGGAAGGACCGTCCGTCCCCCTCGGACCGGGCGGCCGGGGCCGCCCGTGCGTCACGCGAGTCCCTCGCCCCTCGAACGTACGGCATCCCGGGGACGTGCCGCCGGTCACCCGTACGGGGTACGAGCGGCGCGCGGGGGCGGCGGATGCCGGAGGCTGTCAGCCGTGACCGTCCGCGTCCTGGCCGCCGTCCCAGCGCGCCCGCCTCATGTCGAGGCGCGGCAGATGGCCCTCGGCGGCCCTGTTCGCCTCCTTCAGGGGCGTGCCCTCGGTGCGGTAGTGGCCGAGGGCGTCGAGTTCGTGACCGGGCAGCAGACGGCCGTCCGCGCGGACCACCCGCCACCACGGGACGGGGCTGCCGTAGAGCGCCATCACCCGGCCGACCTGCCGGGGTCCGCCCTCCTCCAGCCACTCGGCGACGTCCCCGTAGGTCATGACACGGCCGGGTGGTACGAGTTCGGCGACCTCCAGCACCCGCTCGGCGTAATCGGGAAGCTCGTCGGCGTGCTCCGCGCGGGTGTCCCGGGAAGGGTTCTGCTCACTCATCCCGCCCATCCTGCCCCACCCCACCGACAATGTGACGGGCCCGCGACCGTGCGTATCCCTCGCCCCCGGGCAGCGCGTCGGGCAGACTGTGCGACCCCGCATTTGCACCCTGATGCCCCTGTGTGTCGGTGGGGCATGCCACCATCGTGCGGGCGGTGACTGGTGATACGAGATCAAGAAGAGACGATGAAGCAGCAGGGCGCGCAGCCAGAGGACGCGGACAGCGGCTCTGACGACTCGTCGCGCCCTGCCGCCGGGAAAAGCGGCGCCGAGCCCTCCGGGGACACCGGCGCCGACCGCCCCGGTACGTCGTCGGAGCCGGACGACGGCCTGCTGGACGGCGCGCACGTCGACGCCGTCGAGGGCGACGAACCGCTGCTCCCCGCGCGCGTGCACCGTCCGTCGGACCTGATGCGGTTCGTGGTGGGCGTGTTGGCGGTCGTGGTGGTGCTCGGCATCGCCGCGTTCGCCCACGGCACCACCTCAGGACTCGAACAGGACATCAACAAGGGCACCGGGCAGGCGCCCGACCTGCTCATCAAGATCGCCGGTCTGGCGTCCAGCATCGCGATCCTCCTGGTGCCGGTCGCGTTCGCCATCGAGCGGCTGATCAAACGGGACGGGCTGCGGATCGCCGACGGCGTCCTCGCGGCGGTCCTCGCGCACGGGGTGACGCTCGCGACCGACCTGTGGGTGGCCAAGGGCGCGCCCGACTCCATCCAGGAGGCGCTCACCCAGCCCTCCCCCAGCGACATCCACGCCCTGACCGACCCGGTCCACGGCTATCTCGCCCCGGTCATCGCCTACATGACGGCCGTCGGCATGTCCCGCAGACCCCGCTGGCGCGCGGTCCTGTGGATCGTGCTGCTCCTCGACGCCTTCTCCATGCTGGTCACCGGCTACACCACCCCGTTCTCGATCATCCTGACGGTGCTGATCGGCTGGACGGTCGCCTACGGGACGCTCTACGCGGTCGGCTCGCCCAACGTCCGGCCGACCGGGCAGACGCTGATGGCGGGGTTGCGGCACGTCGGGTTCCACCCGGTGAGCGCCGCGCGCCAGGAGACGCACGAGACACCGGAGACCGGGGACCGCGGCAGACGCTACTTCGTCACCCTGGAGGACGGACTCCCGCTGGACGTGACGGTCGTCGACCGCGAACAGCAGGCGCAGGGCTTCTTCTACCGCGCCTGGCGCAACCTCACGCTGCGCGGCTTCGCGACCCGCAGCAGCCTCCAGTCGCTCCGCCAGGCGCTGGAGCAGGAGGCGCTCCTCGCGTACGCGGCCATCGCCGCGGGCGCCAACGCACCCAAGCTGATCGCGACGTCCGAGCTGGGCCCCGACGCCGTGATGCTCATCTACGAGCACACCGGCGGGCGCACTCTGGACACCCTCCCGGACGAGGAGATCACCGACGAGCTGCTGCGCGACACCTGGCACCAGGTGCGGGCCCTGCAGTCCCGGCGGATCGCCCACCGCAGGCTGGTGGGGGACGCGATCCTGGTGGATCGTTCCGGCACGGTGATCCTCACCGACCTGCGGGTCGGCGAGATCGCCGCCGGTGACCTGCTGCTGCGCATGGACGTCTCGCAGCTCCTGGTGACCCTCGGTCTGCGGGTGGGCGCCGAGCGGTCGGTGGCGTCCGCGCTGAGCGTGCTGGGGCCCGACGCCGTCGCCGACTGCCTGCCGATGCTCCAGCCCATCGCCCTCTCCCGCACCTCCCGCGCGACCCTGCGCAGGCTGGCGAGGGAGAGGGCCGAGCGCGAGCGGGACGCGGTCCTGGAGGCGAGCAGGCTGGCCAAGCAGGCACGCCTGGAGGCCGCCGGGGACGAGGCGGGGGCGCCGGTCCTCGACAAGCCCGACAAGAAGGCCGCGCGCGCCGAGCAGCGGGCCGAGAAGCGGGCCATCGACGACGCCCTGGAAGAGGCCCGCGAGGAGGATCTGCTCACCCAGATCCGGCACGTGGTGCTGCGGATCAGACCGCAGGCGCCCGTCGAGCCCGCCCGCCTGGAACGGGTCAGACCGCGCACGCTGATGAGTTTCATCGCGGGCGCGATCGGCGCGTACTTCCTGCTGACGCAGCTCACCCACATCGAGTTCGGGCCGCTGGTCGCGAACGCGCAGTGGGGCTGGGTGGCGGCGGCGGTGCTCTTCTCGGCGTGCAGCTACTTCGCGGCGGCGATGTCGCTGCTCGGTTTCGTGCCCGAGCGGGTGCCGTTCCTGCGGACGGTGGCGGCCCAGGTCGCCGGGTCGTTCGTCAAGATCGTCGCACCGGCCGCGGTGGGCGGTGTCGCCCTCAACACGCGCTTCCTGCAGCGCTCGGGCGTGCGTCCGGGCCTCGCGGTGGCGAGCGTGGGCGCCTCGCAGCTGTTCGGTCTCGGCTGCCACATCCTGATGCTGCTGTCGTTCGGTTATCTGACCGGCACCGAGAAGACGCCGTCGCTGTCGCCGTCCCGGACGGTCATCGCCGGTCTGCTGACGGTCGCGGTGCTCGTGCTGGTCGTCACCTCGGTGCCGTTCCTGCGCAAGTTCGTCGTCACGCGCGTGCGGTCGCTCTTCGCGGGTGTCGTGCCGCGCATGCTGGACGTGCTCCAGCGGCCGCAGAAGCTCGTCACCGGCATCGGCGGCATGCTGCTGCTGACCGCGTGCTTCGTGATGTGCCTGGACGCCTCGATCCGGGCGTTCGGCGACGAGTCGACGTCGCTGAGCATCGCGAGCGTCGCGGTCGTCTTCCTCGCGGGCAACGCCCTCGGCTCCGCCGCCCCGACGCCGGGCGGAGTGGGCGCGGTGGAGGCGACCCTTACGGTCGGCCTGATCGCCGTCGGCCTCCCCAAGGAGGTCGCGGCGCCGTCCGTGCTGCTGTTCCGGCTGCTGACGCTCTGGCTGCCGGTGCTGCCGGGCTGGCTGGCCTTCAACCACCTCTCCCGCAAGGGCTCTTTGTAGGGCGGCGCGCTCGTCACCGCGCCGCCGCGCCGCCGAGCGGGGACGCGCGCGTGGCCCGCTGCCGCCCCGCACGCGTGCGTACCGCCGTGCCGTGCGTCCGCGTCCCGCCGCACGCGCGTGCCACCCTTCCCCCGCTGATCGGCACCCCGGCCCCGCCCCGTCCGGTTGCACGCGCGTACCGCCGACGTGACGGGAGGGCACGGTGGCGCCCGCGGGTCCGTCGCCGTACCCCCGGACGGACCGTGCCCCGAGCGCCCGGCGGCGCCCGACCGCAGGATGGGGGCATGCCGAACCCACCTCGCCTGCGTGCCGCCGCCCTGTCCGCCACCGCCGTGCTCCTCTCCTCCGTGCTGGCGGGGTGCGGCGACGGCTCCACGGACGAGGAGGACGTCTCGGCCCAGAACCTGAGCTGGAAGGACTGCCCGGCGCCCTCCGAGGCCGAGGGCGGCGGCAGCGCCCCCTCCCCGCTGCCCGGCGGCGAGCAGTGGCAGTGCGCCACCATGAAGGCGCCGCTGGACTGGGCGAACCCGCAGGGTGACACGATCGGGATCGCGCTGGTCCGCGCGAAGGCCAGCGGCGACCCGAGCCGGCGGATCGGCTCGCTCGTCTTCAACTTCGGCGGTCCCGGCGGCTCCGGCGTCACCACGCTGCCCGCCTTCGGCTCCGACTACGCGAAACTCCGCACCCGCTACGACCTGGTGAGCTTCGACCCGCGCGGGGTCGGCCGCAGCGCGCCCGTGCGGTGCGAGAACGACCAGCAGCTCGACACCTACTTCCAGCAGGACGCCGCGCCCCAGGACGCGGCCGAGCGCGCCGCGCTGATCTCCAACACCAGGAAGTTCAACGCGGCCTGCGAGAAGAACTCCAAGAAGGTGCTGCCGCACGTGCGCACCACCGACGCGGCCCGGGACATGGACCTGATGCGGCAGGTGCTCGGCGACGACAAGCTGCACTACTTCGGCATCTCCTACGGCACCGAACTCGGCGGGGTCTACGCCCACCTGTTCCCGAAGAACGTGGGCCGGGCCGTGTTCGACGGGGTCGTCGATCCGACGCAGGACGCCGAGCAGGGCGCGCTCGGACAGGCCAAGGGGTTCCAGCTCGCCCTCGACAACTTCGCCGAGGACTGCACCTCCAAGGTGCGGGACTGCCCGGTCGGCGACACCGCGCAGGACGTCAAGGACCGGATCGCCAAGCTGCTGAAGGACCTCGACCGCAAGCCGCTGCCCGGCATCCCCCCTCGCAAGCTGACGCAGACGGCGGCGACCAACGGCATCGCGCAGTCGCTCTACTCCAAGGACTTCTGGGAGTACCTCACCGAGGGCCTGGAGCAGGCCTACGACGGGGACGGCAGGATCCTGATGCTGCTCTCCGACTCGATGAACGGGCGCAGCGAGAACGGCCAGTACAGCAACATCACGGCGGCGAACGTCGCGATCAACTGCGCCGACGACAAGCCCCGTTACACCGCGGACTACGTGCGCGGGAAGCTGCCGGAGTTCCGGGCGGCGTCGCCGGTGTTCGGGGACTTCCTCGCCTGGTCCATGGTCAGCTGCACCGACTGGGCCGTGCCGGGCGCCGCCGACCACCCGGACGTGAGCGCGGCGGGCTCGGCACCGATCCTGGTGGTGGGCAACACCGGCGACCCGGCGACCCCCTACGAGGGCGCGCGGAAGATGGTGGACGCGCTGGGCAAGGGCGTGGGCGTGGAGCTGACGTACAAGGGCCAGGGGCACGGCGCCTACGACAGCAAGGACCGGTGCGTGCAGGCCGCGGTGAACGACTACCTGCTGGACGGGAAGGTGCCGACGACCGGCACCGTCTGCTCCTGATCTCGCCACGAACCACAGAAAGGCACAGGTCAGAGGGTTATCCACAGGCCCGGACGAGGGCGGCGCGGTCGGCCTACCATGGCCTGACCGCCGTTCGCCGCACGACGCGGACGGCCTGTGAGGGGGGTACGTGTGAGGGGATTCGTGAGGTGGGCGGCGCTCTGCGCCACCGCCGTGCTGCTGGTCGCGGGCTGCGGCGGCGGGGCGTCGGGCTCCGGTGACAACGACCGCGACAACGCCGGAGGTTCCGGGCGGACGGCGACGGGCGGCTCCGCGGACCCGACGGCCGCCCTGCCCGCCTCCCTGACCGGGCAGCGGCTCCGGTGGGGCGCGTGCGGGGCCACCGCGGAGGCGGACGCCCCGGGCGGCGAGTGGCGGTGCGCCACGTTGAAGGCACCGCTCGACTGGTCGAAGCCGCGCGGCCGCACGATCGATCTGGCCCTGATCCGCGCCGGGGCCACCGGCAAGAAGCGCATCGGCTCGCTGCTGTTCAACTTCGGCGGCCCCGGCGGCTCGGGGCTCTCCACGATGCCGTGGTACGCGACGACGGTCTCCGCGCTGCGCGAGCGCTACGACCTGGTGAGCTGGGACCCGCGCGGGGTCGGCGCCAGCGAGGGCGTGCGCTGCCGCGGCGACCGGGCGATCGAGGCGGCGGAGGACATCGACGTCACCCCGGACACCCCGGCCGAGGAGAAGGCGTACTTCCGGGACGCCTCGGACTTCGGCAAGGGCTGCGCCAAGGCGACGGGCGAGCTGATGGCCCACGTGTCGACCACCGACAGCGCCCGCGACATGGACCTGATGCGCCAGGTGCTCGGCGACACCAGGACGCACTACTTCGGCATCTCCTACGGCACCGAACTGGGCGGCGTCTACGCCCATCTGTTCCCGCGCCGGGTGGGACGGCTCGTCCTGGACGCGGTCGTCGACCCGACGGCTGACACCGTGGGGCACGCGAAGAACCAGGCCATGGGCTTCCAGCGGGCGCTGGACGACTACCTGGAGTCGACCGGTCAGGACCCCGTCCGGGGCACCCGGAAGATCGCGGCGCTGCTGGAGCGGATCGACGCGAACCCCCTGCCCGCGTCGTCCGGGCGCTCGCTCACCCAGAACCTGGCGTACACCGGGATCGTGCTGCCGCTGTACAGCCCGTCCGAGTGGCCGACGCTGACCAGCGCCCTGCGGGCGGCGGAGCGGGGGGACGGCTCCGAGCTGCTGGAGCTGGCCGACAGCTACAACGACCGGGACACCTCGGGTCACTACGGCACCTCGACCCAGGCCCAACGGGTCATATCGTGCCTGGACGACCGGCAGCGGCCGACGGCCGACCAGGTGCGGGGGCTGCTGCCGGAGTTCGAGAAGGTCTCCCCCGTCTTCGGGGCGTTCCTCGCCTGGGACGCGGCGGGCTGGTGCCACGACTGGCCGGTGGCCGGTCAGTACGACACTCCGCAGGTGAGCGCGGTGGGTGCGGCACCGATCCTGGTGGTGGGCAACACCGGCGACCCGGCGACCCCCTACGAGGGCGCGCGGAAGATGGCCGACGAACTGGGCGAGGGCGTCGGGGTGCTGCTGACCTGGAAGGGCGAGGGGCACGGTGCGTACGGCAGCGGGAGCGGCTGCGTCGACTCCGCGGTGAACGCCTATCTGATCGAGGGGACGGTGCCGAAGGACGGCAGGGTCTGCTCATGACGGCGGCGGGGGCTCCCCGCACCCGTGGTGCGCGGAGCCCCCGCCGTGGTCCGGACGTCGGCCCGGAGGGCGTGCGGTCAGTAGACCGGCTTGTCCGGCTCGATCTGGTTGACCCAGCCGATCACGCCGCCGCCGACGTGGACGGCGTCGGAGAAGCCCGCGGACTTCAGGACCGCGAGGACTTCCGCACTGCGGACACCCGTCTTGCAGTGCAGGACGATCTTCTTGTCCTGCGGGAGGCTCTCCAGGGCGGTGCCCATGAGGAACTCGTTCTTCGGGATCAGCTTGGCGCCGGGGATCGAGACGATCTCGTACTCGTTGACCTCGCGGACATCGATGATCTCGATGTTCTCGCCGTCGTCGATCCACTCCTTGAGCTGCTTGGGAGTGATCGTCGAACCGGCCGCCGCCTCCTGCGCCTCCTCGGAGACGACGCCGCAGAACGCCTCGTAGTCGATCAGCTCGGTGACGGTCGGGTTGTCGCCGCAGACCGCGCAGTTCGGGTCTTTGCGGACCTTGACCTGGCGGTACTGCATCTCCAGGGCGTCGTAGATCATCAGGCGGCCGACCAGCGGGTCGCCGACACCGGTGAGGACCTTGATCGCCTCGGTGACCTGGATGGAGCCGATGGACGCGCAGAGCACGCCCAGGACGCCGCCCTCGGCGCAGGAGGGGACCATGCCGGGGGGCGGGGGCTCCGGGTAGAGGCAGCGGTAGCAGGGGCCGTGCTCGGACCAGAAGACCGAGGCCTGGCCGTCGAAGCGGTAGATCGAGCCCCACACGTACGGCTTGTTGAGGAGCACGGCCGCGTCGTTGACCAGGTACCGGGTCGCGAAGTTGTCCGTGCCGTCGACGATCAGGTCGTACTGGCTGAAGATGTCCATCACGTTCTCGGCTTCGAGCCGTTCCTCGTGGAGGATCACGTTCACGTACGGGTTGATGCCCTTGACGCTGTCGCGCGCGGACTCGGCCTTGGAGCGGCCGATGTCGGACTGGCTGTGGATGATCTGCCGCTGCAGGTTCGACTCGTCGACCTCGTCGAACTCGACGATGCCGAGCGTGCCGACACCCGCGGCGGCCAGGTACATCAGCGCGGGCGAGCCGAGACCGCCGGCGCCCACACAGAGCACCTTGGCGTTCTTCAGCCGCTTCTGCCCGTCCATCCCGACGTCGGGGATGATCAGGTGGCGGGAGTACCTGCGGACCTCGTCTACGGTGAGCTCGGCAGCCGGCTCGACCAGGGGTGGCAGCGACACGGGGACTCCGTTGATCGGTCAATCACTACAGTTGTTCTCCGTGCAACACTGCCACGCCCTCCGTCATTCCGAGACACCTGTTCCGATCCGCGAGACGATCTCGTCCCAGTAGCCGGGCATGGTCTCCCAGGGGTCGAGGCGCCCGTCGCGATCGCTGCGGTCGGTGAAGTAGAGGGTGGCGGCGCCCTGCCAGCGGGCGACGCGCAACGCCTCGTCGAGGTGGCCCCGGGGCACTCCGTGGACGAAGTGGCAGAAGCGCTCCGGCGGATAGTCGGCCGTCCACTCGGCCGCCTGCGACCAGCGGTAGTCGCTCCACGGACCCGTGAAGGTGACGAGCTGGTCGGCGTTCTCGGCGTAGCCCGGGTAGGGGTGGGCGCCGTGGCCGAGGACGATGTGGGCGCCGTCGACGAGGGTGCGCAGCGCGGCGACCGTGCGGCGGATCTCCGGCAGCTCGGCGCGTCCGGTCGGGCAGCGGTCCAGGAGGAAGCCGTCGACCCGGTACCAGTCGGCGTACCGGTGGGCCTCGGAGACCACTTCGCCGAAGGTGCGGGCGCCGTGCGCGGTGTCGAGGTGGCCGAGGACCCGCACGCCCGCGTTGCGCAGCCGCCCGGCCGCCTCGAGGCAGTGCGGGTCGGGCCGGGCGCCGGGGCCGTCGGCGACGTTGAGGACGACCCAGTGCAGGGGCGTGCCGGGGCGCGTGAGTTCGGCCCACTCGGTGGGCGCGACCAGGGGGTGCGCGTAGCCGGGGACGCCGAGGCCGGTGCGCGTGCCGGTGGTGGCGGTGCCGGTGCGGGCGCTGGTCAGATGCGGCATGCCGCCTCCATCCAGATGTCGGCGAGGGACTCCTCCAGGTTGATCCGGGGGCGCCAGCCGAGCCGGTCGCGGGCGGTGCGCACGTCGGCCTGCTGCCAGGTGCCGCAGCCGTCCGGGTACGGGTACGCGACCGGGGCGAGACCGTGTTCGCCCTCGCCGCGCTGGTGTCCGATGGGGGCGCGCAGCGGACCGGGCGGGCCGTCCAGTTCGTGGAGGGCGCCGGCGTATCCGGCGACGCGGGCGAGCATGGCGGCGGCGTCGCGCAGCCGGACGGCCCGCCCGGAGCCGATGTTGATGACGCCCTGGGCGGCGGAGAGGGAGGCGGCGTGCACCGCGCGGGCGACGTCGCGGACGTCCACGAAGTCGCGCTGGACGCCGAGTCCGGCGAGCTTCAGTTCGCCGTCGCCCTGCTGCATCGCCCGTCGCATCGTCTCGGCGAGCCGCCCGAGCGGGGAGCCCGCCGGGGTGCCGGGTCCGGCCGGGGAGAAGACCCGCAGGACGACGGCGTCGAGGCCGGAGCCGAGGACGAGTTCGGTGGCGGCGAGCTTGCTGACGCCGTACGGGCCGCCGGGGCGCGGCACCGCGTCCTCGGCGGTGGAGGAGCCCGGCTGGCTGGGCCCGTACTCGGCGCCGCAGCCAATCTGCACCAGCCGGGCGCCGCAGCCGCTGCGCCGCAGCGCCTCGCAGACGGTGGCGACGGCGACGGTGTTGTGGCGGGTGAGGTCACGGGCGCCGCCCCGGGTGGCGCCCGCGCAGTTGACGACGACGCCCGGGTGGACGGCGTCCAGGAACCGGGTGAGGGCGCCGGGACTGCCGGAGGCGAGGTCGAAACGGACGTCGGCGTCGTCGCCGCGGCCGAGTGCGGTGAGCTGGACGGCCGGGTCGGCGAGCAGGCGGTCGGCGACGAAGCGGCCGAGGTAGCCGTTGGCTCCGATCAGCAGGACTCTCATCGCGCGACTCCCGGGGCCGAGTGCTCGGGTCGGGAGGTGATCATCTGGTGTTCTCCTTCGAAGAGGGTGATGCGGTCGCCGCCGGGGCGGGTGCCCGTGGGGCGGCGACGGAGTGAGGTCGGGCGCCGCGTCAGCACGGCGGGTCCGCGGGGGCGTGGGCCGAGGCCCGGGTGAGGGTGCGGGCCGCGTGGATCAGCAGGGTCAGGGCCGCCGTCCCGCAGACGACGGTGGGTACGGCGCCCGGTCCCCAGGCCGTGTAGAGCGCCTCCACCGGGGTGGCGAGGAACGCGCAGCCGGGCAGGCGGGCGCCGAACAGCGCGGCCAGGGCGAGTGCCTGGGCCGTCGCCGCGCCGGTGAGGGCGAGCGCGGGGGCGCGGGTGGCGCCGTGGGCGGCGAGGAGGCGGGCGAGGAAGAGGAGGGTGCCGAGGGTGAGGGCCTGCGCGGGGTGCGCGGGTTCGCCGAGCACGGCGCCGGACGCGGTCAGCAGGAGGGCGAGGGCGCCGGCGTACAGGACGAGGGCGGTGAACAGCAGGGGGCGCACGGAGGCGGTGAAGTCGGCCAGACCGCGACTGGCGGTCAGGCGGCGCCGGGCGCGCGCGGAGAGGAGGTGGGCGCACCGGGCGGCGGGTGCGCAGGACAGGGCGAGGGCCAGGAACGGCGCGGTGGCGAGGGGCCAGGGGCCGGTGGTGGTGCCGTCGGGGAGGGTGTCGGGGCCGCCGGAGACGACCGTGTCCAGGAGTCCGTCGCCCAGGAGGGCGTAGCCGAGGAGCCAGCCCGTCCACACGCCGACGCCGGGGTGGTGCGCGGGCGCTGTCGTGGTGGTGCGGCGGCGCGGGGCGAGCGGTCCGCGGGCGAGGGCCGCGCGCAGACCGAGGGTGACGGCGAGGAGGCCGACGGCGGCGACCGCGAGGCGGGGGCGGCCCTCGGTGAGACGCAGTCCGGTGACGGCGGCGGCGCAGAACAGCCCGGGGAGGAGCGAGCGCAGGGTCCAGCCCCTGCGGGCCGGGGCGGGAGCCGGGGGCCTGGGGGGCGGGGGCGTCCACTCCTCGCGGGGGGCGCGGGCGTACATCTCCTCGGCGAGCGAGAAGACGTCCCGGTGCCGGAAGCGGGTGGCGGTGCGGTCGGTGACGCCGTGCGCCTCGAGACCGGCGGCGATCTCCAGCGGGTCGACGGCGCGTTCGCACAGGCGCCGGTGACGGTGCAGCAGCGCCTTCACGGGGTCGGCGGCGGCGCGACGGGGAGCGGCGGGACGGCGCCGGGCGGGCGGGGTGTCGGGGCGTCCCCTGCGCGCACCGACCCCCGACTCCCGCCCGAGCCGCACCCCGGCCGCGGACCTGCCACCGGAGCCGGATCCACCACCGACGCCGGGGCCGCCCCCGGATCGACCAGCAGCACCGCCAGCCCTGTCGGCATCGCCTGCGCTCACGCCACCACCGACGCCAACGCCGGCACCGGCACTCCTGTCACCACCCGCGCCAACGCCGGCACCGGCGCTCACGTCACCACCCGCGCTCATGTCACCGTCGGCACCGCCACCAGCACCGCCCGCGCCGAGCCCGCCGCCAAGGGGGTCGGCGTCGATACCGGTGCCAGCGCCAGCGCCCGTGACGGTGTCGCCGTCGCCGTCGCCGTCGCCGAAAAGCTCGGTGCCGGGGACGCGGCCGGGGTCCGCGTGTCCGGGTGTGCCGTCAGCAGGACCGTTCACTCCGGTCGAGGAGGGCCGGGGGTCGCCCTCGAGCCACCTCCGTGACCGCTCGTCCCAGGCACCCGGGCTGACCGGGGTACCGGGGCGTTCCTGATCGCCGGGCCTGTCCGGGCCCGTCCCGCCGAAGCCGCTCATCACGCGCCCTCCGCTGCTGGGAAACCGCCGGCCGAACGGGCCGCCGCGCCGGTCGCCCAGCCGGGGCCGCCGCGCGGCGCCGGACGCGTCTGCGGACCCGCCCAGCGGCCGGGGACGTGCGACTCGGCGGGGGCGGCGAACGGAACGGGTTCACCGACGCCGTCGAGGACGACCCGGCGTACCGGGGTGCGCGAGACGATCTCCAGATAGAGACCGTGGAACGCGGTGGTGTTCTGCTCGACGGTGAACAGTTCGAGGGCGCGGGCGCGCGCGGCGGCACCGAGGCGCGCGCGGCGGTCGGGGTCGCGCAGGAGCGCCACGCACGCCTCCGCGAGCGCCCTCGGGTTGCGCGGCGGGACGACGAGACCGGTCCCGCCGATCACCTCGACGACCGCGCCGACGTCCGTGGAGACGGTCGCCCGCGCGCAGAACATGGCCTCCACGAGACCGGCGGGGAAGCCCTCCACGACGCTGGAGAGCACGGTGACCGCGCCCGAGCCGTAGGCGTCGGCGAGCGTCGACAGCTCAGGACCCCCGACCTGCTCGAAGGAGACGGGGTTGTCGCCGACGGTGTGCGGCCCCTCGGCCTCGTCGGGGAAGAGCTGGGCGGCCAGCGCCCGGCAGTGACCGAGGTAGGCGGGGCCCTCCGGGCCGACCGGCGTCCCGACGATCCGCAGCCGGGTCCTCGGCTCCTGCTTGCGCACCTCGGCGAAGGCGTGCAGCAGCGAGACCAGGTCCTTGGCGGGTTCGACGCGGCCGACCCAGACGACGGTGCCGGGGTCGGCGTCCTCGGGGGCCTCGCCGATCTCGGTGAAGGGCGCGGCGTCCATGCCGGGGTGGACGGTGCGCAGCTTGGCGCGGTCGGCGCCGCAGCGTTCCTGCCAGCGGCGGGCGTGCGCGTTGCCGGGCGTGACGACGGCGGCCCGGCGGTAGGTCTCGGCGGCGAGACGGCCGTGGAAGGCTGCGAGCAGCGCCCGGACGGCGGGCGGGGCGTCGCCGGTGGAGAGGTAGTGGGCGCGCAGCCGGACCCCGTACTCGGTGACCAGCAGGGGCACGCCGAAGAAGTGCCGGGCGAGGAGTCCGGGCAGGGCGGCGGCGCCGCCGGAGGCCGCGTGGCAGAGGTCGACGGCGCCGAGGGCGTCGTCCTCGTACCAGTCGACGGAGAGGGGGCGCAGGGCGCGTTCGAGGTGGGCGGCGACGGCGAGGAGGTCGGGGACGCGGGCCTCACGGGCCGCTCGCCGGGCGCCGGGCGCACGACAGGCGCGCTCCAGGGCGCGGACGGCGGTCTCGGAGCGGAGCGCGGTCGGCAGGCCGCCCTCGTCGCGGGCGAGTTCGGCGAGCCCGTACAGCGCGTTGCCGAAACGGTCCGCCTCAAGGGCGGAGGTGTCCGCAGGGGCGGAGAGCGATGCTGTCGCGAGGGGCGCGGAAGGGGCCGGGGGCGTGGCGCCCGGGGAGGTCGCGGACCGGGCGGAGGGCGACTCCGCGGCCGGGGTCGCGGGGCTGGCCGTCGTCCTCGGGGACGACGGCGTCACGGGCGGTGCGGGGTCGCCGACGCCTCCCCCGCACAGGGCGGTGGCGAGGTCCTGGTAGCAGTCGGTGAACCGGCGGCGGGCGCGGCGCCCGTACCGCGTACGGCCGTCGGCGGCGCTCTCCGCGGTCCACAGCGGGGCCGTGCGCACACGGTCGACCTGGGGCGGCAGCGGGAGCCAGCCCTCGTCCTCCTGGCGTTCGGTGCGGCTGAGCGCGTAGATCTCGAACTCGTGCTGCCCGAGCCCGCGCACGAGCCGGTCGCACCAGAGTGCGGCCTCACCGTTCAGATACGGATAGCCACCCTCCGTAAGCAGTCCTATGCGCACGTGTGCACCCCCGATCTCCCGTGTGGGGAGCCGCCGTTGGTCCGGCGGCTCGCGGCGGGACGAACGTATGCGGACAAGGTGGTGGCGCGGCGGACGGTTGTCCGTCGCGCCACCAAAAGGGGTGAACGGTCGTAACTTTCCCGTGCGGGTCGCGTTCGATCGCGCTAGGAGATCAAGCGGTCACCCGCCGTCAGGCTCCGGCCGAAGTTCGCCGGACCGGCGGAGACGCGTCGAGCGGGCGAGCCGCCCCCGGAGGGACGGAACAGGCGACTAACGGGCGACGGACGGACGACGGCCGAGGGCAGGGCGAACGCCCGGCCGAGGGCGAGGCGAACGCAGAACACCAGGCAGCAGGCACCAGGCACCAGGCACCAGGCACCAGGCACCAGGCACCAGGAAGCTGACGGCGAACGCCCCCTCCCGGCGCGCCCTCCCTCAGACCCCCTTCAGACCTCCGTCAGCTCCCGTCGTGCCGTTCTGCGGGTGGCCGCGACGGCCGGGTCGAGGGACGGTACGGCGGCCAGGAGCCGTCGTGTGTAGGGGTCGCGCGGCGCGTCGTACACCTGGTCGGCCGGGCCCGACTCGACGATCCGGCCGCCCCGCATGACCGCGACCCGGTCGCTGACCTGCCGGACCACGGCGAGGTCGTGGGCGACGAAGACGAGCGCGAGCCCGAGTTCCCGCTGGAGTTCGCCGAGCAGGGCGACCACCTGCGCCTGGGTGGTCACGTCGAGCGCGGAGACGGGCTCGTCGCAGACGATGACGCGCGGCTCGGCGGCGAGCGCCCGCGCGATGCCCACCCGCTGGCGCTGCCCGCCGCTGAACTCGTGCGGGTACCGGTCCTGGTGGGCCCGCTCCAGCCCCACCCGCTCCAGCAGCTCCCCCACGCGCGCCCGGATCAGCCGCTCGTCGCGCTCGCCCCGCGCCCGCAGCGGGTCGGCGACCGACTCGCCCACGGTGCGGCGGGGGTTGAGGGAGGAGACGGGGTCCTGGAAGACCATCTGGACGTCGGGCCGCACACCCGCGCGGGCCCGCCCGTCGTACCGCACCTCCCCCGCGGTCGGCTCCAGCAGCCCGACCAGCATCCGGCCCAGCGTCGTCTTGCCGCTGCCGCTCTCGCCGACGATCCCGAGGGTCTCGCCCCGGCGGACGGTGAGTGACACGTCGTCGACGGCGGCGAACGCGCCCTTGCCGCGCCCGAACTCGCGCCGCAGGCCGGTCGCCTCCAGGACGACCTCGCCGCGCTCCCCCGAGGGGGCGCGGGCGGCCTCCACGCGCGGGACGGCGGCCAGCAGCGCGCGGGTGTACGGCTCGGCGGGCGAGCCGAGGACGTCGGCCACCGGGCCGTGTTCGACGACCCGCCCGTGCCGCATGACGAGCACCTCGTCGACGCTCTCGGCGGCGACGCCCACGTCGTGCGTGACGAGCAGCAGCCCGGTCCCGGTCTCCTCGCGCAGGGTGTGCAGCAGGTCGAGGATCTGGGCCTGGACGGTGACGTCGAGCGCGGTGGTCGGCTCGTCGGCGATGAGCAGGTCGGGCCGGCAGGCGAGCGCCATGGCGATCAGCGCGCGCTGGCGCATGCCGCCGCTGAACTCGTGCGGGCGCGAGCGGGAGCGGCGGGGCGCGTCCGGGATGCCGACCCGGTCGAGGACCTCCACGGCACGCGCGCGTGCCGCCCGCCGGGACGCGCGGTGGTGCACCCGGTACACCTCGGCTATCTGGTCGCCGATCGCGTAGTAGGGGTCGAGCGAGGAGAGCGGGTCCTGGAAGACCATGGCGGCCCTGCCGCCGCGCAGTCCGCGCAGTTCCTCCTCGCCCGCCCGCTGCACGTCGACGCCCGCGACCTCGATCGCGCCGCCCACCCGCGCGCCGGTGTCCCGGTGCAGGCCGAGCAGGGCGGAGGCGACGGTGGACTTGCCGGAGCCCGACTCGCCGACCAGGGCGAGCGCGGCGCCGGGCCGGAGCGTGAAGGAGAGGCCGTCGACGGCCCGCAGGCCGCCGAAGTCGACGGTCAGGTCGGTGACGCGGACGAGACTCATGCCAGTACCACCCGTCGGTCGGCCACCGCGTACAGCACGTCCGCGACGGCGTTGGCGAGGACCACGAAGAAGCCGATGACCAGGACCATGCCGACGACCACCGGCAGGTCGACGACCTTGACGGCGTGGACGAGTTCCTGTCCGATGCCGGGCAGCCCGAAGAGGGTCTCGGTGAGGACCGCGCCGCCGACCGCTGAGCCGACGTTGTTCGCGTTGAGGGCGATGACCGGCGCGAACGCCCCGCGCAGGGCGTGCCGTCCGATGACCGCGCGCTCGCCGACGCCGTAGGCGCGGAACGTGCGGATGTGGTCCTCGGCGAGCGTCTCCAGCATGGCGGCGCGGGTCAGCCGGGCGAAGGTGGCGGCCTCGATGAGGGCCAGCGACAGCCACGGCAGCAGCAGGTTCCACGCCCACTGCTCGGGGTCGTCGGTGAGGGCGACGTACTGCGGGAACGGCAGCAGCCGCAGTTCACCGCAGACGACGATCATGAGGACCAGGCCGATGACGAAGACGGGCGTGGCCGTTCCCGCGAGGGTGACGGCGGTGAGCACCCGCTCGGAGAGGCGGCCCCGGCGCCAGGCGGAGAGCACCCCGGTGCCGACGCCGAGCAGCAGCCAGAGCACCATCGCGCCGAGCACGAGGGAGAGGCTGACCGGCAGCTTCGTCAGGATCAGCGCGGTGACCTGCTGGTCGGTCTGGTACGACAGGCCGAGGCAGGGCGCCTCGCAGTGCTCGACGGAGGTGCCGGTCGAGTAGTCGTGGCCGGTGAACAGGCCCTGGAGGAAGTCCCCGTAGCGCGCGTACAGCGGGTCGCCCAGGTGCAGTTGCTCGGCGACCTGGTGCACCTGGGCCGGGGAGCAGCGGGGGCCGCAGGTGATCTGGGCGACGTTGCCCGGGGTGACGTAGAAGACGACGTAGACGATCACCGAGATGGCGAGCAGGGTGATGACGGTGCCGACGGCGCGGCGCAGCAGGAAGCCGCCGAAGCCGGTCATGACGCGGTACCTCCGGTCGGGTGCTGCTCGGTGGGGGCGCTCTTGTCCGCGCCGGTGGGCGTGACGGCCGGGGGCACCGGAGCCGTCGCGGACGCCTGCCCTTTCTTCCCGCGTCCGCGTCCGGTGCCCACCCGCAGCCGGGAGGCGGCTCGGGGGTCGAGGGCGGTGCGGACGCCGTCGCCGAGGACGGTCAGGGCGAGCACGGTGACGAACAGGGCGCCGGCCGGGAGCAGCAGGTACTGCGGGGCGGCCTGGTACCAGACGTCGGCGGCGGTGAGCATCTGTCCCCAGGACGGGGTCGGCGGCTTCACGCCGACCCCGAGGAAGGAGAGCGCCGCCTCGACGGTGATGTTCATCGGGACGAGGAGCGCCGCGTAGGTGATGACGGGCGCGGCGAGGCCGGGCAGCAGCTCGCGGCGGGCGACGCGCACCGGGCCCCAGCCGCTGAGCCGGGCGGCGGCCACGTGATCGAGGCCCTTCAGGGTGAGCGTCTGGGCGCGCACGATCCTGGCGATGTTGCCCCAGGCGATCAGGCCGATGACGAGGGCGACCAGGACCGGGCGCGGGAAGCTCGACGGGACGATCGCGAGCAGCGCGAGGGCCATGATCATCAACGGCATCGCCACGATGATGTCGGTGACCCTGCTCAACAGTTGATCAACCCATCGGGAGCCGAGGGCGGACGCCACTCCCACGGTGACGCCGATCGCGACCTGGACGACGGTGGCCGCGAGCGCGACCCCGAGGGAGACGCGCGCGCCGTGGACCAGGCGGGCGAACAGGTCGCGGCCGGTCTGCGGTTCGACGCCGAGCCAGTGGTCGGCGGAGACACCGCCGAAGGGGCCGATGGGCACGCCCCCGCGCGCGGAGTCGATCAGCGCGGGGTGGTAGCTGTTGGGGTCCTGCCCCTCCAGGGCGGTGAGCAGCGGCGCGGCGACCGCGACGAGCAGCAGCAGGGCGACGACGGCCGCCGCGACGAGGGCGGCGCGCTGCGTGCGCAGCCGCCGCCAGAACTGACGGGCCCCCGAGGCCGCCGGCACGGGCTCCACGCCCGTGACGGCGGCCTCGGCGGCGACGAGTGCCTCGCTCACGGCGCTACTTCACCGCGACCTGGGAGATGTCGAGGACGCCGGTCCAGTCGCTGATGACGATGTTCTTGACGTCCTTCCCGTAGAGGCGCTTGTAGACCGGGTGGAACAGCGGGACGGTCAGCGCCTCACCGGCGATCTTCTTGTCCAGCGCGCCCCACCTCTTGGCGGCCGCGTCAAGATCGGTCAACTTGTTGATCGCGTCAATCTCGTCATTGACCGACGGGTCGTCGAGCTGGCCCGTGTTGAAGTTCGCGCCGTCCTTGACGATCTGCCTGCCGTCGAAGATCGGGGCGAGGAAGGGACCGCCGGAGGGCCAGTCGGCGCCCCAGTGGGCGAGGAAGAAACCGGGCTCGGTCTTGACGCCGTGGATGGTGTCGCCGTAGTCGTTCTCCTCCAGGCCCCGGAGCTTGACGGTGATGCCCGCCTTCTTGAGCGCGTCCTGGAGGGCGGTGGCGATCTCCGGGCTGGTCTCGAAGTCCTTGCTGTTGGAGTGGGTCAGCGTGACGGTGATCCCGTCGGGGTGCCCGGCCTCCTTCAGCAGCTCCTTCGCCTTGGCCGCGTTGCCGGAGTCGCCCGCGGGGAAGAGGTCGTAGGGCGTGTACCCGAAGGACTTCTGGTCGGGCAGGAAGGTGGTCGCGGCCTCCGCGAGGGCGGATCCGCCGGCCGCGTTGACCACCGAGGAGCGGTCGACGGCGTAGGAGACGGCCTGGCGCACCTTGGGGTCGTCGAACGGCTTCACCTTCGGGTTGAAGGCGATGTAGTTGGTGTAGCCGAAGTGGCCGGTGCCGACCCGCGCGGCCAGTTCCTTGTCGCCGGTGACCTTGGCGAGTTCGGCCGGGCCGAGGTTGGTGTCGGTGGTGACGGCGGCGGCGTCGGCGCCCTGGGACGCGGAGAGCCGCTGGTTGATCACCGAGGAGTCGAGCCCCGAGGTGACGTCGATGCGGTCCGGGTAGGCCTTGCGCTGGTCGTCGGTGGCGGCGGACCAGTGCGTGTTCCGTTCGAGGACGAGGTGCTGTCCGTCGTTCTCGTTCCTGACGACCTTGTAGGGGCCGGACGAGACCGGGTGCTCCTCGTACTTGGTGCCGGTGTCCTTGGCCTTCGGGACGGGCGCGAACTGGGTCTGCGTGGCCAGGTACGGGAACTCGCCCTCGGGCTTGTTCAGGTGGAAGACGATGGTCAGGTCGTCCGGCGTCTCGATCGCCGAGAGCCCCTTCTTGTCCTTGTAGGGGCCCTGGTAGTCGGCGGCGCCGACCAGCCAGTCCCGCAGGTAGGGGGCGCCGCCGGACAGCTCGGGCGCGAAGGAGCGCTCGATGCCGTACTTGATGTCGGCGGAGGTGATCGGGGTGCCGTCCTCGTAGGTGAGGCCCTTCTTCAGGGTGTACGTCCACACCGTCGCGTCCTTGTTGGAGCGTCCGGTGTCGGTGGCGAGGTCCGGCACGACCTTGGCACCGGCGGCGCCGTTCTCCCGGTTGCGGGTGGTGAGCGTCCTGAAGACCAGGGAGGGGACGTTCCCGCCGCCGGAGGTGTACAGGCGGGCGGGGTCGAAGTCGGCCTGCGGGTTGGCGTTCAGGACCGAGAGCGTGCCGCCCTTGCGGGGCGCGGAGCCGCCGGTGGAGGACGCCTTGGCATCGTTGTCCTCGGGCCCGCAGGCTGCGGCGCCCGCTGCCACGACCAGGCTGACGGTTGCCACGGCCACACGGCGCGCTCGGCGGGACGGTTGACGCATCGGAATGACGACCTCTCGTGGGGGTTCGGACCGAATGGACCGAATGCTGAGACAGTTGGACGAGGAGTGAGACGAAAGTGAACAGACGTCTGCCCGTGCGTCAGGTCGTCGGAGGCCACGACAGGGTCATGGGAGAAGGAGAAGGGCGACGCGGACGCCGGGGGCGCGCGTCAGCTACAGAGAATGTCGGCCACGCAGAGCGGGGTCACGCCGATCAGCGCCAGCTCGATGGCGGCGCGGGCGGAGGCGGGACGGGGCGACATGCCCAGAAATATGAACGAACTTTCTGCGCATGTCAATGTGACCCCGGTGGCCCCCGTCAACTCGTGGGATAGGGCCACGGGTTGGGCAGGCAGTGGATTCCGTCGTGGTCGAGGAACTTGGTCTGCTGCTGCATGACCGGCGCGAGCTCACCGTCGTTCTCGCAGCTCACATGGGGGTAGCCGAGCCGGTGGCCGACCTCGTGGTTGATCAGCATCTGCCGGTAGGCGTGAATCTGGTCACCGTAGGTCGTCGAGCCCTGGGCCCACCGGTAGGCGTTGATCATCACGCGCTCGGTGAGGGCGGAGTCACAGGAGACGTTGTCCTGGGTGATGTCCAGACCCGACTTCTCGCACCACTCGTCGGTGGTGCCGGGGCTGGCGAGGGTGACGACGAAGTCCGGGTCGTCGGAGGAGACGCGCTCGAAGGTGCGCTCGCCGTCGTGCGCCCAGCTCCGCTCGTCGTTGAGGGTCTTCTGCACCGCCTGGGCGAACAGCTCGCCGTCCAGCCCGAGCCCGCGCTCGACATCGACCCGGTAGGTGAACTTCTCGCCCTTGCCTGGCGCCTTGACCGTCCCCGGCATCACCGCGAACTCGCCCGGCCCTTCGAGCGTCGCGCTGAGCGGGTACTTCTCGGCCATCTTCTGCGCGTACGTCAGCGCCACCGCGCGCGGCGGCACCGACGGCGTCGGCCGCCCGTCGCCGCGCAGCGCGCCCTGCCCCTTGCCTGAGGCGGAGCGGACCCCGTCGTTCTCCCGCCCGTCGGCGACCTGTCCGGCGACGACGACGGCGAGCACGGTGGTGACGGCCGCGGCGGCGATGCCGGTGAAGGCGCGCCCCTTGCCGCCCCCGGCGTGCGCGGGCGGGCCGGTCGGCGGACCGCCGTCGCCCCCGCCGTCGCCGGGGAGCGGGTCCGCGACGCGGAAGGGGGCGTGCGGGTCGGGGCGCCGGGTCGCGGCGCGGGCGTCGTCGGGGGT
>NZ_FMCI01000340.1 GCF_900091845.1 Streptomyces sp. SolWspMP-5a-2
CCGGCGGTCCCGTTCACGGCGACCCGATCTCGCGACCCGGCCCCAGCGGGCCCCGTCACGGGAACGGCCGGGGCGGCCGGCGAAGTCCTTTCCGGCCGCCCCCGGCCGTGTCGCTCACCCGGTCGGGTCAGTTGCCCTGGTGCTGTCCCGAGGGGCGCCAGGGACGGCGTGCCGACAGCGCCGCCCACCGGGCGGCCCAGCCCGCCCGCAGCCCCGCCCAGCGGTCCTGCACCGCCCACAGCGCGCGGACCGAGGAGCGCGGTGCGATCACCGCGCGGATCCTGGAGAACCATCCGGCCCGCTGCCACAGGGCCGCGCGCAGCGCCCGGACGTCCTGCGCCAGGCCCTCCATCGGGCTCGGCCGCGGGGCGAACAGCACCTGCTCCACCGCGCCCGCCACCCGGTGCACCGACTCCGCCGTCGCCGGATCCAGCTCGCCCAGCCGCACGATCCGCGCCGCCGCCCGGCGCGGGGTCAGCGCGTCGTCCGGCACGATGCCGTGGTCCCAGGCGGTGTCCGTCAGCTCGCGCCACAGGAACAGCACGCGGTCGGGCGCCGGGACCTGGACCCCGCCGTGCCGGGCGGACGCCAGCCGCACGGCCCGTCTGCGGGTCCGCCACAGCAGCGGCAGCAGCGGCAGGGCCACCACCAGCAGGGCCAGCAGCGACCACCCGGCCACCGCCCACCAGGCCCGGTCACCGGTGCCGGGCCGGGCCGTGTCCAGCGGCAGGGCGCCCGCGCAGGCGTCCAGGTCCCGGTCCTTGACCCGGTCGCAGCTCGCGCTCGCCGACGGCGCCGCCGACGTGGAGGCGCCCGCCGACTGCGAGGGCCGCGCCACGTCGGGGAGGGTGTCGCCGGGAGCCTCGGACTGCGTGTACGACGGCGTCGTCCCCCGGCTCGGGGTCGGTTCGAAGCGGGTCCAGCCCACGCCCTCGAAGTACAGCTCGGGCCAGGCGTGGGCGTCCTTCAGGCTCACCGCCACCGAGCCGTCCGCCTGCGGGGAGCCGGGCGCGAAGCCCACCGCCACCCGGGCCGGGATGCCCAGACTGCGGGCCATCGCCGCCATCGCGAAGGAGAAGTGGACGCAGAAGCCCTCCTTGTCGGCGAGGAAGCGGGCGATGGCGTCGGGGCCGCTGCCCACCTGCACCTGGGTGTTGTACTGGAAGCCGCCGTCCAGGGTGAAGTAGTCCTGGAGCTTGACCGCCTGCTCGTAGGGGTTGGCGCTGCCCGCCGTGACCTGCCGTGCGGTCTTCGCGACCACCGCGGGCACCGAGCCCGGCAGCTTCGTGTACGCGCGCCGCAGCGCCGCCGCGGGCTGCGGGGCGTCGGCGAGCTGCTCGGCGGTCGGCCGTACGGACAGGCTCTTGACCAGGTACGTCTTGCCCCGGGTGGTCTCGCCGTGGTCGCCGACCAGGGTCATGCCGACCGGCTCGTAGCGCCAGCTCCCGGAGACCTCCACCCCGCTGGGCGGGTACGGCATCGGCAGCCAGTCCTGGGCGTACCAGTCGGCCGCCGAGATCCGCGTCTCGATCTCCGTCCGCTTCACGTCCCCGCGCAGCCCGGTCGGGGCGGGCAGCCGGTCGGGGACGGCGACGATGTGCCGCTTGGCGGGCTTCCAGGTGCTGCCGTCGAAGTCGTCCAGGGAGACGATCCGCAGGTACAGGTCCGAGGTGTCGTCCGTGTTGGTGCGCAGGGAGAGGACCTGGCGGTCCTCGTCGACGTTCAGGCTGTCCCGCAGCGACACCAGGGGGTTGACCGCGGAGATCGTGCCCCCGCGGCCGCTGCCCGTGCCGACACCGGTCCCGGTGCCGTCCAGCAGGCCGCCGTTCATCCCGGGCAGCGCCAGCGGCACCACCAGGGCCACCCCCAGGGCGACCACGCCGATGCGCCGTCCGGTCCGCACCGGGGCGAGCGCGCCCGGATCGCCGCCCGGGGCGCGCGGGGTGCCCCCGAAGACCCGCCCCCACTGGGAGAGCCGGTCGCGGCCCTCGGTGAGCAGCAGCGTCAGGTAGCCGACCGCCGCGACCAGGAACCAGAGCCAGTCCGCGCCGCCCTCGGAGAGCCCCGCGGCGACCGAGTACAGCGCCAGCAGGGGCAGCCCGGCCGGGGCCGCGCTGCGGAACGTCACCGCGAGCGTGTCCACCGCGAGGCCGATCACCAGCACCCCGCCCAGCAGCATCAGCCGGATGCCGTCGGAGCCCAGCGGGGCCGGTATGGCGTACCGGGCGATGTCGTCACCGCCCTGCCGGAACAGCTCCGCGAAGTGCCGGAAGGCGTCGGGGCCGGGCACGAACCCGGCCACCGCCTGCTCGCGGGCGAACACCAGCGTCAGCATCAGCAGCGCCACCAGCGCCTGCGACGCGACCGTCAGCGCGCGGGCCAGCGGCACCCGCCGGGTCGCCGCGCCCACCAGGGTCTGCACGCCCAGCATGACGGCGGCCTGGAGGATCCAGGTGGCGGGGGAGACCAGCGGCAGCAGGGCGCAGGACGCCATCAGCGTCGCCGCCCAGGCGCACAGCGCCAGCCGTGCCCGACCGCTCATCGACCCGTCCCCTCGCCGCTCGTCCCGGCCGGTGCGGCGAGGCCGGTGCGCTCCCGGTCCGCCTGCCGCCACAGCTCCTCCAGCGAGGAGCCGCGCGGCACCCGCACCGCCGTCCAGCCCGCCTCGCGGAGCATCCGCAGCCGGTCCTCCGTCCCGTCCGACGGTCCGGGGACGGCGGTCGGTTCCCTGATCCACGACCAGTCGTCCAGCACGAAGGCGACCGCGCCCCCGCTGCGGCGGCGCATCTTCGCGGCCACCGCGGCCTGCTCCTCGTCGAGTTCGCCGAAGAACGCGACCAGCAGCCCCTCGCCGCCGCCGCGCAGCACGTCGTAGGCGCGGGAGAGGGTGGTGGAGTCGGAGTGGTCGATCACGGCGAGGGTGTCCATCAACAGCCCTGCCGCGTCCGCCGATTGCTGGCTCGCGCCCGCGAACCCGTCGGCGCCCTCGCCCGGCACCGCACTGCCGGTGTCCGTCAACAGCCGCACGGAGTAACCCCGTTCGAGCATGTGGACCAGGACCGACGCGGCGCCCGACACCGCCCACTCGAAGGCCGAGTCGGGCCCCGCGCCGAGGAAGGCCGTACCCCGGGTGTCCAGCAGGACCGTGCAGCGGGCGCGCTGCGGCTGCTCCTCCCGGCGCACCATCAGCTCGCCGTAGCGGGCCGTGGAGCGCCAGTGGACGCGGCGCAGGTCGTCGCCGTGGCGGTAGCCGCGCGGGATCACGTCGTCCTCGCCGGAGAGGGCGAGCGAGCGCTGGCGGCCGTCGCCGAACCCGGTCGACTCGCCCCGCAGCCGCACCGGCGGCAGCGCCTCCACGCGCGGGACGACGGTCAGGGTGTCGTGGGAGGAGAAGGAGCGGGTCAGCTCGCACATGCCGAACGGGTCGCTCAGCCGGAGCTGGAGGGGGCCCAGCGGGTAGCGGCCGCGCAGGTCGGAGCGGACCCGGTAGGACACCTCGCGGCGACCGCCCGGCTCCACCCGGTCCAGCACGAAGCGCGGTCGCGGTCCGAGCACGTAGGGCACCCGGTCCTGGAGCATGAGCAGTCCGGTGGGCAGCCGGGAGACGTTGTCCACCCGCAGATGGACCCGGGCCTCGCTGCCTGCGGGCACGCGCGCGGGGGAGAGCCTGCGGCTGCCCGCCACCCGGTATCGGGTGCGGTACAGGAACAGCACGCACACCAGGGGCAGCACGGCGAGCAGCAGGCCGACCCGGAGCAGATCGCTCTGGCCCAGCACGTAGGCGCAGATCGCCGCCGCCACGCCGGCCGCGAAGAAGGAGCGGCCGCGGGTGGTCAGGCCCGCCAGGGCCGCCCGCAGGCCGGTGCCGTCGGCGCCTTCGGTCCCGTCCGCCGGTGCCGGCGCGCCGTCGGCCATCACAGCCTCCGGGGCGGCTGCTGGCCGTATCCCGGGGTGCCGTGACCGCCTGACCCGCCCTGCTGCTGGGGCACCGGGGTGCGCTGGAGGATCTCCTGGACCACCTGCTCCGCGCTGCGGCGGTTCAGCTGGGCCTGCGCGGTCGGCAGCAGCCGGTGCGCGAGGACGGCGACGGCCAGGGACTGCACGTCGTCCGGGAGGGCGTACTCCCGGCCGTCGAGGGCGGCGGACGCCTTCGCCGCGCGCAGCAGGTGCAGCGTGGCGCGCGGGGAGGCGCCGAGTCTCAGATCGGGGTGGGTGCGGGTGGCGGAGACCAGGTCGACGGCGTAGCGGCGGACCGTCTCGGCGACGTGGACGCCCCGGACCGTCTCCACCAGCTTCACGACGTCGTGCGCGTGGGCGACCGGCTGGAGGTCCTCCAGCGGGGAGACCCCGCCGTGCACGTCGAGCATCTGCAGCTCGGCCTCCGGGCTGGGGTAGCCCACCGAGACCCGGGCCATGAAGCGGTCGCGCTGGGCCTCGGGCAGCGGGTAGGTGCCCTCCATCTCGACCGGGTTCTGGGTGGCCACCACCATGAAGGGGCTGGGCAGTTCGTAGGTCTGCCCGTCGATGGTGACCTGCCGCTCCTCCATCGACTCCAGCAGCGCGGACTGGGTCTTGGGGGAGGCGCGGTTGATCTCGTCGCCGATCACGATCTGGGCGAAGATCGCGCCGGGCTTGAACTCGAAGTCACGGCGCTGCTGGTCCCAGATGGACACGCCGGTGATGTCCGAGGGCAGCAGGTCGGGGGTGAACTGGATGCGCCGCACCGAGCAGTCGATCGACCGCGCCAGCGCCTTGGCGAGCATCGTCTTGCCCACGCCGGGGACGTCCTCGATCAGCAGGTGCCCCTCGGCGAGGAGCACCGTCAGCGCGAGCCGCACGACCTCGGGCTTGCCCTCGATCACTCCCTCCACCGAACCGCGCACACGCTCCGCGGTGGCGGTCAGATCTGTAAGGCGCGCTCGATCGTCATAGGTCGTCACCCGGCCCTCCTCGGCCCGTACTTTCTCGTGGCCGACGCTTCGCAGCGCACTACGGCCCACCCCGGATCACGGACGGCGCGCGGGAGCGGTCCCGCGCGACGCCTCCACCGCATTCTTGCCGCCGTTACCGATTCGTGTCACTCGACTGTGGACAACTGCCCGCGATATGTCGGGTTTTACGATGCTTGGTCATCGGTACGCGCGCGTGGTGCGAGGAACGAGAAGGGGCGGGACCGCGTCACGCGGGATCGATCTCGCGCAGCAGACCCGTCTTCACGTCGAAGACGAAGCCTCGCACGTCGTCGGTGTGCTGGAGGAACGGCGAGGTCCGCACGCGCTGCATGGACTGCCGCACGTCCTGGTCGACGTCCCGGAAGGACTCCACCGCCCACGCGGGACGCTGGCCGACCTCCATCTCCAGCTCGGTGCGGAACTCCTCGGTGATCGCCTCCAGGCCGCAGCCCGTGTGGTGGATCAGTATCACGCTGCGCGTGCCGAGCTTGCGCTGGCTGATGGTGAGCGAGCGGATCACGTCGTCGGTGACCACGCCGCCCGCGTTGCGGATGGTGTGGCAGTCGCCGAGCTGGAGGCCGAGCGCCGCGTGGAGGTCGATACGGGCGTCCATGCACGACACGACCGCGACGTGCAGGACGGGCCTGGCGTCCATCCCGGGGTCGGTGAAGGCGGAGGCGTACTCCTCGTTCGCCCCGACCAGTCGGTCGATCACGGTGTCGCCGCCCGCTATGGCGTCCTCGTGCCCGGTGGTGGCTGATGCTGAAGTCGTCATATCCATGACGGTACTGGTCACAGCCGTTCCGGTCCTGCGCTGGGAGCGGAAAAGGAACGTCATCACGTCCTCTTTGTGAGGTAAGCCACATGGGTCGGACGGTGGGTCCGCACGGGTGATTTTCCCCTCCGGGAGCGCTGCGGACGACGACTGCCGCGCCGCGCAGGCCGGTTGATTGACCGCGCGACACCGTCGACTAAAGTGACGCGAAGCGGGAGGCGAGGTGCTCCCTGCTGCACTGAGATCCCCCGGAGGACCCGGCGCTCTCGCCGGAACTCCCCACGTGCGCGGCGCGTACGTACGGCTCGGCCTCCTCCCGCTCCCGGTCGGCTGACGCTTCCGGCGCCGGCCCACCTCCCCTTCCCGAGCGGGCGGGGACCCGGCGGTGCGCGCGGTCCCGCCCGACCTGAGAGGGCCCCTTGAGCCAGAGTCGACATGTCCCGGTGATGCTCCAGCGGTGCCTGGACCTGTTGGCCCCCGCCCTGGAGCGGCCCGGCGCGGTCGTCGTCGACTGCACCCTGGGCCTCGGCGGCCACAGCGAGGCACTGCTGACCCGCTTCCCCGAGGCCCGCCTCGTCGCCCTCGACCGCGACAAGGAGGCGCTGCGCCTGTCCGGGGAGCGGCTCGCGCCCTTCGGGGAGCGCGCCACCCTGGTCCACGCCGTCTACGACGAGCTGCCCGACGTCCTGGACCGCCTGGGCACCCCGCGCGTCCAGGGCGTCCTCTTCGACCTCGGTGTCTCCTCCATGCAGCTCGACGAGGCCGACCGCGGCTTCGCCTACGCCCAGGACGCCCCGCTCGACATGCGCATGGACCAGAGCACCGGCATGAGCGCCGCCGAGGTCCTCAACACCTACCCGCCCGGCGAGCTGGTCCGCATCCTGCGCGCCTACGGCGAGGAGAAGCAGGCCAAGCGGATCGTCTCGGCGGTCGTCAGGGAGCGCGAGAAGGAGCCGTTCAGCTCCAGCGCCCGGCTCGTCGAGCTGATCAGGGACGCCCTGCCGCAGGCCGCCAAGCGCACCGGCGGCAACCCGGCCAAGCGCACCTTCCAGGCGCTGCGCATCGAGGTCAACGGCGAGCTGTCGGTCCTGGAGGCGGCGATCCCGGCGGCGGTGCGCGCCCTCGCGGTCGGCGGCCGGATCGGCGTGCTCTCCTACCACTCGCTGGAGGACCGGCTGGTGAAGCAGGTCTTCGCGGGCGGAGCGGCCACCACGGCGCCACCGGGACTGCCGGTGGTGCCCGAGCGGTACCAACCGCGGCTCAAGCTCCTCACGCGGGGTGCCGAACTTCCCACCGAGGAAGAGGTCGCCGAGAACCGGCGGGCCGCGCCGGCCCGCCTGCGCGGCGCCGAGCGCATCAGGGAGGACGTGGAGTGAGCGAGGCGCACGGGTGGACGGGGACGACGGACCCACGGGGGCACGCGTGAGCGCGGCACCGGAACCGAGGGGGCGGGCCGCGAGGCTGGCCCGGCTGATGCCCGCCGCCCCGGGCAACCAGGCCGCCCGCACGCCCTTCGTGCTGCTCGTCGTGCTGCTCCTGGGCGGCGGGCTGATCGGGCTGCTGGTCCTGAACTCCGCCCTCAGCGAGGGCTCGTTCCGGCTGGACGACCTCCAGCGGGACACCAAGAGCCTCACCGACGAGGAGCAGGCGCTCCAGCGGGACATCGACGCCTACTCGGCGCCGGAGGCGCTCCAGCGCCGGGCCCGCGAGCTGGGCATGGTCCCCGGCGGCGACCCCGCGTTCCTCGGCTCCGACGGCACCGTCAAGGGCGTGCCCTCGCCCGCCGCGGCGCGGCAGCCGGCGCCCCCGGTCCCGCTGGTGCTGCGGGTGCCGGAGACCGCGCACTCGGCGGCGCCCGGCAGCGCGGTGCCCACCCCGTCGCCC
>NZ_FMCI01000361.1 GCF_900091845.1 Streptomyces sp. SolWspMP-5a-2
GCCGGACGCGCTCCGGCCGTCGGGCGAGGCGTCCGCGCCGGTCGCGGCCTGACGGCCGGCCGTCAGGTCCCGGCCGTCGCCGGTGCCGAGGTCCTTGCCGTCGGCGGTGCCGAGGCCCTTGCCGTCGGCGGTCCCCCTGGCGCCCGCGAGGTCCTTGCCGTCCCGGACGTCCCGGTCGGCGGCCCGATCGCGCCGGGCGCCCCTGTCGTCACCGGTGCCCGCGGCGACCGCGGCGTCCTTGCGGCTCTCGGCGCTCTCGATGCCGTCGGTGCCCTTGTCGGTCCTGTTCTCGTTCATGGGTTCTCAACCCCCCTTGACGGTGGTGCGGTTGACGTTCTGACGATTGAGGTGGGGACGCCGCCGGGGACCGGCCTGCGCGCCCACGAGTTCCTCGAACAGGGACCGGGCCTCGACCAGGGCCTCCCGCAGGTCCTCGGTCCCGTTCTCCGACCGCTCCCCGCCCGCGGCCCGCCGGACCTGCCGGTACCCGTCGAGGTGCCCGGGGTGGTGGACGGAGAGGGCGTCGAACTGCTCGTCGCCCTGACCGGCCTCGGGGAAACCGACCTCGGCGGCGACCTCGGCGAGCAGCCGGTCCGCCTCCGCGACGGCCTCCTGCGGCGCGTCGACGAAGTGTTCCTGGACGGCCGTCCAGCGCGCGGTGAGCTCCTCGCGCCGCTGCGGGTCCAACTCCCGCGCACGCAGCGCTCCGTGGCGCTCCACGCGCCCGGCCAGCTCCTGCTCGGCGGCCTTGGTGTCCCCGTCGTGCCGGCTCAGGACCCGGTCGTACTCGGGCCCGAAGCGGCGCTTCAGATCCCGGCCGCCGAGTCCGCCCCGGGAACGGAGGGTCAGGGCGACCGCGCCGACTGCTGCGGCCGCCACGATCACGATCAGAACAATGATCATGCCTGTGGACATGGATGCCTTCCGCTGTGCCGGCCCGACGGGCCGGTTCACGCTCCGGGTTGCCGCAATGCAGCCGCCCAAACGGTCACGGAATCCGCCCACTTCCTCCGCCACCGCCGCGACCTGCCCAGCGGCCCCCCGAACTCGCCCCGCCCGCAAGCCGGTCGGGGAAGGCCGGCGGAGCGCACCGGAGCACCCCGGCCCGGACCCGTCAACTCGGGCGCAGCGTCGCCCCGTTGTGCGGCTGCTCCCGGTCCGAGCCGCACAGCTCCTCGTTGAGGAGCCGCACCAGATGGGTCAGGTCGGTGGGGCGGTCGGGGCCCCACCAGTCGCCGAGCAGCTCGGCGAGGGACGCCTCGCGGGCGGCGGCGAGCCTGTCCGCCGTCTCCCGCCCCCGGTCGGTGAGGACCAGGTCGAGCCCCTCGCGGACCCCGAGGCCGCGCTCCTCCACCTGCCGGGCCGCGGCCAGGACGACCGGCAGCGGCACCGCGCTGCGCTCGGCCAGCACCCCGGGCTCGGCCCAGCCGTACTTCTTGATCCGCAGCAGCAGCCAACTCGCCGCGGGCAGCAGGTCGTAGCCCGCCCGCGCGGTGATCGTCCGGTAGATCTCGCGCCGCCCCTCCCGGGTTCCGAGGGTGGACAGCGCGCGGCAGACCTCGTCGTAGGAGGAGCGCTCCACCGGGTTGCTGGCCAGCGTCTCGGAGACGTCGGGTGCGGTGACGGAGCCGCGCAGCCGGTCCTCCTTGAGGAACCAGGCGAGCACGAACCCGAGGAGCGCGACGGGCGCCGCGTAGAGGAAGACGTCGGTGATCGACGACGCGTAGGCGTGCAGCGCGGCCGGGCGCAGCGCGGGCGGCAGCGCGGAGATGCCGCGCGGGTCCGCCTCCAGGCTGCCGGGCGAGACCCCGGCGGGGAGCCGGTGGCCGAGCAGCGCGTCGGTGAGCCTGCCGCCCAGACGGCTCGTGAAGACCGTGCCGAAGACGGCGACGCCGAAGCTGGCGCCGATCGACCGGAAGAAGGTGGCGCCCGAGGTGGCGACGCCGAGGTCCTCGTAGGAGACCGCGTTCTGCACGATGAGCACCAGCACCTGCATGACCAGGCCGAGTCCGAGGCCGAAGACGAAGAAGTACAGGCTCATCACGGCGGTCGAGGTGTGCTCGGTCATCCGGTGCAGGAGCAGCAGGCCGATCGTGGTGATCCCGGTACCGGCGATCGGGAACACCTTCCAGCGGCCGGTGCGGCTGACGATCTGCCCGGAGACCGTGGAGGACAGCAGCAGGCCGAGCACCATCGGCAGCATGTGCACCCCGGACATGGTCGGTGAGACGCCCTGGACGATCTGGAGGAAGGTCGGCAGGTAGGTCATCGCGCCGAACATCGCGAAGCCGACGACGAAGCTGATCACGGCGGCGAGGGTGAACGTGCGGATCCTGAACAGGCCGAGCGGCAGCACGGGTTCGGCGGCCCGCCGCTCGACGGCGACGAACGCGACGGCCAGCAGCACGCCCAGCACAGCGAGTCCGACGATCTGCGCCGAGCCCCAGGCCCAGGTGGTGCCGCCGAGCGAGGCGACCAGGACGAGGCAGGTGGCGACGGCGGCGATCAGGAACGTGCCGAGGTAGTCGATGACGTGCGGGGTGGAGCGGCGCGGGATGTGCAGGGCGGTGGCGATCACCACGAGCGCCACGATCCCGACGGGCAGGTTGACGTAGAAGACCCACCGCCAGCTCAGATGCTCGGTGAACACCCCGCCCAGCAGCGGCCCGAGGACGCTCGTCGCGCCGAACACCGCCCCGAACAGGCCCTGGTAGCGGCCGCGTTCGCGCGGCGGCACGATGTCCCCGACGATCGCCATCGACAGCACGATCAGTCCGCCGCCGCCGAGGCCCTGGAGCGCGCGGAAGCCGATCAGTTCGGGCATGTTCCGCGCGAGGCCGCAGAGCGCCGAGCCGATCAGGAAGATCACGATGGCGGTCTGGAACAGCCGCTTGCGCCCGTACTGGTCGCCGAGCTTGCCCCACAGCGGGGTCGCGGCCGTCGACGCCAGCAGGTACGCGGTGACGACCCAGGAGAGGTGGTCGAGGCCGCCGAGGTCGCTGACGATGGTCGGCAGCGCGGTGGAGACGATCGTCTGGTCGAGGGCGGCGAGCAGCAGTCCGAGGAGCAGCGCGCCGATGGAGACGAGGACGTTCCCGGGCACGTGCTGTGCGGCGGCGCTGCCGCGGACGGGCGGTCTCTCGGGCGGTCCGTCGTCCCGTACGGGGTCGGTCGTGCCGCGCGCGTCTCCGGCCATCGAGTCCTCCCGAGGCTCTCGTCCCCCGTCCATGGTGATCGGTGTGCGCGGTTATGGCCTGTCGAGTCCCCTTCGGACGCGCCCGGAACCAGGCATTCCGGGGCGGGCGTGAGACGGGGTGAAGGAGATCTGCATAATCTCTGGAGATCGCGTGGGGGCGCGAGGGGAGGGAAACCAAGTGACTGCTCCAAGAGACCACCTGTGCCCGGAGTGCGGCACGCCCAGAACGGCGGACGGCTCCCCGTCCTGCGCCTGCAACCGGCGCGCGTCGGACGCCCTGCGCGACGCCCGCGAGGCGGAGGCGGCAGCGGCGGAGGACTTCAACCCGATGCGCATCCGCCCGTACGTGGCCCTCACCGGGACGCCGGAGACCCCGGAGACCCCAGAGGCCGGGGAGACCGGGGTGGCCGAAGAGGCTCCCGGGGCCACGGGGGACGCGGAGTCGCCGCAGCCACCGGCCCACGGCCACGACGGCACCCCGGGAAGCCCGACAGACGGCCCCGGAGCCCCGGGGGGAACCGGGGACACGCCTCGGGGCCCGGAGGGCGCGCAGAGGGCTCAGGGGGCGGCTGGGGCGCGAGGGACGACTGAGGCTCCGGGTGTGCCTGGTGCGACTGGCGCACGCGTGGTGCCTGGTGCGCGAGGTGCCGCCGGTACGCCTGGCATGCGGGGGGCCGCTGGTACGCCTGATGTGCAGGGTGTCGCCGGTGCGTCTGGTGCGCAGGGGGCTCCTGATACGCAGAGTGCGCCTGGTGCGTCTGATGCGCAGGGGGTTCCTGGCGTGTCTGATGCGCAGGGTGCCGCCGGTACGCCCGCCCCACAGGGCACACGAGGAACACAGGGCACACAGGGCACACAGGGCACACAGGCCGCACAAGCCCCGTCCGCCTCCCAGGGGACGCGCAAAACCCCGCCGCCGCCCGACGCTCCCCCGGCCCAGACTCCGGCCCCGGCCCCGACGGGCGCGGGCACCCCGGATACCGGCAACCCTCCGGCTGCGGCGAACGCTCCGGTCCCCGCGACCACCCCCGCCGCACCAGACGTCCCCGGCGTCCCGGCCGCGTCCCGGACCGACGAGACGATGGCCCTGCGCGTGCTCCCGGCCGCGGCCGGGCCCACCCCGGGTCCCGCCACCGCGCCCGCACCGGCCCTCACCGAGGAGACGCTCACCCTGGGCACCCTCGGCCCCGGCAGGGGCGCCCCGTTCGCCGGGGACGTGCCCGGCGCGGCCGGTAGCGACCCGGTGCGGCGGCGACGGCGCGGGCGCGCGGTGCTGTTCGCGGCCGGTGGTGCCGTCGCCGTGGCGGCCGTGGCGAGCCTCGCCGGTGGTCTGCTCTCGTACGAGTCCCCGGCCAGGGACGACTCCCGGGCCGACGGTGTCCGGGCCGGTGTCCCGGCCCCGGCGACCGGGTCCGCGTCGGTGTCGCCGTCCGCGGCGGCCGTGTCCACCCGGCCCGCGGTGGTGGCACCGGCGCCGTCCGCCAGCGTCGTCCCGTCGCGGTCGGCGTCCCCGTCGGCGCCGAGCCCGACGCCGAGCGCCTCCGCGTCGGCGGAGCCCAGCGTGACGCCGTCGGAGCCCGCGACGGTCCAGGAGTCGACGGAGCCCACCGCGTCCGCCGCGCCGGTGCTCGGCCGGGGCGACCAGGGCGCTGAGGTCACCGAGCTGCAGCTCAGGCTGCGCCAGCTGAACCTGTACGTCGGTGCCGTCGACGGCACGTACGGGCGGCGGGTCGAGGGCGCGGTCCGCAGCTACCAGTGGGCCAGGGGCGTCCAGGGGGACCCGTCGGGCGTCTACGGCGCGGCGACGCGGGAGCGGCTGGAGGCGGAGACCACGCAGCCGTGAGATCGGCGGGCCGGGGTCCCCGGGCCACCGCCGTCCGCCTGTCAACCGGCGGCTCCTGAACGCCGACAGGCGGCCACCGGCGACCAACTGCCGTCCGCCGACCGCGAGTCACCGACCGGCGATCGCCGACTGCCGCCCGTCCGCTAGCCGATGACGAGCCGCAGTCCCGCGTCCCCCGCGTTCTCGACGCGCACCTGGGTGAGGTCGCGCACGACGACGTCGGGGTCGTGGAAGTCGGCCCGGGAGCCGACGCCGACCACGCGCATCCCCGCCGCGCGCCCCGCGGCGATACCGGCGGCGGAGTCCTCGAAGACCACGCAGTCCGCCGGGTCGACGCCCAGCTCGGCCGCGCCCTTGAGGAAGCCCTCGGGGTCGGGCTTGCTGGCGCCGACGGACTCGGCGGTGATCCGGAGGTCGGGCAGGGGCAGCCCGGCGGCGGTCATCCGGGCCGTGGAGAGCGGGACGTCGGCGGAGGTGACCAGGGCGTGCGGGAGACCGGCGAGGGAGGCCAGGAACTCCGGCGCGCCCGGCACGGGCACGACGCCGTCCAGGTCGGCGGTCTCCTCGGCGAGCATCCGCGCGTTGTCGGCGTGGTTGTGCTCCATGGGCCGGTCCGGCAGCAGCAGGGCCATCGACGCGTAGCCCTGGCGCCCGTGCACCACCTGCATGACCTCGTCCGCGTCCAGCCCGTGCCGGTCGGCCCAGCGGCGCCAGCAGCGTTCCACGACGGCGTCGGAGTTCACGAGGGTGCCGTCCATGTCGAGCAGGAGGGCGCGGGCGGTGAGGACGGTGGGCACGGTGGTGGCCGTCATCGGCAGCTCCAAGGCGCGGGCGGGGCAGAGGGGCGTACGGGTGCGCCCCGGAGGACCAAGGCGGCCCCGCCCGCCGGTCAGGGAAAACGAGCGGGAGCCACTTTGTTTCTCCACGGTACAAAATGAACCCCCCTTTCCGCCAGAGGGGCCGGGAAGAGTTCACCCTTCGTTCAGGTCACCGGCCCCCGCCCTCGCCGCACACCGCGCGCCGCGCCCACGACCGCGCCCGCGACCGCACCCCCGCCGGGTCGCTCACCGGATCGCTCACCGGGGCACCCACCGGAGCGCCCGGCGCCGCTTCGCGCCGCTCGCGGAAAGTTCGCTCCCGCATCTTGCCCTGTCATGTTCACGTCACTAACTTCTCACCGCACGCACACCCCACGGCAACACCGCACCGCGAGCATTCCCTCGCTCGCACTTCAACATCCCCCCACCCCCAGGGAGTTCGCATGCCGAAGTTCTACGCGCGTCGACGGCTGAGCATAGTGGCGGCCCTCACCGGACTCATAGCCTCCGTCGGGCTCCTCAACGGTCCGACCGCCTCCGCGGCCCTGCCCACGCCGGTCAGCGCCGCCACCGCCCGCAGCTACCTCTCCCAGCTCACCGTGGCCACCGAGAACCGCACCGGCTACGACCGGGACCTGTTCCCGACCTGGATCACCATCAGCGGCACCTGCAACACCCGCGAGTACGTCATCAAGCGCGACGGCAGCAACGTCGTCGTCAACTCGGCCTGCACCGCGACCAGCGGGAGCTGGTACTCCGTCTACGACGGCGCCACCTTCACCGCCGCGTCCAGCCTGGACATCGACCACGTGGTCCCCCTCGCCGAGGCCTGGGACTCCGGCGCCAGCGGCTGGACCACCGCCCAGCGCCAGGCGTTCGCCAACGACATCACCCGGCCCCAGCTCGTCCCGGTCACCGCGAGCGTCAACCGGTCCAAGGGCGACAAGGACCCGGCCGAGTGGGTGCCCCCGCTGACGTCCTACCGCTGCACCTACGTGCGCGCCTGGGTCCAGGTGAAGTACTACTACGACCTCTCCGTCGACTCCGCCGAGAAGACCGCGCTCACCAACTACCTCGCGAGCTGCTGACCCGCCGGGAGGCCGGACGCGGCCCACGTCACACCGGCCCGACCGCGGTTTCCGGGCCGGAACCTCCCCACCCGGGGCCGTCGTTCCGTACCGTACGGGGCGACGGAGCCGAGGGAGGGTGACGATCACGTGGCCGAACTGCGCCTGGGTCCACTGCTGAGGTACGCGGACGGCTCGTCGGCGACCGTATGGGTCGAGACGAGCCGTCCGTGCGCCGCCGAGGTGCGCTGCGCCGACGGCACCCGGGCGGGGACCCGCACCTTCCGGATCGCGGGCCACCACTACGCCCTGGTCGCGGTCGAGGGGCTGACCCCGGGGACGACGACCGCCTACGAGGTGTTCCTCGACGACGTCCGCGCCTGGCCGCCGCCCGACTCCCGCTTCCCGCCCTCGGTGATCCGCACGGGGCCGGAGGGCGACGCCGTCCGGATCGCCTTCGGGTCCTGCCGCTGGGCCGCCCCGCCGTCCGACGAGCCCGACCCGGTCGGACCGGACGCACTGGACTCCCTCGCCTCCCGGGTCGCCGCCGCCCCCGAGGGCGAACGCCCGGACGTCCTCGTGCTGCTGGGCGACCAGGTGTACGCCGACGAGACCTCCGACGCCACCCGCCGCTGGCTCGCAACCCGCCGCGACCTGGACGAGCCGCCGGGCGGCCAGGTCGCGGACTACGAGGAGTACACCCGCCTCTACCACGAGTCCTGGCTCGACCCGGAGATCCGCTGGCTGCTGTCGACGGTCCCGAGCTGCATGATCTTCGACGACCACGATCTGATCGACGACTGGAACACCTCCGCCGCCTGGCTCGCCGACATGCGGGCCACGCCCTGGTGGCGGGAGCGGCTGCTGAGCGGCCTGATGTCGTACTGGGTCCACCAGCACCTCGGCAACCTGACCCCGGCCGCGCTCGCCGCCGACCCCCTCTACGCCGCCGTCCGGGACGCCCCCGACGGCACCGACGCGCTGCGCGCCTTCGCCCACGAGGCGGACGCCGACCCGACCTCGGCGCGCTGGAGCTACCGGCGCGACTTCGGCCGCGTCCGGCTGCTGATGGCGGACTCCCGCGCGGCCCGCGTCCTGGACGAGGACCGCCGCGCCATGCTGCACCCGGCGGAGTTCGCCTGGCTGCGCGAACAGGCCCTGGACGCGCCGGAGGAGTGCGACCACCTGCTGGTCGGCACCTCACTGCCCTGGCTGCTGCCGCACCTGGTGCACGACGCGGAGCGGTGGGACGCGGCCCTGTGCCGGGGCGAACGCGGGCCGCGCTGGGCGCGGTTCGGGGAACGGCTGCGGCGCACCGCCGACCTGGAGCACTGGGCCGCCTTCCCCGAGTCGTTCGAGTCGCTGGCCGCGCTGCTCGCCGAGGCGGGCTCGGGCCCGCAGGCCCCGGCGACGGTGCTGGTGCTCTCCGGGGACGTGCACCACGCGTACGTGGCCGAGCCGCGCTGGCCGCCGGGGACGTCCGCGCCCGACGCCCGCGTCCTGCAACTGACCTGCTCGCCGGTCCACAACTCGGTCCCGGTCTGGGTCAAGGCCGGTTTCCGGTTCGGCTGGAGCCGGGTGGCGCGGGCGCTCGGCCGGCGGCTGGCCCGGCACGGCCGCTGCCCCCGGCCCGGGGTGAGCTGGCGCAGGACGGGCGGACCATGGTTCGGCAACCAGCTCATGACGCTGACCGTGCGCGGACGTTCGGCGCGGCTGCGGCTGGAGCGGGCCAGGGACGACGGCACCCTGACGACCGTGGAGGAGTCCGCCCTGACCACGACATGAGGGGCATCTCTCGTGATTGGGGTCCGCGTTGGTTTCTGCGGGGGCTGACGGCATGATGATGCGGACCGTCCGCTTCCGGCGGGCGTTTCCCCCTGCTGCGCCCCCACATGCCCGGGAGTCACCGTTTTGTCTGCACCGACCGCGGAACAGGTTCCCGTCTCCGTCGCCCTGGTCGGCGCCGGGCCGCGCGGCACCAGCGTGCTGGAGCGCCTGTGCGCGTCCGCGCCCGAACTGCTCGCCCCCGGGCAGCGGTTGACGGTCCACGTGGTCGACCCCGCGCCACCGGGCGCGGGCCGGGTCTGGCGGCCCGCGCAGTCCCCCGAGCTGCTGATGAACACCGTCGCCTGCCAGGTGACCCTGTTCACCGACGACAGCGTGGACTGCTCGGGGCCGATCCGTCCCGGCCCGAGCCTCCACGCGTGGGCGGCGGGCGAGCTGGGCCCCGACGAGTACCCGACCCGGGCGCTCTACGGGCGGTACCTGGAGTGGGTGTTCGCCCGGGTGGTCCGGCAGGCGCCGCCCTCGGTCCGGGTCGTCGTCCACCGGGCCCGCGCGATCCGCCTCGACGACGCCGGCGACCCGGCCGGCGGCGGGGACGGCGGTGATGACGGCGGGCAGCGGCTGACGCTGGACGACGGCCGGGTGCTGACCGGGCTGGCCGCCGTGGTCCTGGCGCAGGGCCATCTGCCGGTCGTGCCGGACGCGGAGGGGGTGCGGCTCGCCGGGTACGCCGAGCGGCACGGGCTGCGTCACCTGGCGCCCGCCAACCCGGCCGACCTCGACCTGTCCGCCGTCGCGCCCGGCGAACCGGTGCTGCTGCGCGGTCTCGGCCTCAACTTCTTCGACCAGACGGCCCTGTTGACGACCGGCAGGGGCGGCCGTTTCGTCACCGGGCCCGACGGGCTGCGCTACCTGCCCTCCGGCCGCGAGCCGCGCCTGTACGCCGGGTCCCGGCGCGGTGTCCCCTACCAGGCGCGCGGCGACAACGCGAAGGGCCCCTACGGGCGGCACACCCCGCAGGTCCTCACCCCGGAGGCGATAGCCCGTCTGCGCAAGCGGGCCGACTCCGGCGAGGCGCCCGACTTCCGCGCGGACATATGGCCGCTGGTGGCCAAAGAGGTGGAGACGGTCTACTACACGACCCTCACCCGGCGCCCCGGACTCGCGGAGCGCTTCCTCGCCGTCCCGCACGGCGACCCGCGGGAGGCCCTGGTCCTGGACGCGTTCGGGGTGGCGCCCGCCGACCGCTGGGACTGGGACCGGATCTCCCGCCCTTACGGGCAGCGGGAGTTCAGCGGTCCCGGGGAGTGGCGGGAGTGGCTGCTCGGCCATCTGCGCGAGGACGCGGCGCAGGCCGCCCTGGGCAACCTGCACGGCCCCGTGAAGGCGGCCCTCGACGTCCTGCGCGACCTGCGCAACGAGATACGGCTCGTGGTCGACCACGGCGGCCTCACCGGCGTCTCCCGCCGCGACCACCTGGACCGCTGGTACACCCCGCTCAACGCCTTCCTGTCGATCGGCCCGCCCCGGCGCAGGACCCGGGAGCTGGTGGCGCTGGTGGAGGCGGGCGTGGTGGAGGTGCTCGGCCCGCGCCTGCAGGTCAGGGAGGAGGACGGCGGCTGGCTGGCCCGCTCCCCCGAGGTGCCCGGTTCCGAGGTCCGGGTGACCACCCTCGTGGAGGCGCGGCTGCCGGAACCGGAACTCCGGCGGACGGCCGATCCGCTCCTCGCGGGACTGCTGCGGGCGGGGGCGTGCCGCCCGCACACGGTGGACGGCTACGAGACCGGCGGGCTGGACGTGACGGCCCGCCCCTACCACCTGATAGACCGTCAAGGGCGGCCGCACGCAAGGAGGTTCGCGTTCGGAGTGCCGACGGAGGGGGTCCACTGGGTGACCGCGGCGGGGGCCAGACCGGGGGTGGATTCGGTCACCCTGTCGGACGCGGACGCGGTGGCGAGAGCGGTTCTGCGGACGACCACGGGTGGTCCGGCGGGGTATCCGGAATCGGACCCGTGGCCGAATGTTGAACTTGCAAGCATTGATTAGGCCATCCTAGCCTGGGTCACTCACTCGGCTCGTCCCCAGACCGGTCCCCCACGACCGGCCCGACCGAAGGAGCACCCCCCACATGTCCGCACGTCTCAACGGCGCCCAGCCCTACGCGCTCGGCCTCTTCCGGATCGTCGTCGGCCTCCTCTTCGCCTGCCACGGCGCCGCCTCCCTCTTCGGTGTGCTCGGCGGCGCGGCCGGCACCCGGGGCGGCACCCTCGAAGCCGGAGCCTGGCCCGGCTGGTACGCGGCCGTCATCCAGCTCGTCGGCGGCCTCCTCGTCCTGCTGGGCCTCGGCACCCGGGTCGCGGCCTTCATAGCCTCGGGGTCGATGGCGTACGCCTACTTCAAGGTGCATCAGCCCGGCGCCCTGTGGCCGATGGAGAACGGCGGCGAGCCCTCGGCGATGTTCTGCTGGGCGCTGCTGCTGCTCGTGTTCACCGGTTCCGGCGCGTTCGGCCTCGACCGGCTGCTCACCCGGCGCTCACCGGCGGCGGACTCCGCCGAGCCCGCGCCGGTCACCGCCTGACCCGCGGCCACCGGCCGCGACCGACGGCGGGCCCTCCCCGGTTCTCCCGGGCAGGGCCCGCCGTGCGTCCCCGGGAGGAACCGGGGACGCACGCCGCGTCGTCAGGAACGGCCGCCGGAGGGTCCGAACGGCACCGTGAGGCAGGCCACCCGCGCCCCCTTCGTGCCCGGCATGTCATGGATCACCACGGAGGACGCCTGCCCCGGCCGGAAGTCCCAACGGTGCCGGGCGACCGCCGCGCCGGTGCCGTCGCGGCGGGCCGTGAAGTCGAGCCAGACCTCGTTGTCGGGGTTGGCCGCGGCCGGGTCGGCGGACGGCATGTGCTGGTAGTGCCCACCGGCCGCGGCCGGGTCGGCGGCGCACGGCTTCTGGTGCACGTGGACGCCGTACTCGTGTCCGGGCACCAGACCCGTGACCCGCAGTCCGACGACCGTGGCGCCGCCGTCGGCGGTGTGCTGGCGCACCTCGATCCAGGAGCCGACCGGCACCAGCCCCGGGTCGTAGGTGTACGCCCTCGCGTGGGCGGCGCCGGGCGCCGTGAACCGCGCCTCCGACCGCACCGTGTAGTCGTGGGCACCGCCGGTGCCGGCCGCCAGGACGGCCGCCGCGACGGCGCCCGCGCATATTCCTGCCACCATGATGAGTTCCGTTCCTCACTGTCGACGGGGTCGACGGCTGCGAGCCGACCCCCTGCGTCCGTTGCTACGGGACTCCGCCGCCGGCCGCCCCCGCTGGCGGGCAGCCGGGTGAACAGACCGCTCCCGTCACTTCCGCCCCCGGTGCACCTTCCGTCGCCCTCCGGGCGTACGCTGTATGGCTGTTGATGGTCGCCTCTGCCGCTCCCCTGCGACATCGCGGCACGGTCTGGCCACGGGGGAGTCACGGGGAGTTGTGGTGCTGGAGAGTGTGGGGGCGCTGACGGGCAGCCCATGGATCTACGTCATGGTCGCGCTGTCGGTCCTGCTGGACGTGTTCCTGCCGGTCCTGCCGAGCGGTGTCCTGGTGATCACGGCCGCGACGGCGGCCGCCGCGGGCTCGGCCACCGGCCGGGTCTCCCCCGACGTCCCCGACATCCTCGCCCTGACGCTCTGCGCCGCCGCCGCGTCCCTCATCGGCGACCTGGTCGCCTACCGGCTCGCCTGGCGGGGCGGGGAGCGCCTGGACCGCGCCATCGCCCGCTCCCGCCGTCTCACGCACGCGCAGGAACGTCTCGGTCAGGCCCTGGCCCGGGGCGGCGGCGCGCTGGTGATCCTGGCCCGGTTCGCCCCGGCGGGCCGCTCGGTCGTCTCCCTGGGCGCGGGCGCCGCCCACCGCAGGGCCCGCGACTTCCTGCCCTGGTCGGCGCTCGCGGGCCTGGCGTGGGCCGGGTACAGCGTGGCCCTCGGCTACTTCGGCGGCCAGTGGCTCGGCGCGACCTGGCTGGCCACCGGCGTCTCGGTGCTGGCCCTGTGCGGGGCGGGCGCGGGCGCGGTGTACGTGGTGCGGCGGGCGCCCAAACCGGCGTGAGGGCCCCGGCCGGGCGGGGGCGCCGGTCCGTCACCCGGCCTTGGCGCGGCCCCGTATCTCCAGGCCGTCCAGGAGGGCGGCCGTGGCCTCGGTGATCTGGTCGACCGCGCGGTCGAAGACCTCGCGGTTGTGGGCGGCGGGCGCCCGGAACCCGGACACCTTCCGCACGAACTGCAGGGCGGCGGCCCGGATGTCCTCCTCGGTCGCCTCTTCGGGCAGGGAGGGCGGGCGCAGGGTCTTGATGCTCCGGCACATGCCTCCAGTCTGGCGCACGGGTACGACAACGGCGTCCGGGCGCCCGACCTGCGCTCCACCGGCCTCCCGCCGCCGCCGGAAACCGCTCGCGGAGCGGACGACTGTCCCGCGCGGACCTGGGCAGTCTGCTATCGACACCGTTGTAGAAGGATCTTGTAGAGAGGCAGTCAGGCATGGAGATCTCGAGCATCTTCGCCGCGATCGTGATCGGCATCGTGATCGGAGTCCTGGGACGCCTGGTCCTGCCCGGCCGCCAGCGGATCGGCATCCTGTGGACGATCCTGGTGGGCATCGTCGCCGCGCTGGTCGGCACGGCCATCGCCGCCGCGCTCGGGGTCGCCGACACCAAGGGCATCGACTGGATCGAGCTGCTGATCCAGATCGCGCTGGCCGCCGTCGGCGTCGCGGGCGTCGAACGCCTCAAGGGCCAGCGCTGACCCGACGGCGCCACCCCGTTCCCCCGACTCCGCGGGCCCTGACCACCGGGCCCGCGGAGTCCGCCGTTTCCTGGGCCGTGACGCCTCCGGCTGCCGCCGCCCATCCGCCGGTCCCACACGCCCGTGCCGCTCGCCCGCCCGTCGCGCCCATCCCGGCCGCCCGCCCATCTCGTCCGCCCGTCCGTCCCGCCCGTTTGGGTGAACCCGTCGACGAACCCCGCGAAGCGACTCGCTTCTCAAAATCGAACAGGCGTACCATTGCCGAGTGGCAACGACCTATGACTTTCCAAGTGACCTCCGCGCCGGTCAGGAGGAGCTGCATCAGGTCCGGGCCGAGCTGTCGGCCCTGCTCAAGCGGCTGCCCTGGTCGGTGGTCCCCCTGGACGGCTTCAGCGACACGGGCGGCTGGCGCAAGGTGGAGCGCCCCGCCTCCCCCGGCTGGACCGACGACGAGCAGGCCGAGGTGGAGAAGCTCCGCAGGCGCGAGCACGAACTCGCCGTCTTCGTCAGCACCCACCGCTTCTGGGCCGAGGTCGCCGTGCCGGAGCGGGTCACGGCCCGGATGTCCCTCAAGCACCCCGAGCCGGACGGCGACTGAAGCGCCCGCGCCGAGAACGCGCGGCCGGGCGGCCCGGCGGACGCGGAGAGGCGCAGCCGAGGCGCAGCGCCGACACGGCGGCACACAGGGACACAGGGACACACGGGGACGCGCGGAGACACCGAAGGCCCCGACCGCCGTGCGGTCGGGGCCTTCCAGGTCGGGGCGCGGGCAGCGCCCGGCGCCGGGTCAGCCGCAGCACCCTCCCCCGCAGCAGCCGCCCCCGCCACCGGCCGGCCGGGACGCGGGCGCCGCGGCGGACGCGGAACCGCCCACCGCCACCGCCGACAGCAGCTTGACCGTGTCGTCGTGGCCCGCGGGGCA
>NZ_FMCI01000339.1 GCF_900091845.1 Streptomyces sp. SolWspMP-5a-2
GGGACGGAAGAGGACCCGGGGGACGGAAGAGGACCCGGGGGACGGAAGAGAGCCCGGAGACGGGAAGCGGCCCGGAGACGGAAGGCAGCCCGGAGACGGAAGAGAAGGTCCCCCTGGGCGGGAGAGAAGCCCCCCCCGGGACGGCAACGGGATGCACCGGCGGGGCTGGAGGGGGAATCACGGGGTCGCAGTCAGCCGAGGAGTCCCCGGGGTCCGGAGTTCCTCCCCCCCTCCCCCCTCACCCTCCCCTCCCCCCCGGTGACAGATGGGAGCGGTGGGAATTGGCCAAAGCGGGTCTCACGCCACCCCCGCGCCCCCTCCCGACGCCAGTGCGCCCCGGCGGGGGGCGATGCCCTCGGGGACGGCTCGCTGGCGGGCCGGGGTGCCGGTCCAGCAGGTGCCCCTGCGGGAGAGGAGGCGGCGCAGCCACAGTTCGAGGGAGACGAGGTCGGCGAGGCCGTCGATCGGCAGGGGTTCGCCCTCCGCCGCAGCGCGCAGAGCCTTGCGGACCACCCGGGCCTCCACCAGGCCCGCCTCCGCCAGCAGGGGCGTGCCGAAGAGGTCGGTCAGGGTGGAGGCGGCGGCGCGCAGGCCGGTGTGGGCCGCCTGGGACGCCGGGCCGTGCGAGGGTGCGCCCCAGCCGGGCGGCAGGTCGCTGACGCCGGCGCCCTCCAGCACCGTCCGCAGGATGTCCGCGCGGGCGCCCGGCTGGACGCGCAGGGCCTCCGGGAGGGCGCGGCAGGCGCGGACGACCTGGTTGTCGAGGAACGGGGTGTGCAGGCGCTGGGAGCGGATCTCCGCCGCCTGTTCCAGGACGCGCGTCTCGGCGGCCTGGCGGGCGAGGGCGGCCCGCGCGCGGTACTCGCCGGGGCGCTGGTTGGGGGCGAGGGAGGCGCGGCGCGCGGACGCCTGGAGGCGAACCGATACTTCGGCGAGCGCCTCCCCGGTCAGCCAGCGCGCGGCGGGACCGGGTCTGGCCCAGGCGAGCGCGGCGAGCGAGGCACCGACGGCGCCGCCGGGCTCGTCGAAGCGGCGTTGCAGCAGCCGTTCCGCGAGGAGGTCGAGGCCGTCGAGGTACGGGGTGCGGGCCAGCCGGCGGGCGGCGCCGTACACGCGCGCGGGGACGAGGACCGAGCCGTCGGCCTTGGCGAGCGCGGCGACCGGGCGGACCAGGTGACGGCGCTTGCGGTCCATCAGGAGGTCGGCGAGGCGGGCCGGGTGGGCGTCCAGGACCTGGCGGGCGCCGTAGCCGGTGAAGTGGTCGGCGCTGCCCGCGGCCAGCCGGGCGCGGTGCCGGGCGGCGCTCACCAGGCTGCGGCCCGGCTCGTCGGTGAGGGGTCCGTCGAGGTCGGCGTAGGGCAGGGTGTCCTCGTCGCCGGTGACGACCACGTGGTGCAGGCGCGGGTTGGCGGCGAGGGTGCCCGCCCGCTGCACCTCGGCCTCCCGGCCGCCGGTGACCAGGTCGTTGAAGGTGACCGCGAGGAGCCGCTCCCCCGCGCCCGTGCCGTGTCCGAGGACGGTGCCCGGCATGCCGGGCAGACCGGCCGCGAGCAGGGCCAGGGTGCCCGAGGCGGGGCCGCCCGACAGGTCGGCGCCGATGCCCGCGACCGGCATCCCGCGCGCGGCCCGCCGCTCGGCGGGTCCCATGCCGGGGACCGGGCCCGGGTCCATCTCGATGCCGGGGACGTGCCGGGGCGCCGAGAGCCGGGCGCGGACCGCGTCGACCAGCGCGTCCCGGACGGCGTCCACGGCACGGTCCGGGTCGGCGGAGGGCGCCGCCACCGCGAGGGAGGCGACCGCCTCGTACCCGGCGATCTCGCGCGCCCCCGCGCGCAGGATCAGCGCGTGCCCCGGCGGAACGCGCCGCACGCCGTCGTAGGGGGTGGAGTCCTGGAGGGCGGCCGGGACGTCGGGCGCGGCCAGCAGCGCGGCGAGGTGGCCGAAGTCGAGGTTGGCCTCGACGAGGTCGGCGAGCGGCAGCGCGGCGGTCGCGTAGGCGGTGCCCTGCGCCCAGGGGGTGTGGAACACCGGGCGGGCGCCCGCCAGATCGCCGCAGACGGTGATCCGGCGGCCGGCCTGGACGACGGCGGTGTAGCTGCCCGCCCAGGCCGTCAGATGGCGCAGCGCGCCGCCGCGGGCGGCGAACAGGCCGACCCGCAGCTGCTCGTCGGAGGCGGCGCAGGTGCCGAGGACGGCGATCCGGTTCTCCGGGTCGGCCTTGACGACGCGGACCTCGTCGGGGCGCCAGTCGCCGACCGCCCAGAGCGGATCGGGGTCGCCCCACAGGAGTTGGGAGCCCACCGGGTGCACGGTCTCGCCGTCGGTCCCGGTCGCCCCGGCGGAGCCGATCCCGGCGCTCCGCGCGGCGGTGCTGCTCCATCCCACCAACCACCGCATGGACGCCTCCACAGCCTGTGGACAACCAGTGCATCGTCACGAACGATTCACCATGCTGCCATGAAGAACGCGCCACAGAGAGGCGGTGACACCGCCGACGCCCCGGGGGACGCGCCCGGTCGACCACCCTGCCAGGAGGCCGGACGGCAGTGGCGGGCGGGTGCGTTGCGACGCGAATGCGCCCCCGGCGCGCGCCCCGAAAACGCTCCGTACGCCCTCAACTCCCGTGGTGGGAGCGGTGATCGTACCCGGAGAGCGGGATCGATTTTCGGCCAATTCGGCGTGAGGGAAACGGAGTTGAGGCCGCCGCGGACACGCTCCGTGTCCGGCGCGGGCCCGCCGCCGGAGCCCCGGACGGCGTTCAGCCCGGGGGGCGGGACTCGCCCCCCGGGCCGGTCCGCCGCCCGCGGGGATGAAGGCGGCGGTGTCCCCCAGCCCACTGGATCCAGTACAGCGGGCCGACCCACGCAAGCTCCATGGAAGCGCTCCCGGGGTGGCCGGAGTAGAGCGCACGCACGGGCGCACGGCCACACAGCGGGAGCACGCGGCGACAGCGCGTGTCGGCGTCGCGCTCGGGTACGGACCACAATCCCGCCATCCGGAACAATGCCTCTTAACGCTTGGGATGCGGCGAACTACGCTGGGTTTACGAATGCCGCGTGCTTATGCCAGCGCGACAGCCGTCTGTGTCGAGGGGTGGCGCATGTCCAGGGAGCAACGCGGGCCGAACGAGAAGCTCGGCACCGTTCTCGCCCTCGCGGGAATCAGCAACGCAGGACTCGCGCGGCGCGTCAACGACCTTGGCGCCCAACGCGGGTTGACACTTCGCTACGACAAGACGTCGGTGGCGCGCTGGGTGTCGAAGGGCATGGTGCCGCAGGGTGCCGCCCCTCACCTCATCGCCGCCGCGATCGGCCAGAAGCTGGGCCGCCCCGTGCCGCTCCACGAGATCGGCCTGGCGGACGCCGACCCGGCACCGGAGGTGGGCCTCGCCTTCCCCCGCGACGTGGCGCAGGCGGTGCGCTCGGCGACCGAGCTGTACCGCCTCGATCTCGCGGGCCGCAGGGCAGGTTCCGGTGGCATATGGCAGTCGCTGGCCGGCTCCTTCGCGGTCAGCGCGTACGCCACGCCCGCCTCACGCTGGCTGATAACCCCGGCCGACTCCTCGGTCGCGCGCGAGGTGGGGCCCGCAGAGGGCTCCGGCGCACCGCAGAAAGTCGGCCACAGTGATGTGCAGAAACTGCGCGAGGCCGCCGAGGACGCCCGCCGCTGGGACTCCAAGTACGGTGGCGGCGACTGGCGTTCGTCGATGGTGCCCGAGTGCTTACGGGTGGAGGCGGCGCCGCTGCTGCTCGGCGCCTACTCGGACGAGGTCGGCCGCGCGCTCTTCGGGGCCAGCGCCGAACTCACCCGCCTCGCGGGCTGGATGGCGTTCGACACCGGCCAGCAGGAGGCGGCGCAGCGCTACTACATCCAGTCCTTGCGGCTGGCACGTGCCGCGGCCGACGTCCCCCTCGGGGGGTACGTGCTGGCGTCCATGTCCCTCCAGGCGACCTACCGGGGCTTCGGCGACGAGGGCGTCGACCTCGCGCAGGCCGCGCTGGAACGCAACCGGGGCCTGGCCACCGCCCGCACGATGAGCTTCTTCCGCCTCGTCGAGGCCCGCGCCCACGCCCGCGCGGGCGACGCGCAGGCCGCCGGTGCCGCGCTCAAGGCGGCCGAGGGGTGGCTGGAGCGGGCCAGGGACGGCGACAACGACCCCTCGTGGCTGGGTTTCTACTCCTACGACCGGTTCGCCGCCGACGCGGCCGAGTGCTACCGCGACCTGAAGGCACCACGCCAGGTACGCCGGTTCACGGAGCAGGCGCTGTCGAAGCCGACGGAGGAGTTCGTCCGCTCGCACGGGCTGCGGCTCGTGGTGTCGGCCGTGGCGGAACTGGAGTCCGGGAACCTGGACGCGGCGTGCGAGCAGGGGGTGCGGGCCGTGGAGGTCGCCGGGCGGATCTCGTCGGCGCGGACCACCGAGTACGTCAAGGACCTGCTGGCCCGTCTTGAGCCCTACGGCGACGAACCGCAGGTCGTGGAGTTGCGGGAGCGGGCCCGCCCGCTGCTGATGGCCCCGGCGTGAGAACGGCCCGGTCCTCCCGCCCCGGTGGTGCGCCCGCCCGCGTTTGAAGCGGCTGTCAGTGGCGCAGTGCACTATCGAGGCGGGAGGTGGTGCAGGTGCGGTCGGCGGTCGCCCATGACTGTGACGTGCTCGTGATCGGCGGGGGGATCGTCGGGCTGTCCACGGCGTACGCGATCACCCGGGCCGCGCCGGGCACCCGGGTGACCGTGCTGGAGAAGGAACCGGGCCCCGCCCGGCACCAGACCGGGCGCAACAGCGGGGTGATCCACAGCGGGATCTACTACCGGCCCGGCTCCCTGAAGGCCGCGTACGCGGTGCGGGGCGCGGCCGAGATGGTCAAGTTCTGCGCCGAGTACGGCATCGCGCACGCCGTCACCGGCAAGCTGATCGTCGCCACCGAGCGGGCCGAGCTGCCCCGGCTGCACGCGCTCGTGCAGCGCGGCCGGGAGAACGGCATCCCGGTCCGCGAGCTGGGCGGCGCGCAGATCGCCGAGTACGAGCCCGAGGTGCGGGGGCTCGCCGCCATACACGTCGGGACCACCGGCGTCTGCGACTTCGTCGGGGTGGCCAGACGGCTGGCCGACGCCTCCGGGGCGGAGATCCGCTACGGGGCCCGGGTGGTCCGGGTGGACCGGCGTCCCGAGCGCGGCGTCGCCGTGCGCACGGCCCGCGGGGAGGTGGTGCGCGCCCGCGCCATGGTCAACTGCGCCGGTCTCCACTGCGACGAGGTGGCCCGCCTCACCGGGGACGACCCCGAGATGCGGATCGTCCCGTTCCGGGGCGAGTACTACGCCCTCGACCGGCCGGAGCTGGTGCGCGGCCTGGTCTACCCGGTGCCCGACCCGGCCTTCCCCTTCCTCGGCGTGCACCTCACCCGGGGGATCGACGGCGGGGTGCACATCGGCCCGAACGCGGTGCCGGCGCTCGCCCGCGAGGGGTACGGCTGGGGCGTCGTACGGCCACGGGAACTGGCCGGGACGCTCGGCTGGCCCGGCACCTGGCGGATGGCGGGCAGGCACTGGCGCTACGGCGCGGGGGAGCTGCGCCGCTCGCTGTCCCGAGCGGCGTTCACCGAGGCGGTGCGGCGGCTGCTGCCCGCGGTGCGCGAGGACGACCTGATCCGCACGGCGGCCGGGGTCAGGGCCCAGGCGGTGCTGCGCGACGGCACCCTGGCGGACGACTTCCTGATCAAGGAGACCCCGCGGGTGGTGCACATCCTCAACGCCCCGTCCCCGGCGGCGACGGCCTCCCTCCCGATCGGCCGCGAGGTGGCCCGCCGCGTCCTGTCCCTGCTGGAGGAGACGGAACGGTAGGAGGGGCGGGGAGGGGGCGCTGACGGGGGCGGGGCGGTGGCGGGAACCGACTCGGTGACGGCGCCGGGGGTCCGGGCGGCCGCGGGTCCCGTCCACTCCGACCGAAGGGCCTGGCACCTCGGGTTCCATCCGCTCCGGCTGGGGGGCCTGGCACCTTGGGTCCCGTCCACTCCGGCCGGGGTCCGGGCACTTCGGTCCCCTCCGCTCCGGGCCGGGGTCATCGGAATCGGCCACGTAAAATCGTCCCACTGTGTCTGACTCCCCTCGCGCCCCCGAACCCGCCGCCGGGCACCCCGCCTCCCCGCGGCCCCACCACCCCGCCCCGCACCCGGACGAGGCCCGCCGCCCCGCCCGCCCCAAGGGCGAGCCGCGGTTCCCCGACGGGCCCCAGGCCGATCCCGCCGGGTCGCACTTCGAGCGGCGGATCCGCAGCTTCCAGCCGCGGCGCAGCCGGGTCACCAGCGGGCAGGCCGACGCGCTCCAGCGGCTCTGGCCCGCCTGGGGCCTGGACATCGACGGGCGGGGGGTCGTCGACCTGGCCGAGCTGTTCGGGAACGCCCGCCCCGTCGTCCTGGAGATCGGCTTCGGCATGGGCGAGGCGACCGCGCGGATGGCCGCGGCCGACCCGGGGACGAACATCCTCGCCGTCGACGTGCACACCCCCGGCCAGGGCCATCTGCTGCACCTCGCCGAGCGGGACGGCCTGACCAACGTGCGGGTCGGCAACGGCGACGCGATCATCCTGCTGCGCGAGATGCTCGCCCCCGACAGCCTGGAGGGCCTGCGGGTCTACTTCCCCGACCCCTGGCCCAAGAAGCGGCACCACAAGCGGCGGCTGATCCAGCCGGAGTTCCTCGACCTGGTCGCGACCCGTGTCCGCCCCGGCGGCACCGTGCACTGCGCCACCGACTGGGAGCCGTACGCGGAGCAGATGCTCGACGTGCTGAGCGCGCACCCGGACTTCGAGAACACCGTGCCCGGGGGCGGTTTCGCGCCGCGTCCCGGGTTCCGGCCGCTGACCCGTTTCGAGGGGCAGGGACTGGAGAAGGGTCATGTCGTGAACGACCTCCTCTTCCGCCGCGTCCCGCGTCCCGGCCGACGGCCCGCGTCCGGCTGATTCACTCGTTAGGGTCGATGCCGTGGCCGTACTCCCCCCGTACCCGACCCATCCTCCGCACCCGGGCGGTGCGCCCGGCGGAGTGCTCGGGCACGCGCACTGGTGGCAGCGCCGCTGGGTCCGCTACGGCGCGCTCGTCACCCTGCTGGCGCTCTCCGGTCTGGTCATCCTGGCCCTGGTGCGCAGGCAGACCGGCAGCGAGGGGTTCCTGGTCGGGCTCGGTCTCGCGGTGCTGCCGGTACCGCTGCTGGTCGCCGCGTTCCGCTGGCTGGACCGGGTCGCCCCCGGGCCCTGGCGCAACCTGCTGTTCGCGTTCGCGTGGGGCGCCTGCGCGGCGGCGCTGATAGCGATCGTCGCCAACAGCTTCGCGGCCCGCTGGATCGCGACGGCCACCGCGGACCCGTCGGGCGCGGACACCCTCGCGGCGACGGTGATAGCTCCCGTCGTCGAGGAGTCCGCGAAGGCCGCGGCCGTCCTGCTCGTCTTCCTGTTCCGGCGCCGGGACTTCACCGGGATCGTCGACGGCGTGGTGATAGCGGGCGTCACCGCCACCGGGTTCGCCTTCACCGAGAACATCCTCTACCTGGGCACCGCGTTCGGCACCGACCAGCTCACCGGCGGCAGCGGCTTCGTCTCCGTGACGGCGGCGACGTTCTTCGTGCGGGTGGTGATGTCGCCGTTCGCGCACCCCCTCTTCACCGTCCTCACCGGCATCGGCTTCGGACTCGCGGCGCTGGGCGCCGACCGCGGGCGGGTGCGCAAGGTGCTGTTCCCGGCGGCCGGGCTGCTGCTCGCGATGGGCATGCACGCCCTGTGGAACGGCTCCTCGACCTTCGGCACGTACGGCTTCTTCGCGGTGTACGCCGCGTTCATGGTGCCCGCGTTCGGGCTGCTGACCTGGCTGGTGATCTGGACCAGGCAGCGGGAGCTGCGCACGGTGCGCGAGGAGCTGCCCGCGTACACGGCCGCCGGGTGGCTCAGCCCGCCGGAGCCGTACGCGCTCGGCTCGATGCGGGCCCGGCGGGCGGCCCGTGACTTCGCCGCCCGCCATCTGGGCAGGCCCGCCGGGCGCGTGGTCGCCGAGTACGAGGCGTACGCGACGTCCCTGGCGTTCCTGCGGCACCGGGGGCGCCGGGGCAGGGCGGGCGCCGACTTCGTCGTCCGGGAGCGGGAGTTGCTGCACGAGCTGTGGCACCGCAGGGACGTCGCCCGCCCGGCGCTCGAACACGCGGCCCGTCTGACGGCCCCCGTGGTTCCGGTCTGGGCGCCCCCGTGGCCCGCGTACGGCCACGCCCCGCAGGGCCCCGCGCACGACCACCGGTCCCCCGGCCACGGCTACGGCTACGGCGTCCAGGGCGCCCCCGGCCACGGCGGCCAGTGGCAGGGCCAGGGCCACGGAAGCCAGGGGTACGGCTACGAAGGCCTGGGCTACGGCTACGCGGGCCAGGGCTACGGCCACGGCTACGGCTACGGCCACGCGGGCCAGGCTCACGGGGTGCCGGAGCAGTCCGCGCCCGCGGACCCGGCCCCGCTCCCGCCCACGACGGGCCACCCGGGCACGGGCCACCCGGCCCAGCTCCCGCCCACGACCGGCCACCCAGGCACAGGCCACCCCGCGACGGGCCACCCGGGCACGGGCCACCTGCCGACGGCCGCCCACCCCCCGTACGGCTTCTAGCCCTCCCTGCCGCCGCTCTGGACGGCCGCCCGGCCCCGGGCCTCCGTCAGGCCTCCGACGCCTGCGTCAGGCGGGTCAGCTCCTCCGGTGTCAGCGTCAGGTCCGCCACCGCGAGGAGGGCGGGGAGCTGCTCCGGGGTGCGGGCGGAGGAGATCGGGGCCTCCACCGTCGGCCGGGAGGCCAGCCACGCCAGGGCCACCGTGGGGATCTCGGCGCCGTGGGCGGCGGCGATCTCGTCCAGCGCGGTCAGCACGCGTCGTCCGCGCTCGGTGTCGAGGTGGGCGGCGGCGCGGCCGGCCCGGGGGCTGTCCACCGTCGCACCGGGCCGGTACTTGCCGGTGAGGAAGCCGGACGCGAGCGCGTAGTAGGGGACGGCGGCGAGTCCGGCGCGCTCGGCGACGTCCTGGAGGGCGCCCTCGTAGGTGTCGCGGGAGACCAGGTTGTACTGCGGCTGGAGCGCCACGTACCGGGCGAGGCCCTCCCGGTCGGAGTGGTCGAGGGACTCCTGGAGCCGCTCGGGGCTGATGTTGGAGGCCCCGATCCGGCGGACCTTGCCCGCCCGCACCAGGTCGTCGAGGGCCCCGATGATCTCCGCGACCGGCACCTCGGGCTTGTCGAAGTGGGTGTAGTAGAGGTCGATGCGGTCGGTGCCCAGGCGGCGCAGCGAGGCGTCGGCGGCGGCCTTGATGGTGGCGGCGGAGAGCCCCTGGTGGTCGGGGTGCTGGCTGACCTTCGTCGCGATGACGACGTCGTCGCGGTTGCCGCGCGCGGCGATCCACCGGCCGATGATCGTCTCGGACTCGCCGCCCGAGTTGCCGTCGGCCCAGGCCGAGTAGGAGTCGGCGGTGTCGACGAAGTTGCCGCCCGCGGCCGTGTAGGCGTCGAGCACGGCGAAGGAGGCCGCCTGGTCCGCCGTCCAGCCGAAGACGTTGCCGCCGAGGGCGAGCGGGAAGACCTCGAGGTCGGATGAGCCGAGCTTGCGGAGAGAAGTCATGACGGGTTCAACGGGCTGGGCGGAGCGCGCCATTCCGCCGACATCCGGACATACCCGCAAAGCTCGCGCAAAACCCGGTCCGGGGTGCGGTCAGGGGGTGAGGCCCTTGCCGCGCAGCCAGCTCATCGGGTCGATGCCCTCGGCCTGGCCGCCGGGGTGCACCTCCAGGTGCAGGTGGGGGCCGGTGACGTTGCCGGTCGCGCCGACGCGGCCGATGACGTCGCCGGTGGCGACCTTCTGGCCGACGGTGGCGCTGATCGAGGACTGGTGGCAGAACCACAGCTCGGTGCCGTCGTCCAGGGTCAGGATCGTGCGGTAGCCGTACGCCCCGGCCCAGCCCGCCTCGGTGATCGTGCCGCTGTGGACGGCCTTGATGAGGGTGCCGGTGGGCGCGGCGAAGTCGAGGCCCGTGTGGTAGCCGGAGGACCACATGGCACCGGCCTGCCCGAAGGTGCCGGTGATCGTGTACGAGGAGGTCGGCAGGGTGTACTGCTTGGCCAGCTCGGCGAGGCGCGCGGCCTCCGCCTTCTGCGCGGCCTCCGCCTCGGCCTTCTTCTTGGCGGCGGCGGCCTTCTCGGCGGCCGCCTTCTCGGCCTTGGCGGTGGCGTCGGCGATCTGCTTCGCGGCCGCCGCCTGCGCGGTGGCCTGCGCCTTGGCGTCGATCTGGACCTGCTGGCTCTCGGCCTGCGCCATGATCCGGTCGCGCAGCAGGTCGCCGGCGTCCCGGGTGGTCCGCGAGGTCTCGTCGGCGGCGACGCCGAGCGAGCTGAGGGCGGTCGCGGAGCCCTCGGGGGCGGGGCGGGCTCGTCGCCGAAGACGGCGCCCACGGAGGGCAGGTCGGGGATCGAGATGGAGACCGGGGGCTTGCCCGTGTTGGCGCTGGCCATGCCGCCCGCGCCCATCGCGGCTATGACGCCGACGCCCAGGACGGTGGAGCTGCGGGCGAGTCCGCCGCCGCGCTGCTTGGCGACGCGGTGGCGGCCGCGGACCGGCGGAAGGGTCTCGGCGGTGGGGTTCCACTCCTGCCAGGGGCCCTCGTCGGCGCGGTAGTCGCCGTAGGCGAAGGTGTCACCGGTGACGCGGCCGGCCGTCTCGGGAGCCACGGGTGCCGTCGGAGCAGGCCTGTTGGACGCCACGTAGGCGCACTCCTTCCTTCCTTCTCGCCTACCGGGTTAGCTGACGGGTTCGGAGCAGGAAGGTCTCCTACGCGCGTATACCTGTCGTGCGGGCACGACGGGCGGAGGCGCGATTCACCCCATGTGGTGGTTCCCCGGTTCCCTCGCGGGATTCGGCGCGTGCGCGCGGAGCCGCCTTGTGACGGCTGGGACGACCGCGCTGCGTTATCGAACGTTAATAGACACGGGGTGGGGATTCCAAGCCGTTCCCCTTGATCATTAACGAATCCGGCCTGGACGTACGGGCCATGACCGGCGAAAGGCGGGCGAGTCGGCCCCGCGCTCCAAACCCCCCGGATTTTGACCGTGTGTCAGTTGTTATCGGAGGGAGGTCGCCCGCTCACCCCCGGTGACATCGGTCAGGGGCGGCGGACGGCGAGCAGCGCCATGTCGTCCGTGGTGCCGCCGCCGGTGTACTGGCGCACCTCCCGGGCAAGGGTGGCCAGGAGGGTGCCGGGGTCCTCGAAGACCCGCCCGGTGAGCCGGGCCTGCGGATCGAAGAACTCCCCGCGCGCGTCCCGGGCCTCGGAGAGCCCGTCGGTGTACAGGAGCAGGATGGCGCCGCTGGGGAACGCGCTCTCCTCGACCCGGTCGGGCCAGCTCCCCAGCTCGCCCATGCCGAGCGGCAGGGCGTGCTCCTGCGGGGAGAGCGGCCGCACCGTGCCGTCCCGGCCCAGCAGCAGGGCGGGCGGATGGCCCCGGGTGACGATCCGCACGACGCCGTCGCCGTGCGGGAGTTCGGCGAGGACGACGGTGGTGAACCCCTCGGCGGCGTCCACCCCCTCGCGGCGCACGCCCTCCCGGGCGAAGGCCCGCTCCAGCCGCTGCGCCACCGCCTCCAGGGTGGCCTCCTGCTCGGCGGCCTCCCGGAACGCCCCGATCAGGACGGCGACGGCGCCCACCGCGCCGATCCCCTTGCCGCGCACGTCCCCGACGACCAGGCGGACGCCGTGCGGGGTGTCCTGGACGGCGTAGAGGTCGCCGCCGATGGAGGCGTCCGCCTGCGCGGCCTCGTAGCGCGCGGCGATGTCGAACCCGCCGATCCGCTGGGCGGGCTCGGGCAGCACCGCCCGCTGGGCGGCCTCGGCGATCTCGCGCTGGGAGGCGAGCCGGGCGTTGCCCCGGCGGACCAGGACGTTGATGAAGACGGCCAGCACGACGACGGTGGCGACGGTCGCCAGCTCGGTCAGCGAGTCGGCGTGCAGGGGGGCGCCGAGCCGCAGGTGGATGACGAGCACCGCGAGCAGCGAGGCCACGCCGGTCAGGACGGTGCCGCGCAGCGAGTAGAGCGGGGCGGCGACCAGGGGCGCGGCGGCGAACAGCGGGGAGGCGGTGAACTGCTGCGGGGTGAAGAAGTCGTAGACGAAGCCGACGAGGATCAGCAGGACCGGCAGCTGCCAGGCGAAGGCGGTCCCGGGGGAGACACGTCGTCCCCCGCCCTCCGGCCCCTTCTTCCTGTCGGCAGGCGCCACCGCTCGTCTCCCAGGTCTCCCGTGTAGTTCCAGGTTTCCCCTCACGGGCCCGGACGGCGACCGGGGAGAGCCGAGCGGATGAGATACGGCGGGAGGTCTCCGGCGGCTCCGGGACCGTGCGCGGGCCCGGGGCCCCGGACGCACCGATGGCCGGAACCCTTGAAGGATTCCGGCCATCGGCCTTGAGTAGCGGGGACAGGATTTGAACCTGCGACCTCTGGGTTATGAGCCCAGCGAGCTACCGAGCTGCTCCACCCCGCGTCGGTGTTCCTCAACCATACGCCATCCCCGGGGCCGAACGCACACGCGTACCTCGCCGCCGCTCCCGGCGGGGGTCAGTCCGCCGGGTTGCGGGCGTGCGTGAGGGTCTCCCAGGAGACGAAGAGGTCGTCGGTGCCGGAGGGCCGGTCGCGCTCGGCGAGCCGGTGCGCCTCGGGCACCGGGAGGTCGAGCCGGTCCTCCAGGTGGTTGAGGGCGACCTCCAGGTCGGGGCCCATGCTGCGGTCGACCTTCCCGCCGCAGAGCCAGGCGGGGGCGGCCTCGCCGAGCTGGTAGCGGGCGTGCAGGGCGAGCGCGGCGCGCAGCCGGTCCTTGACGTCGCCGTAGAGGTCGACGCCCTGGTGCCAGGCGGTCTCGGCGATGTGTCCGGTGGCGGCGAGCGAGTAGCCGACGTGCTTGAAGTTGCGGCAGGTCTCCTGGGCGAGGCCGTCCTTGTACGTCCCCTGCCGGAACCAGTACGTCCGGAGCCGGTCGGGGGTGGTGAAGGTGGAGCCGGGCGGGGTGAGCGGGACCTTGCCGTCCTTCTCCAGGTAGAAGTAGGCGGGCACCCGGTCGCGGAACCGGCCCACGGCGGTGTCGAAGCCCTTGTGGTCGTCGGTGAAGACGGCGATGCCGATGGCCGCGTCCGTCATCGCGAGGTCCCAGTTGCCGTTGTAGTCGGGCACGCGGCGGGTGACGTTCGGGAGGTAGGCGGTGCGCAGCATGGTCGCGAACCGCTCGACCCGGTCGGCGGGCCAGCCCGCGCCGGGCGCGTACCGGACGATCTCGGCGGCCCGCGCCCAGGTCGACCCGGCCCACGCGGTCTGGAGTCCGGCGTCCTCCTCGGTGTGCCGCTTGATCTTCGCCGACCAGGCGTCCATGATCTCCCGCGCCTTGGCCGCGTGCTGCTGCTTGCCGGTGACGCTGTAGAGCAGGGCCTGGGTGTAGGCGGCGATGGCGTCCTGGCGCTCCTCGAGGCAGCCGTGCGCGGGCTCGGCCGCCTTGTCGCCGCCGGGGCAGTCGACGCTGACGTAGGGCTGCGGCCGGTACTTGTACGAGCCGTACTTGCTGTCCCGCATGTCGAGGTAGGCGCCGAGCCACGGCTGCTCACCGGCGTTGACGTGCTTGCGGACGGCGTCCAGCTGCCCCTTGCTGACCAGCACCCCGGGGTGGGTGAACGCGGCGTCGGGCGGGAGGGCGCGGCCCATGGTGCGGGTGCCGGTGCCGGAGACCCCGCAGGAGGCGACGGCCCCCGTGAGCAGCGCCACCGCCCCGAGCGCCGCCGCTCGCCTTCGTACTGACCTCACTGCCACCTCCACGTCATCCGGACCGGATCACTCGCAGAGTGACCCGGCGGGCGGCGGGGCGCAGGATCTGTTGGGCCGATCGGCCGCCGGGCGGGTCAGGCGCCGAGGTGGGCGTTGGGCCGCCGGGCGTGTGCCGCGTGCTCGGGGAGCACCAGGACCTCGACGCCCCGGGCGGTGAGCAGGCCGGTGCCGTCGGCGTCCGCCACGAAGGTGTCCGGCTCGCGCCACGCCGTCACGACCCGGCGGACCCCGGCGTCGAGGATCAGGCGGGCGCACGGGCGGGGGCGGGAGGCGCGGTGGGCGCAGGGTTCGAGGCTGGAGTAGACGGTGGCCCCGGGCAGCCGCGGGTCGGCCGGGTCGAGCTTGGCGAGGGCGGCCTCCTCGGCGTGCGCGGCCGGGTCGCCGTCCTCCCGCGAGTGGCCGCGGGCCAGTTCGGTGCCGTCGTCGGCGACGACGACCGCGCCGACGCTGAAGGCGGTGGTGGACGGCGGGCAGAGCGCGGCGAGGTCGCAGGCGAGCCGGAGCCAGTGGTGGTCGGCGGCGGCCGGCAGCGGCCCGGCGCCGGGCGCGGTGGGCTCGTAGCGCGCCAGGACGACGTCCTCGATGCGCCGGGTCTCCAGCAGGCGCAGCCGTCCCGACTGGTAGCCGCCGGGCCCGAAGAGGCGGGGGGCCTGGCTCTGGCCGACCAGCAGCGGGGCGACGACGAGCTGGAGTTCGTCGGCGAGACCCTCCTGGAGGAGCTGGGTGTGGACGTGTCCGCCGCCCTCGACCATCAGCCGCTCGACGCCGTACGCGGCGCGCAGGTGGGTCAGCAGGGCGCGCCAGTTGAGGCCGGGTCCGAGCGGGACGACGTCGGCGGCGAGGCCGAGGGCGCGGGCCCGTTCGGCGCCCCGGTCGGTGGTGTAGAGGACCTTCGCGCCGCCGGTGTGCCAGAACCGGGCGTCCGGGTCGAGGTCGCCCGAGCCGCTGACGGTGACCTTGAGCGGGTAGGCGGGGCGGCCGGCGGCGACCCGGGCCGCCCGCCGCTCGGGCGCGTTGACCAGCAGGCGCGGGTTGTCGGCGCGGAGGGTCCCGGCGCCGATCAGGATGGCGTCGGAGGCGGCGCGGACCTCGTCGACCCGGTCGAAGTCGGCGGGGCTGGAGAGCAGCAGCCGGTCGGGGCCGGTGTCGTCGAGGTGGCCGTCGAGGGAGACGGCGGCGGACAGCAGGACGTACGGGTGGGGCATCGTCGTACTCCCCGGTCGGGTTGGGGTGGCGGAGGGCTCGCGCCCACTTGGTTCAAGTTTGAAACAAACCTACACTGGCGGCATGACGACCCGCTGGCTCACCGCCGAGGAGCAGCGCGCCTGGCGCGCGTACATCGCCGCGACCCACCTCGTCGAGGACGCGATCGACCGGCAGCTCCAGCAGGACGCGGGCATGCCGCACCTCTACTACTCGATCCTGGCCAACCTGTCCGAGGCGCCCGGGCGGCGGCTGCGGATGACCGACCTGGCCGAGCGCACGAAGATCACCCGCAGCCGTCTGACGTACGCGGTGACCCGGCTGGAGCGAGACGGGCTGGTGCGGCGCGAGGACGACCGGTGCGACAGGCGCGGCAGCGTCGCCGCCCTCACCGGGGCGGGCACGGAGGTCCTGGAGCGGACCGCGCCGGGGCACGTCGACACCGTGCGGGCGGTCCTGTTCGACCACCTCACCGAGGAGCAGGTGGGGCAGCTCGCGGAGATCTGCTCGGGGCTCACCCGGGCGATGGAGGCGGACGGCTCCCGCCCCACCTCCGACGACGTCCCGTGGCGCCGCAGGTCGAACCCGCCGTGCGGGGCGGCCCGGGAGGCGGCCGGACCCGGGACCGGCGACTGATTGCTTTAACTTTAAAACATAGGTAGGGTCCGAGCACGGCGCTTGCTTCAAATCTGAAGCAAGCCGTCGGAGGGGCCGGGCGGAGACCGACGCGTACCGTCCCGGACCACCCGAACCGACCGGACCCACCGCACGGGAGAACCCGCATGCCCGACACCCCCGCCGCCACACCGCGCGCCCGCGTCCGGGTCCCGCTGCGCTTCCAGGACGGCTACCGCGCCGACGCCGAACTCGTCACCTTCCACGGCCTGCTGGACGGCGCCGAGCACCTGGCCGTCGTCCTCGGCGACCCGGCGCCCGGCACCGTCCCGCTGGTCCGGCTGCACTCCGAGTGCCTCACCGGCGACGTCTTCGGCTCCGCCCGCTGCGACTGCGGCCCGCAACTGCGCGAGGCCGTCGAGCGCATCGCCGGGCGCGGCGGCGTCCTGCTCTACCTGCGCCAGGAGGGCCGGGGCATAGGGCTCTACAACAAGCTGGACGCCTACGCGCTCCAGGACCGCGGCCTCGACACCTACGAGGCGAACGCGGCCCTCGGCCTGCCGGAGGACGACCGCGACTACACGGCCGCCGCCCAGATGCTGCGGGCCCTCGGCATCACCGAGCTGGACCTGCTCTCCAACAACCCCGACAAGGCCGGGCAACTCCGCGACCTGGGCGTCTCGGTGCGCGACCGGGTCCCGACCGGGGTCTTCACCACCACCCACAACGTGCGCTACCTGCGCGCGAAGGTGCTCCAGACGCAGCACACGCTGCCGCTGGCGCAGCTCACGGACCGCGCGGAGCACGCGGACCTCACCGGAAGCTGAGGCGGTGAGGCCCGCCGGACGACGGCGGGCCTCGGAATACCTCGTCCGGGGGCGGGCCTAGGCGAACACCGACAGCAGCAGCGCCATGCCGAGGCCCAGCACGCTGACCAGGGTCTGCACGACCGTCTGGGTCTTGGCCGCCTGGGTGAGGTCCATCCCGAACGACTCCTTGACCAGCCAGAACCCGGCGTGGTTCACGTAGTTGAGGCCGATGGAGCCCGCCCCGATGGCCACCACGAGCAGCGACGCCTCCAGGCCGCCGCCGGAGACCAGCGGCGCGATGATCCCGGTCGCCGAGACGATGCCGACGGTGGCCGACCCCGTGGTCAGCGACAGCAGCAGCGCGATCAGCCAGCCGAGCACGATCAGGTTGAGGTGGGCGCCCCGCGCGGCGGACGCGATCGCCTCGCCGATGCCGGAGTCCTGGAGCACCTGCTTGAAGGCGCCGCCGCCGCCGATGATCAGCAGGATCGCGGCGATCGACTTCAGGCTGTCCGTCAGGGAGCCGCGGATCTCCTCGCCCGGCCTGCCGGTGCGAACGGCCGTCACCCCGAGGGCGAAGAGGAGCCCGGCGAGCATCGCCATCAGGGGCTCACCGGCGAAGGTCAGCGCGGACCGCACGGCGCTCGACTCGTCGAGGACCGTCTCCGCGAGGGTGCGCAGCAGCATCAGGACGACGGGGACCAGCACGGCGACGACGGCCAGCGCGGTCGGCACCCGGGGGCGGGACGCCGTCGCCGTGCCGTCGTCCCCGCGGTCGCCGGGACCGGCCGGGCCCGCGCCGGTGAACTGGGCGACGAGCGCGGCGTCGGGACGGACGTCGGCGAGGCGGGGCGCGATCCAGCGGGCGTAGACCGGGCCCGCCAGGATCACGGTGGGTATCGCGCAGACGAGGCCGACCAGCATGGTGAGACCGAGGTCGGCGTGCAGGCCCGTCATGGCGGTGAGCGGCCCCGGGTGCGGGGGCAGCATGCCGTGCAAAGTGGAGAGCGAGGCGATGGCCGGGACCCCGAGCAGCACGTACGGGGAGCCCTTCGTGCCGCCCTGCGCCTCCATCCGGCGGGCCACGCTGAAGATCAGCGGCAGCAGCACGATCAGGCCGACCTCGAAGAACATCGGGACGCCGATGACGAACGCGGCGGCGCCCACCAGCCACGGCAGCCTGCGGTCGGTGGACCGGTCGACCAGGGCGTGGGCGAGGGCGTCGGTGGCCCCCGAGTCGGAGAGCAGCCGCCCGAGCATGGCGCCCAGGGCGAGGGTGACGCCGACGTCCCCGAGGGTGCCGCCCGCCCCGTCCTCGATGGAGCCGACCAGGTCGGCGACCGGCTCACCGGCGGCGAGACCGGTGCCGACGGTGACGACGACGAGCGCGACGAACGGATGGACCCGCAGCCGGGAGTTGATGAGGTAGATCAGCGCGGCGATGGCCACCGTGAGGATGAGCAGCAGCCACCAGGTGTGCGAGGTCATGCGGGTGCCTTTCGGGGACGGGGACGGGGACGGTGTCCGGCGGGGTCGTCCTGCCCGCGCGCGGGCAGGCCGGAGGGACGGGGCAGGGGTCAGGGGGCGGGAGGGGCAGGGGGCGGGGGTGTGGCGTCGTCCCGGGGTGCGTCCGGGCGCGCGGGTGCACGCGCCCGTGCGGGCACGCGGGAGGACGGGTCGGTGC
>NZ_FMCI01000336.1 GCF_900091845.1 Streptomyces sp. SolWspMP-5a-2
GCCGGCGCAGCGCCCACGCGCCCCCGGCCAGCACCGCGATCGCCCCGCCCGCGCCTTCGAGCACGCCCCACGGGGAACGCCCGCCGCTCTCCCCGCGCGCCGCCCGGCCCGGCGCCCCCTCGCCGACCGCCGCCCCGGTCTCGGCCTTCACCCCGCCCTCGCTCAGCGGCGGCACCAGGACACCCACCGGGTTCGCCGCGCTGCTTCGCCCGAAGCCCCAGTCGAGGAGCGCCGCGGTCTCCTCGTAGACGGCGTTGTAGCCGCTGCGCGGATGCATGACGGTGGCCAGCAGCGTCCGGCCGTCCCGGGTCGCGGCGCCGGTGAACGTGTTGCCCGCGTCGCTGGTGTAGCCGTTCTTCACCCCGATCAGCCCCTGGTACGGCGCCACTCCCAGCTCGCCGGTGAGCAGGCGGTCGGTGTTCTGGATCCGGAACGTCCTGCCGCCGCCCGCCGGGAAGTCCGCGCCGCGGGTGGCGCAGTAGGCGCGGAAGTGCGCGTCGCGCAGCCCGTGCCGGGCGAAGAGGGTGAGGTCGTAGGCGGACGAGAGCTGCCCCGGGTGGTCGAACCCGTCGGGGCTGACCACCCGGGTGTCACGGGCCTGGAGGTCGTCGGCGAGGGCCTGCATCTCGGCGACGGTCCGCTCGATCCCGCCGTTCATCCGGGCCAGCACGTGGACGGCGTCGTTGCCCGACCGCAGGAAGACGCCCTGCCACAACTGCTCGACGGTGTACGTGAGTCCGGCCTTCACCCCGACCAGGCTCGATCCGGCCGGGACGTCGGCCAGGTCCGCGTCGGTCACGGTGTGCCGCTCGGTCGCGGCGAACTTCGTCAGCACGGTGGCGGCGAACAGCATCTTCAGCGTCGACGCGGGCGCCAGGGCGTGGTGCGCGCGGTAGGCGGCGAGCACCTCCCCGCTGTCGTGGTCGGCGACCAGCCAGGCCGCCGCGGAGAGCTTCCCCGGCGGACCGCCGCCCTGGACCCCGTCACGGGCCAGCCGGGCACCACCGACGGCGGTCGCGGCGTGCGCGGGGGCCGCGGCGAACGGGATCACGGCGGCCGCCATCCCCAGCGCGGCACGCCGGGTGAGCGGAGAGGTCTCGTGCATCAGGGGACCGTACACCGCACTGAACAGCGGTTTCCTGGCAGTGGCCCACCGATGACCGGGAGATTACCTGTCCGAGGGATTCCGATGCGGGGGCGCGGGGGGGGTGGGGTGGAACGGGGCGGGCTGGGCGAGACGAGGGGTGGGTTGAGTTGAGATGGGGTCGTGCCGGGCTGGGGATGGGCCGGGCCGGGGACGGGCCGGGCCGGGGACGGGCCGAGCCGGGGACGGGCCGAGCCGGGGATGGGCCGGGCCGGTGCGAAGGCAGCCGGAGGTCGGCCGGCAGGCGGGGCGGGCCGATCCCGGGGCATCCGGGCCGGACCGTCGTCGCGCGCCTCACCTCCGTCCGACGACGGCCTCGACCTCGGCGAGCTGACGGGACGTCAAGGGCCCCTTCGCCAGCGCCCCGGCGTTCTCCTCGGCCTGGGCGACGGAGCGGAAGCCGGGGATCGGGACGGCACGCTGGCTGCGCGCCCACAGCCAGCCGAGGGCGCCCTGGGCGAGGGTGCGGCCGTCGGAGGTGAGGAGGTCGCGCAGCGCCTCGACGCGCTCCAGCCAGGCGGCGTCGGCGCCCGCGCCCGGGGTGAACCCGGCGAGCCAGGCGGGCGGGAGGTGACGGATGTCCCCGGCGCCGAGGGCCCGTCCGACGGCCTGCTTGCCGGTGAGCAGCCCCATGGCGAGCGGGCTGCGCACGACGCTCGCGACCCCGGCCCGCTCCGCCAGGGCGAACATCGCGGGCGCGTCCTGGAGGACGTTCGCGGCGTGCTGGACGGCGGCGCAGTGCGGCCCGGCGGCGAAGAGGGCGGCGCGGTCGGGGTCGTCGGTGCTCCAGGCGTAGGCCCTGACGAGCCCTTCGCGCACGAACTCCTCGCACAGGTCACGCAGTTCGAGGGCGCGGTCGGGGGCGACGTCCCCGAGGTGGAGTTGGTAGAGGTCGACGCGGTCGGTGCCGAGGCGGGTGAGGGAGGCGGTGAGGGCGCGGCGGGCGTGGCCTGCCGAGTCGTCGGCGCCGGTGCGGGTGCGGGTGCGCTCGTCGAAGAGGTTGCCCCACTTGGTGGCGACGACGACCTCGTCGCGCCGGGCGCCGAGGGCGCGGCCGAGGATCCGCTCGCTGTGTCCGGCGCCGTAGGTGTCGGCGGTGTCGAAGAAGGTGACGCCGAGGTCGAGAGCGCGCCGGACGGCCCGCACGGACTCGTCGTCGTCGACCTTCCCCCAGCCGAGCGGTCGGCCGTCGAGGTCGCTCCACTCACCACCGACGGCCCAGCAGCCGAAGCCGAGCGCGCTGACGTCGATACCGCTGCGTCCGAGTGTCCTGTCGGTCATCATGCGGCCGCAGCGTAGGAGTTGAAGCGCACGCGAGGACAAGGGAGAAGGGGGGCACCGCGGGGAGACCGGGTCGGGGGACCGGGGGACACCGCGGGGAGACCGGGGTGGGGAGACCGGGGGACACCGCGGGGAGACCGGGGCGGGGAGACCGCGAGGAGGCCCGCCCGGGGAGAAGCCGGGCAGCCCGCCCCGAGCACGGCCGGGGCGAGCGCCCGCGCACCTCCCAGCCACCCCTGTCCTCTCTCCCCTGTCCCCCTGTCCTCTGCCCTGCCCTCTGCCTCCCCTGCCTCCTGCCCCGGCCACCCGGACGGCGGCGCGCACCCGGCCGGGGGACCCGCCGGGTGCGACGGTGGGAGGGCCTGTCCTGTCCCCGTCTGCCCTGGAGCCACCATGACCTGCTGCTGCGACCGACGTGACCTGGGACTGCTGCTGCTCAGGCTGGGAGCCGGAGGGGTGCTGGCGGCGCACGGCGCGCAGAAGCTGTTCGGCTGGTTCGGCGGGCACGGCATCGAGGGGACGGGCCGGTTCATGGAGTCCGTGGGCTACCGCCCGGGGAAGGCGAGCGCGACGGCGGCGGGCCTCGCGGAGATGGGCGGCGGCGCATTGCTGGCGCTGGGCCTGGCGACCCCGGCGGCGGGCGCGGCGGCGGCCGGGGCGATGGCGGGCGCGGCGGCCCTGCACACCCCGAACGGCTTCTTCAGCCAGGCGGGTGGCTACGAGTACCCGGCACTGCTCGGCACGGCGGCGGCGTCCCTGGCGGTGACGGGTCCGGGCCGCCTCTCCCTCGACCACGCACTGGGCCACACGGTGAACCGGGACTGGATGGTCCCGGTGGCCCTGGCGGTGACGGCAGCGGTGACGGCGACGGTGGTGACCCTGCGCCACCGCCGGGTCACGACGGACCCGCGGGAGGAGGGGGAACAGGGGGAGTTGTTCGAGGGGTGAGGGAAGACGGTCGACCGCCCGCACAGCTCAGGAAGGGCACGTTCCCGGCATGGCCGGACTCGCGACCCGAGCGCTAGAGTCCGGATCAGACGGGACTCAAAGAAGGAGACGGTCATGACCAGGCCCTGGGAAGCCGATCCGACCGCGGACTTCAGTCGGCGTCTGGGGAGGACGCCGCAGGAGTTGGGAGTCACGACCGACAACCCCGACTGCCCGGACATCTGGGAGCTCGACAACGGCGACGTGGTCGTGATCGGCCGGGATCTCACCGACGCTCTGCGCGGGAGACTCCCGGAGGGGGTGTCGATCGGCGCCGACGAACGGCTCGTCGTGATCCCGAGAGCAACATTGATCGCGGCGAAGCCGGACATCCCGAACGCTTGACCTCGATACTCCCGGAGCTCCCGGCACACACGGGTTGCCCTCTCGTCACGCCGCGCTGCACGCCTGCGAGATCGCCCCCCTGGCCCCACCCCGGGTTCACCAGGTGTGAGCCACGTCCACCACCAGGTGGTCGGCCGACTGGAGGACGCGGAACGGCAGCCGGGCACGGACGCCCAGGCCGGTCTGGGTGTAACCCTCCGAACCGCCCGCGAACGTGAACTCCCGGAACGTGGTGAACCCGGTGACGTCGGCGGCCGGGAGCGGCGGGTAGGGCTGGCCCGCGCTGTCGTGGCGCGGGGCGTGGAGGGAGATCTCCAGGACGGCCCCGCCCGCGATCGGGACGACCGCGCCGGACGGGTCCTGCCGCAGGACGTCGACGTAGCGCGCGGAGTAGCCGATCGGGTCCGTCCCCGCGACGTCGAGGACCAGGCGGTCCCAGCACGCGTGCCGCCCGGCCCGTACGCCGGTCAGCCGCGCCGGGACGGCGGAGGCACCGGACTTGTCCAGGCTCCCCCACGTCACGCCGCAGTCCGCAGCCCCGGCCGGGGCCGGGAGGGCCAGCAGGCCGCCGCCCGCCAGGATGATCGAGATCAGTGCCGTGCCCAACCGTCGCATGGTCGCCCCCAGCGGTGCGCGCAGATGTGTGTCTGCTTAGACGGACGGCCTCGCGGAAGGTTGTGCGGCGGCCTCACGGCACCTGCGTCTTCCGCTGGACGGCGGTTGAGATCTCCCGGCGCTCCGTCTCCCCCCGGATTCCCCCCCCGCCGGTGATCCCGTGGGCCGCGGAGGCCGCTCCTGTGCAGGCCGGGAGAGGAGGCGGCAGACGAGTCGGGCTGTACGCCGGATTTTGTCGCCGGGCGGCCTCGCGGCCGGCCGGGAGACGGCCATCCATCTAGGGCCGGCGTTGCCGCCGGCCTCGTGCGGTCTACCCGCGGACTCGGGCGGGCAGCCCTCGAACGTCCGCGCAGAAGCACCGGGGTGCTTCCTTTTGACCTTGCTCCAGGTGGGGTTTACCTAGCTGCCCAGGTCACCCTGGGCACTGGTGGTCTCTTACACCACCGTTTCACCCTTACCGGGGACCGAGATCCCCGGCGGTCTGTTCTCTGTGGCACTGTCCCGCGGGTCACCCCGGGTGGCCGTTAGCCACCACCTCGCCCTGTGGAGTCCGGACGTTCCTCGGGGAACCCCTGGGGGCTCCACGCGGCCGTCCGCCCGGCTCGTCTGCCGTACGGACCATGGTACCGGGCGGTCGGCGGCGCGCTTGACCCTGCCGCCGCGTCAACGTCTCTACTGGTCCCATGCGGATCGGAGAACTCGCCGCCACCGTCGGGGTCACCCCCAGGACCGTGCGGCACTACCACCACGAGGGCCTGCTCCCCGAGCCCGACCGGCTGGCCAACGGCTACCGGGACTACACCCTGCGGCACGCCGTCGCGCTGGCCCGGATCAGGCGGCTGACGGAGCTGGGGCTCGGACTCGCCGAGGTCCGGGACGTCCTCGCCGACGACACCGGCCGCGACCTCGTGGAGGTGCTGGAGGAGCTGGACCAGGACCTGGCCCGGCAGGAGACGGCGATCCGGGACCGCCGGGCCCGGCTCCGCGCCCTGCTGGACTCGGACGGCCCCCTCCCCGACGACGCCCCGCTCTCCCCCGAGCTGGCCGCGCTGTTCGCCCGGACCGCGCCGCCCGCCGGATCGCCCTCGGCCGCCCGGGACCGCGAGATGCTCGCCCTGATCGACACCGGCGCCGCCCCCGAGGACCGGCGGCGGCTGCTGGCCAGGCTCTCCGCCGTGGTCGCCTCGCCCGCCTCGATGGCGCTGACCACCGAGGCGTACGCGGTGCTCGACGCGCTGGCCGGGGCCGATCCCGCCGACCCCCGGGTGGACGAGGCGGCCCGGCGGCTCGCCGCGTGCGTCCCCCGCGAGCTGCTGCCCGACGCCATCGACGTCGACCAGGACAACGGTCTGCTGCGCGCGCTGTACGCGGACGTCGACCCCGCCCAGGGCGAGGCGTTCCGCCGGGCGCTGCGTCTCCTCGGGGAGCGTGGGGCGTGAGGGCCGCGCGCGGTGTCCTGCGCCACCAGGCCCTGTTGTTCGGGAGTCTCGCCCGATGGCTCCTGCCGCGCCGCCGACTCCCGCTCGACGGGCAGGAGTTCGGCTACGCGCGCGGGCAGGGCGCGATGCTGTTCGGGCTCGCCTTCGCCGGGGCCGTCGAGACGGCCGGGATGGCCGTGCTGCTGCGCCACCACCCCGTCGCTCACACGGTGATGCTCGTACTCGACGTCTACGGCGTCCTGTTCGCCGTCGCGCTGCACGCGGCCTCCGTCGTGCGGCCGCATCTCCTGGACGGCGAGCTGCTGCGCGTGCGGCAGTCCGCCCAGGTCGATCTGCCGGTACCGCTCGCCGACATCGCCTCGGTGCGGCGGGAGTCGCGCGCCACCCACACCCGGGCGGACGGCGAACTTGACCTTCCGGTCGGCGCGCAGACCTCCGTCACCCTCGAACTCGCCCGGCCCGTCACCCACTTGACGGTCCTCGGGCGCAGCCGGGAGATCCGCCTGGTCCGCTTCCAGGCCGACGACGCCGACGCCGTCGTCCGCGCGGTCGAGCGGGCGCGGGCCGCGCTCTCCCCGCTGCCGCCCGGCCCCGTCGGGTGAGACCGCGTCCCCGGCCCCCGCGCGCGGGCGGGCGGGCGCGGGCCGGTACGCCGTACGCTGGCGCAGAGCTCGAACCGAAGGAGATCCTCCGTGCTTGTCCTGCTGCCGCCGTCCGAAGGCAAGGCACCGTCCGGACGCGGTACCCCGCTGAAGCCGGAGTCGCTGTCGCTGCCGGGTCTCGCCACCGCCCGCGAGGCGGTCCTCGGCGAGCTGGTCGAGCTGTGCGCGGGCGACGAGGAGAAGGCGCGCGAGGTGCTCGGACTGAGCGAGGGCCTGCGCGGCGAGGTCGCCAAGAACGCCGGGCTGCGGACCGCGGGGGCGCGACCGGCGGGCGAGATCTACACCGGGGTCCTCTACGACGCCCTCGGCCTCGCCTCCCTCGACGCGGCGGCCAAGCAACGGGCCGCGCGGTCGCTGCTGGTCTTCTCCGGGCTGTGGGGCGCGGTCCGGGTCACCGACCGCATCCCCTCCTACCGCTGCTCGATGGGCGTGCGACTGCCGGGCCTCGGAGCGCTCGGCGGGCACTGGCGGGCGCCGATGGCGGACGTGCTGCCCGAGGCGGCGGGCGACGGCCTCGTCCTCGACCTGCGCTCGGCCGCGTACGCCACCGCCTGGAAGCCCAAGGGCGAGGTCGCGGGCCGCACGGCGACCGTGCGGGTGCTGCACGCGCCGACCCGGAAGGTCGTCAGCCACTTCAACAAGGCGACGAAGGGGCGGATCGTGCGCAGCCTGCTGACGGCGGGGACGGTGCCTTCGGGCCCCGCCGACCTGGTGGACGCGCTGCGGGACCTCGGCCACGAGGTGGAGGCACAGGCCCCGGAGCGGGCCGGGCGCCCCTGGGCGCTGGACGTGCTGGTCTCCGAGATCCACTGACCGCCCCGCCCCAGACCCCAACCTGGGTCCCACGGACCCCCGGTCCCCCGGTCCCCCCGTCCAGGCTCCGGCTCCCGGGCTACGGCTCCGGCTCCGGCTCCGGCTCCGGCTCCGAGCGGTCTACGGCTCGGGCGGGTCCATGGCGGCCGAGCCCGTATGGGGGAGACGTCCTTCCCCCGCCCCGCACCCGCACCCGCACCCGCACCCGGTCGCCCGATTGCACCCTGCGCAACACTCTTTGCGCAGGGTGCTTCGCGTAGGCAGGATGACGGTCATGGCCGCTACCCCCTCGCCCTCTCCGTCCCCCTCGCCGTCCCCCGCCCCCGGCTCCGCCGCGTCGGCTCCCTCCGTGCTGGGGCTCGCGCCCGTCATGCCCGTCGTCGTGATCGACGACGCCGCCGACGCCGTACCGCTCGCGCGGGCCCTGGTCGCCGGTGGGCTGCCCGCGATCGAGGTCACCCTGCGCACGCCCGCCGCACCGGCCGCGATCCGGGCGATCGCCGACGCGGTCCCGGACGCCGTCGTCGGGGCCGGGACGGTGATCACGCCCGCCCAGGTGACCGAGGCGGTGACCGCCGGGGCGCGGTTCCTGGTCAGCCCCGGCTGGACGGACACGCTCCTTGACGCGATGCGGGCCTCCGGGGTGCCGTTCCTGCCGGGGGTGTCGACCACGTCGGAGGTGGTGGCGCTGCTGGAGCGCGGGGTGCGGGAGATGAAGTTCTTCCCGGCGCAGGCGGCCGGGGGCACGGCGTACCTCCGGTCACTGGCCGGACCGCTCCCGCAGGCACGGTTCTGCCCGACCGGCGGCATCGGCGCGGCGAACGCCCCCGAGTACCTGGCGCTGCCCAACGTCGGCTGCGTGGGCGGGACCTGGATGCTGCCCGGGGACGCGGTGGCCTCCGGCGACTGGTCCCGGATCGAGGCCCTGGCCCGCGAGGCGGCGGGGCTCGGCCGACCGCGCGGATGACCGTCGTCCCCCTGTCATAGGTCATCGGAGGCTCCCGGAGACTTACGGAAACGTCCGGTGACCTGCGCAGGCTTCCGCAGGCTTGCGGAGACCGGCCCGGTCAGCGCAGGTGCGACGTGTCGTTGAAGAGGCGGACGCTCGCGTTGCCGTCCGCGTAGTAGGCGACGGCGGAGAACGCGGCCGCCGACAGCTCCATCCGGAACAGGGCCTCGGGCGGCGCGCCGAGGGCCAGCCTGACCAGCGTCTTGACGGGCGTGACGTGGGTGACGACCAGCACCGTGCGGCCCGCGTACGCGGCGATAAGCCGGTCCCTCGCGGCGGCGACCCGCGCGGCCGTCGTCTCGAAGCTCTCGCCGCCGCCGGTCGGTGCGACGGAGGGGTCGGCGAGCCAGGCGTCCAGGTCCGCGCGGTGCCGGTCGCGGACCTCGCCGAAGGTGAGGCCCTCCCAGGCGCCGAAGTCGGTCTCGCGCAGGCCGTCCTCGATCCGGACGTCGAGCCCGAGGCGCGCGGCGACGATCCCGGCGGTCTCCCGGGTCCTGGCCAGCGGTGACGCCACGATCGCCTGCACGGTCCCGCGCCGCGCCAGCGCCTCCCCGGCCAGGCGGGCCTGCTCCCGGCCGGTGTCGGAGAGCGAGGGGTCGCTCCCGCCGCTTCCGGAGAACCGCTTCTGCGGGGTGAGTGGAGTCTCCCCGTGCCGCAGCAGCACCAGGGTGGCGGGCGCTCCCATGTCGGCCGGGGCCCAGCCGGGGGCGGCGACGACCCGGGCCGCCCGCCGATCGGCCGCCGCCCCGGTACCACCGTCGTCGGCCGCACCGGCACCGGCACCGGCACCGGCGGCCTCGCGCTCGGCAGCGGGGGCAACAGAGGAAGCGGAGGAAGAGGAGGAGGAAGAGGCTGTGGCAGCGGTTCCAGCTTTCGCGGCACCGGCCGTGGTTCCGGCTTCCGCGGCGCCGACCTCCGTCCCCTCGGCCGACGGCGCGTCGGCCGACGCCGCCGCGTCCATCGCCCGGTTCGCCAAGCGGTCCGCGTGCTTGTTGCGTTCGCGCGGGATCCACTCGAACGTCACCCGGTCCGGCGGGAAGACGCGGGACGCCGCCAGGGCGAGCGGCTTCATGTCGGGGTGCTTGATCTTCCAGCGGCCCGACATCTGCTCCACGACGAGCTTGGAGTCCATCCGGACGTGCACCGTGGCCGCCGGGTCGAGAGCGTGGGCCGCGCGGAGCCCGGCGAGCAGTCCCCGGTACTCGGCGACGTTGTTCGTGGCGACGCCGATCGACTCGGACGCCTCCGCCGCCGTCTCCCCCGTGACCGCGTCGATCACCACGGCGCCGTAGCCCGCGGGCCCCGGGTTGCCCCGCGACCCGCCGTCCGCCTCGACGATGAACTCCCGCACGGCGCAGGCTCCTTACAGGCCGGACTCGGAGGTGCGGACCAGGATGCGGCCGCAGTTCTCGCACCGCACGACGGTGTCGGGGGCGGCCGCGCGGATCTCGTTGATGTCGGTGATCGCCAGCTCCTGGCGGCAGCCCTGGCAGGTCCGCTGGTGCAGCTTGGCCGCGCCGATGCCGCCCTGCTGGCCGCGCAGCTTGTCGTAGAGCTTCAGCAGGTCGGCGGGGACGGTCGCGGAGACGACCTCGCGCTCCTTGGTGGCGGTCGCGACGTCGCCGTCGATCCCCTCGAAGGCGGCCTCGCGGCGGGCGGTCGCGTCGTCGATCTTGCCCTGGACGGCGCCGACCCGCTCGGTCAGCTCGGCCACCCGCTCCTGCGCGGACTCACGGCGCTCCATGACCTCGAGGACGACGTCCTCCAGGTCTCCCTGGCGCTTGGCGAGGGAGGTGATCTCGCGCTGGAGGTTCTCCAGGTCCTTGGGCGAGGTGACGGCGCCGGTGTCCAGGCGCTTCTGGTCGCGGGCGGCGCGCTGGCGCACCTGGTCCACGTCCTGCTCGGCCTTGGTCTGCTCGCGGGAGCAGTCGCTCTCCTCGGTCTGCGCGGCGACCAGGAGGTCCCGCAACTGCGTGTGGTCCTTGGTCAGCGACTCGATCTCGGCGTGCTCGGGCAGCGACCGGCGCCGGTGCGCGAGCTGCTGGAGGCGGACGTCGAGGGCCTGGACGTCGAGAAGGCGGATCTGGTCAGCGGGCGCGGCGTTCAGTTGGGGGCTCCAGGTGAAGGGGAGTGACTGGTCCAGGGGTCGGTGACCGTCCGGGAGACGTGCACGCGCAGGTCCCAGCCGTGGCGGTCGGAGATCTCGTCGAGCTGGGTCGCCGCCAGCTCGCACCAGGGCCACTCGGTGGCCCAGTGCGCCGCGTCGAGCAGCGCGAGAGGTCGGTGGGCGCGGTCCGCGAGGAACTCGGACGCGGGGTGGTGGCGCAGGTCCGCGGTGAGGAAGGCGTCGACGCCGGCCGCGCGGACGTGGTCGAAGAGGCTGTCGCCCGAGCCGCCGCTGACGGCGACCGTGCGGACGGTGGCGTCGGGGTCGCCCGCGACGCGGATGCCCTGCGCGGTGGCGGGCAGCCGGACGGCGGCGCGGGCGGCCAGCTCGCCGACGGTGACCGGGTGGTCGAGTTCGCAGACGCGGCCGAGGCCGCGGCGGCCCTCGGGGTCGGTCGGGTCCGGCACCAGGGGGCGCACGACGCGCAGCCCGAGGGCCCCGGCCAGCGCGTCCGAGACGCCCGGGTCGGCGGTGTCCGCGTTGGTGTGGGCGACGTGCAGGGCGATGTCGTGCTTGATCAGGGTGTGCACGACGCGGCCCTTGAAGGTGTGGGCCGCGACCGTCGTCGTCCCGCGCAGATACAGAGGATGGTGGGTGACCAGCAGGTCGGCGCCGAGCCGCACGGCCTCGTCGACGATCTCCTGGACCGGGTCGACGGCGAACAGGACGCGGGAGATCTCCTGGTCGGGGTCGCCCGCGACCGTGCCGACCGCGTCCCAGGACTCGGCCCGCGCGGCGGGCCACAGGTTCTCCAGCGCGGCGATGACTTCAGACAGACGGGGCACGGGAAAAGGCTACCTGTCTGATCCGCGGCGCTGAACCGGTGCGGGGCCCTGGTCCGCGCGGACGCCCCGGTCAGCACACCCGCCTCCGCTTCCTCTGGCGAATCGTTCCGGCACCACCCGTATGTGTGAAGGGGCGGCCCCACGGTCCACGGCCCGTTCGGCCGAAAACTAGCTTCGTGGCCGGAGGTGACCAGACGATGACGGCCTGTGCGATCGAGTCCGGTACGACCGGGGAGGACGGCACCGCGCCGGACCGCCGTACCCCGGCGGACGGCGCGGGCGGAGCGCCCTGCGCGATCACCGCCGACGGTGCCTACGCCGCCCGCCTCGCCCTGGACGGCGAGTCCTGGTTCCCGGAGCGCTGGACCCTGGACGGCCCGGAACCGTACGCGGTGCCGCTGCCCGGCAACCAGCCCGAGGAGCCCGGCACCGAGGTGCAGCCGATGTCCGACGGGCGGGTGCTGATCCGCCGTCCGACCGCCGGGCGCCATGTCTTCTCGCTGCTCTACCCGACCGGGCCCGACACCGGCGAGCTGCTGATCGGGGCCGTCGAGTGCCCGGACGGCGGAGCCGGGCTGCGGCTGCTGCCACCCGCGCCGTGCGGCGAGAAGGCGTACGCCCTCGCGGTGGGACGGCGTTCGAGCACCGTGTGGCTGGTGGCGGGCGGCGCCTTCGGGCCCGAGCACGTCGCCGAGATCCCCGGCCGCTGCTCGGGCGGGGTCTGGCTGGACCGCGCCGGGCGGCTGCTCGCCCTGGACCGGGAGGTCGGCGGCCGGACCAAGACGGTGGTGGTGGATCTGGAGCGCGGGGGCGAGGTGTCGCCGCTGCTGCAGATCGCGGCCGAGAGCGACGACCGGCTGGTGATGGCGGACCCGGACAGCGGGCTGCTGCTGATCCGCTCGGACGCACCGTCGCCCGGTGAACGGCGGCTGGGCTGGGGGGTGTTGGGCAGCACCCTGCCGGTGCGGTTCCCGGAGAGCCTGCGACCGCCGGACTGCGAGCTGACGCCGTTCGCGATCCAGCCCGGCCAGGTGCTGACCCCGGAGAGCTGCGCGGTGGCGGTGCGGGTGGACGGGCCGATGGGCCGCTGGATCGGCGTCTGGCGCCCGGACCGGCGGCAGGTCCAGCATTTCCCGGCGCCCGCGGGGTGGTTGGCGGACGCCGGGCTGTGGTCGAGGGACGGCGTGCTGCAACTGCCGTACACCACCGGGGAGATGCCCTGCGGGGTGGCCAGGGTGACGGCACCCTGGGAGGAACGCCACGGCACGGCACCGACGACGCCACCGATCGGGACAACGGGGGTCACGGGGGTCGAGGGGGCAACGGGGGGCCCGGGGGTCACGGAGGTCACGCGGGCCACGGAGGTCACGGGGGCCACGGGGGCCACCGAGCCCGCCGAGACGACCGAGACGACCGAGCCCACGGAATCCGCCGAGCCCACCGAGACCGCGAGATCCGCCGCGCCGACCGAGCCCGCGAAGGCCGCCGAGGCCACCGAGCCCGCCGAACTCACAGTGCCCGTCGTCCCCGTGGAGGCCGCTGAACCGGCCGAGCCCACCGAGCCCGGCGCCCCCGCCCCCGCTCCTCCCGCTCCCTCCGTCCCCCGTCCCGTACCGCTGCGGGAGGCCCCGCTCGGGCGCTTGTAACGAAACAGTGCCGGTCGGCGCGGGCGGCTGGATGGGGCGGGGAGGCGGGCCGCTAAAATCGTCGGCTGTTAGAAAGATCATGTTGACGGGGTGAATTCTTCCGATGAGCGACTCCAGCACGACCCAGACGCCGTCCGGCGACGACCAGCAGGACGTCGGCAACGGCAGGCACCGCGGCGAGGTCTCCGCCCAGGAGGGCCGCACGGCCCCCAGCGGTCGGCACCGCAAGCCGGCGCCCGCCGGGGCGGCATCGGCCTGAGCACGACGCAGAGGAAGGGGCGGTCCGCCGTTCGGCGGACCGCCCCTTCCCGTTGGCCCACGGCATTCGCCGGCGCTGGCGCCCCCTCCCGATGGCGCCCTCCTCCCGTCGGCGCCCTTCTCCCGTCAGCGCCCTTCTCCCGTCAGCGTCCGCTCCCCGTGGGCGTCGCCTCAACTCCCGCTGCCGTCACCCCCGTTTCAGCGTCAGCACCTCCGCCGCCGCGAACGTCTCGTCCGCCGGGCGTTCCGCGTAGTGCGGGGTGAGCAGGGCGTCCAGCTCGGCGTAGTCGAAGGTGTCCTGGGCGCTGTCGAACTTGGCCCGCACCCGCGGCCGTTCGACGATCGCGACCATCCCGCCGTGGACGACGACGAGTTGGCCGTTGATGCGGGCCGCTGCCGGTCCCGCGAGGTAGCCGACGAGCGGTGCGACGTGCTCGGCGGCGAGCGGGTCGGGCCCGTCGCCCGGGACGCCGAACCCGGCGAAGACGTCCTCGGTCATCCGGGTGCGGGCGCGCGGGCAGATGACGTTGGCGGTGACCCCGTACTTGGCGAGGGCCAGCGCCGTGGAGGTGGTCAGACCGACGATCCCGCCCTTGGCCGCCGCGTAGTTGGGCTGGCCGGCCGACCCGGCGAGGAACGCCTCCGACGCAGTGTTCACGATCCGCCCGTAGACCGGGGCGCCGGACGCCTTGGCGCGCTCCCGCCAGTGCGCGGCCGCGAACCGGGTCGTGTTGAAGTGCCCTTTGAGGTGGACCCGGATCACCGAGTCCCACTCGTCCTCGGACATCGAGAAGACCATCCGGTCGCGCAGGATGCCCGCGTTGTTGACCAGGACGTCCAGCCTGCCGAACGCGTCGACCGCCGCGCCGACCAGCTCACCGGCCCGCGCGAAGTCGGCGACGTCACCGGTGTGGGCGAGCGCCTCGCCGCCGGCCGCGCGGATCTCGGCGGCGACCTCCTCGGCGGGGCCCGCGCTGGCCGCGCCCGAGCCGTCCCGGCCCGGCACGCCGACGTCGTTGACGACGACGCGGGCGCCGAGCCGGGCGAGTTCGAGCGCCTCGGCGCGGCCGAGACCGCGTCCGGCGCCCGTGACGATCGCGGAGAGTCCTTCGAGTGGCAGCGACACGGGGACCTCCGTCAGATCTCGATGCAGGTGCGCAGGGCCGTGCCGGTGCGCATCTGCTCCAGCGCCTCGTCGATGCCGGACAGCGGCACCCGGTGGGTGATCAGCCCCTCCAGGTCGATGCGCCCGGCCCGCCACAGCGCGATGGTCCGCTCATAGGAGCGCAGGACGTCGCCGCCGCCGTACAGGGACGGCAGGATGCGCTTCTCGTCGAAGAACAGCTCGAACATGCTGAGCCGCAGATGGTCGTCGAGGGCGCCCGCGCCGACGACGACGAGGGTGCCGCCGCGCCGGGTGTTCTCGTAGGCCGTGCGGGCGGTGGCGGAGCGGCCGACGACCTCGAAGACGTAGTCGAACCCCTCCCCCGCGGTGACCTGCTGCTTGGCGTCGGCCAGTTCCTCGGGGGCGACGGCCCGGGTGGCGCCGAACCTGAGCGCGGCCTCCCGGCGGGCCTCCACCGGGTCGACGGCGACGATCTCGGCGGCGCCCCGCAGCCGCGCGCCCTGCACGGTGGAGATCCCGACGCCTCCGCAGCCGATCACGGCGACCGACGAACCGGCCGTCAGGTCCGCGGTGTTGAGGGCGGCCCCGAGTCCGGTGGTGACACCGCAGCCGATCAGCGCGGCGATGTCGAAGGGCACGTCGTCGGGGATCGGCACCGCGCAGCCCGCGTCGACGACGACCTCCTCGGTGAAGGTGCCGGTGCCCGCGAAGCCGAAGACGTCCTGGCCCGCCCGCTTGAAGTTGGGGGTGCCCGCGTTCATGAACCCGGCCAGGCAGAGCTGGGTCTGGCCGCGTTTGCAGGCCGCGCAGGCGCCGCAGGCGGGCAGCCAGCAGACGACCACCCGGTCCCCCGCCTTCAAGTGGCGGACGTTCTCCCCCACTTCGACGACCTCGCCCGCGCCCTCGTGGCCCGGCACGAACGGCGCGGGCTGGGGCAGCACCCCGCTCATCGCCGACAGGTCCGAGTGGCACAGGCCGGTGGCCCTGATCCGGATCCTGACCCGGCCGGGCCCGAAGCCCACCGCCTCGACGTCGTCGAGGATCTCCAGCTTGTCCTGGCCGATCTCGTGCAGTACGGCTGCGCGCATGCTGCGGCTCCCCTCAACTGCCCACTGGGTCACATCGGCCGGGCCGAGCGGTCTGATCCACCCGGTCCGTCCGGTCGTGCTGCTCTGCTCGGTCCGTCCGGTCGTGCTGCTCTGCTCGGTGCGGTGCGGTGCGTCCGTCCCCGGGACCGGCCCGGTCGCGCCCGCCCGCCCGCTCGGGTCGGGTCGAGCAAGGTCGAATCGGGTTGAATCAGTTTGAATCGGGTTGAGTCCGGTCTGGTCGAGTCGGGTCAGGTGTGTGTGACGACGGTGTCGGCGAGGACGGGCGCGTCGTCACGGTCCGCCGCGCCGACCTCCACCCGGACCGTGCCGCCGTCCGGCCGCCACATGCGGATGCGCAGCGTCTCGCCCGGCACGACCACCCCGGCGAACCGGGTGGCGTAGGAGCGCACCCGGGACGGATCGCCGTCCAGCAGGGTGTCGACGACCGCCTTGAGGGTCATGCCGTAGGTGCACAGCCCGTGCAGGATGGGCCGGTCGAAACCGGCGCGCTTCGCGAAGTCGGGGTCGGCGTGCAGCGGGTTCCAGTCGCCCGACAGACGGTAGAGCAGCGCCTGGTCCTCGCGCACGGTGCGCTCCACGGTGCGGTCGGGCGGTCCGCCGGGCGGGGCGAGCCGGGTGGCCGGGCCGCGGTCGCCGCCCCAGCCGCCCTCGCCGCGGACGAAGATCTGGGCGTCGTTGGTCCACAACGGGCCCTGCTCGTCGGCGACTTCGGTGCGCATGACGAGGACGGCCGCCTTCCCCTTGTCGTGGACGGCGGCGATCCGGCCGGTGGCGGTGGCGGCACCCTCGACCGGGATCGGGCGGTGCAGGGTGAGACTCTGACCGCCGTGCAGGACACGGGCGAGGTCGACGTCGACGCCCGGCATGGAGAGGCCGCTGATCACCCCGGGCGAGCCGCTGCCCGCGACGGTGGCGAAGCTCGGCAGGACGTGCAGCCGGGACTCCAGGGTGTAGCGGAGTTCGCCGGGGTCGGTCGCGGGCGTCCCGGCGCCGAGGCCGAGGTGGTACAGCAGGACGTCCTTGCGGGTCCAGGCGATCTCGCCGGTCCGGGGTTCGGCGGCGAGGGCCTTCGCTGCGTCGATGGGCATACGGCTCCTGACACTCACGGTGGTCGGACGCTTGAAGACCTCGGCGCGGCCGTCCGCACCGTCGGTCGCACCGAGGTCGCCACGGGCCGACCTAGAACGCGTTCCAGTCCGGCGCCCCCTGTATAGCCGAGCGCTCCCCACTTGTGAAGGCTGCTGACGCACCGTCAGCTCCCGTTCGGGTGGCCGGACACGGCCGGACGGCCGGTGCGCCGGGCGGGGGTCGGGGGCCGGAGCGCGGGGCCCGTGACATTTGTCCCGGCCGGGTCCGTACATCCGCATCTGCCGCGCCGGGCGCCCTGTTCCGTAGCGTCGACGGCAGGACAGAACGACCCGGGAGAGGCGTCCGGCCGGTGTGCGGCGGCCGGTGCGATGGTGGTGGCCCCCGCGGGTCCCGCAGGACCGCACGAACGGAGCGAGGACATGCCGAGCACCCGAGGACGCACCGACCGCCGGGCCCGGGAAGGCACCGACCGCACGGCCCTGGGACTCGCCGCACGGCTGGCCCGGGGAATCGGCGCCGGGCTGGCCCGGGGGCGCGCGGAGCGGTCCGCGCGGCGGGCGGCCATGCGGGCCGACATGCGGGCCTTCCGCGCGGCGCGCAAGCGGGCGCGGACCACCGGGGAGCAGGTCGACCCGGGGCCGCCGCCGACCGCGTTCTCGCTGCTGCCGTGGCTGCTGATGGGGCTGGGCGCCTTCTCCAACCTGTGGCAGGGCAAGACCCCGAACCCGTGGGTCGGCGCCATCGGCCTGCTGGTCTTCAACTCGCTCTACGTCTCCGTGGCCTTCCGCGCCTTCGACCGCAGGCGGCGCGAGGCGCCGTCGACCCGGTGGTGCCTGCTGGTGATGGGCCTGGTCACCTGCGCCCTGGCGATCGGCTACGGGGGAAGCTGGCTGTACTTCTTCCCGCTGCTCGGGCTCGCCACCGGCGCGGTCCTGCGCGGCCCGAACCTGGGGCGCGTCGGCCTCGCGCTGACCGCGCTCGCGGCGGTGGTCTCGGCGTACCGGGCGGGCTGGGACGCGGTGAACATCGCCTACGGCACGTTCCTCTCGACGATGGTGACGGCGGCGATCCTCTCCCTCTCCGAGGCCGTCCGCGAACTGCACGCGGCCCGCGAGAAGCTGGCCAGGCAGGCGGTGGAGAAGGAGCGGATGCGGTTCTCGCGCGATCTGCACGACCTGCTCGGGCACACCATGTCGGTGATCGTGGTGAAGTCGGAGGCGGCCAGGCGGCTCGCCCCGCGCGACCTGGACGCGGCCCTCGCCCAGATCACGGACATCGAGTCGGTGGGCAGGCAGGCGCTCACCGAGATCCGCGAGGCCGTCACCGGGTACCGGGAGGGCAGTCTCGCGACGGAGCTGGACTCGGCCTGTTCCGCGCTGCGCGCCGCCGGGGTGGAGCCGGAGGTGACCCGCTCGGGCGAGCCGCTCTCCCCGCAGTCCGAGGCGCTGCTCGGCTGGGTGGTGCGGGAGGCCGTCACCAACGTGGTCAGGCACAGCCGGGCAGCGCGCTGCGCGATCGCCCTGACCGGGCGGGCCGAACGGGTCCGGCTCACCGTCACGGACGACGGACCGGGCCCGGCACCCGCCGCATCCCCCGGCACACCCGGATCCCCCGACACACCCAGCACGTCCGATACGTCCGGATCATTCGCATCACCTGCATCACCCGCACCGTCTGGCACGCCCACCGCGTCCGAGACGCCGGGGAGGCCCCGCTCGTCCGGCGGCACCGGTCTCAAGGGGCTCTCCGAGCGGCTCGCGGCGGCGGGCGGTTCGCTGACGGCGGGCCCGGCGCCGGGCGGCGGTTTCACCGTCGTCGCCGAACTTCCGCTGGAGAGCGGCGACACCCCGGGGTCCGGGACGGCCGGGGAGCCCGGGACGGCCGGGGAGCCCGGGGCGGGCGGCCCCCTCGACTGACGTCGTCCGCGCGGGAAGTGACGCGGTCCCGGCGCCGGACGCGGCCTACCCTGATGACGTGAACGAGATGCCGCGGGAGCACCGGCCGAGGGGGAACGTGCGGGTCCTGCTCGCCGAGGACCAGGGAATGATGCGGGGCGCGCTCGCCCTGCTGCTCGGCATGGAACCGGACATCGAGGTCGTGGCCCGGCTCGGCCGGGGTGACACCATCGTGGACGCGGCGCTCACCCACCGTCCTGACGTCGCCCTGCTGGACATCGAACTGCCCGGCCTGAGCGGCCTGGACGCGGCGGCGCTGCTGCGCGACGAGGTCCCGGAGTGCCGGGTGCTGATCCTCACCACCTTCGGCCGCCCCGGGTACCTGCGCCGGGCGATGGAGGCCGGGGCCGCCGGTTTCCTGGTGAAGGACGGCCCGGTGGAGGAGCTGGCGGCCGCGATCCGCCGGGTCCTGACCGGGGAGACGGTGATCGACCCGGCGCTGGCCGCCGCCGCGCTCGCCGCGGGCCCCGATCCGCTCACGCCCCGCGAACGGGACGTCCTCGCCGCGTCGGCGGACGGCGCGACGGTCGCGGACGTCGCGGCGCGGCTGCACCTCTCCGAGTCGACGGTCCGCAACTACCTGTCGGCGGCGATCGGCAAGACGGGCACCCGCAACCGCACGGAGGCCCTGAGCGAGGCCCGCACCCGCGGCTGGCTGTGACCCGCGGACGGCCCCGGGCCCCCAGACATCAGACCCGCACCGCCGAACCGTCACCGTCGGGCCGACACCGACAGGCCGACGCCGACAGACCCGCACCGTCAGGCAGACGCCGACAGCCCGGTCCCGCCGAACCGGCACCGTCAGACAGACGCCGACAGCCCGGTCCCGCCGAACCGGCGCCGTCAGACCGATGCCGTCAGACCGATGCCGGTCGGCGTGGCAGCCACAGCGTCATCAGCACCACCCCGGCCAGCAGCACCCCCGCGCCGGTCCGGAACACCAGCGCGTACCCCTCCGTCAGTGCCTGGCCGGTGGTGGCGGACCCGGTGCGGGCCGCCGCGATCGTCGACATCACCGCGAGCCCGAGCGAACCCCCCATCGTGCGCGAGGTGTTGACGAGCCCGGAGACCAGCCCGGCCTCTCCGGGTGCCGCGCCCGAGGTGGCCAGCGCGGCGAGCGGGGTCGCCGTCAGCCCCGCGCCCAGCATCATCAGGATCCCGGGGAACATGATCTCGGTGAGGTAGTCGCCGCGCGGGGTCATCGCCGACTGCCAGGCGAACCCGCCCGCCGCGATCAGCGTGCCGGTCACCGCGACCGCGCGGGCGCCGAACCGGGGCAGGAAGCGGGGCGCCGACTTGGAGCCGAGCAGCACGGCGAGCGAGCTGGGTATCAGCGCGAGACCGGCCTCCAGCGGGCTGTAGCCGAGGACGTTCTGCGCGTACAGGGTCATGAAGTACCACATGCAGAACATCGCGGAGCCGTTGAGGAACATGGCCGCGTTGGCCGAGGACACCGCCCGCGCCCGGAAGAGCCCCAGCGGCATCAGCGGGGCCGCCGAACGGGCCTCGACCAGCAGGAAGAGGCCGATCAGGGCGAGCCCGGCGGCCAGCGGCAGCAGGGTGGCCGCCGCCGTCCAGCCCGCCGCCTCGGTCTGCGAGATGCCGTAGGCGAGGGTGGCGAGTCCGGCGGTGACCAGGACGGCGCCCGGCAGGTCGAGGCGGCGGCCGCCCCCGTTGCGGCTCTCCGGCAGCCAGCGCAGCGAGCAGACCAGCACCACGGCGCCGACGGGCACGTTGATGAGCAGGACCCAGCGCCAGGACAGGGCGTCGACCAGCAGTCCGCCGACGAGTCCACCGGCCGCGCCGCCGCCCGCGCCGACCGCGGTCCAGGTGGCTATGGCCCGCGCCCGCGCGGCGCCCTCCGGGACGGCGGCCGTGAGGAGCGTGAGCGTCGAGGGCGCGAGGACCGCGGCACCGAGCCCCTGCGCGGCCCGTGCGACGAGCAGTTCGGGGCCCTGCTGGGCGAGGCCGCCGCCCAGCGAGGCCAGCGTGAACAGGGCGAGCCCGACGAGGAACATCCGCTTGCGGCCGTAGAGGTCGCCCGCCCGGCCGCCGAGCAGCATGAATCCCGCGAAGGCGATGGCGTAGCCGTTCACCACCCACTGGAGTCCCTGGGCGTCCAGACCGAGGTCGGCGCGCATCGACGGCAGCGCCACGTTGACGACGGAGACGTCCAGGACGACGAGGAACTGGCCCGCGCAGGCGAGCGCGACGACGAGCCAGGTAGGGGGTGCGGTGCGGGTGGGTGGGCGGCGGGTGACGTCAGCGGCTTCGAGCATGACGGCCATGCTCCCACCGCCGCCGAGGCCCGCGGCAGAAGCCCCCGGTCGGGATCCACCGTCGAGACCCGCCGCCGAAAGCCCGCCGTAGAGGCCCGCGGTCGAGACCGGCCGCCTACGCCCGCCGCCAAGACCGGCCGCCTACGCCCACCGCCGAGGCCCGCCGTCCACACCCGCCGCCTACGCCCCCGCCGTCCCCGCCCGCCGCCGCGACCCGCCGTCTACGCCCGTCTGAGCAGGGTCACCACCGCCGCTCCGCCCAGGCCGATGTTGTGCGCGAGGCCCACCCGCGCGCCCGGTACCTGCCGTCCTCCCGCCCGGCCGCGCAGCTGCCAGGTCAGTTCGGCGATCTGCGCGAGGCCGGTCGCGCCCAGCGGGTGCCCCTTGGAGATCAGCCCGCCGGACGGGTTGACCACCCACCGCCCGCCGTACGTCGTCGCCCCGGACTCGGCGAGCCTGCCCGACTCCCCCGCGCCGCACATGCCCAGCGCCTCGTAGGTGAGCAGTTCGTTGACGGAGAAGCAGTCGTGGAGTTCGACGACGTCCACGTCCCCGATGCCGAGCCCGGCCGCCTCGTACGCCTGCCGGGCGGCCTCCCGTGACATCGGCTGTCCGACGACGTCGACGCAGGAGCCGGAGGCGAAGGACTCCCCGGTGTCGGTGGTCATCGCCTGCCCGGCGATCTCGACCAGCCCGGTGAGCCCGGTGCGGCGCGCGAACCGCCGGGAGACGACGACCGCGGCGGCGGCGCCGTCCGAGGTGGGCGAGCACTGGAGCCGGGTGAGCGGCCGGTGGACGGTCGGGGCGGCGAGCACCTCGGCGACCTCGTACACGTCCCGGAACTGCGCGTTCGGGTTCTGCGCCGAGTGCCGGTGGTTCTTGGCGGCGACGGCGGCGAGCTGCGCCTCGGTGGTGCCGTACCGCGCCATGTGCTCGCGGGCCGCGTCGCCGAAGATCTGCGCGGTGGGCGGGGTGGCCTCGAAGCCGTGCCGGGCGGCCATGATCCCGTAGTGCCTGGCGACCGGCGAGGTGGCGAAGTCGCCGCCGTCGGCGCCGCCGCCGAGGGAGCCCCGCTTCATCTTCTCGAAGCCGAGCGCGAGGACGCAGTCGGCGGCCCCGCCCTCGACGAGCTGCCGGGCCAGCGTCAGCGCGGTGGCACCGGTGGCGCAGTTGTTGTTCACGTTGTAGACGGGGACCCCGGTGAGACCCAGCTCATAGACGGCGCGCTGTCCGGCGGTGGAGGGCTGGAAGCAGTAGCCGACGGGAACCTGTTCCACCGACGTGTAGTCGATCCCGGCGTCCGCGAGCGCCGCGCTCCCCGCTTCCCTGGCCATGTCCCAGTACTGCCAGTCCCGGGTCTCGGGCTTCTCGAACCTGGTCATCCCGACCCCGGCCACATATGCCTTCATGGCGCGGAAGAGTAGAACACGTTCTATCCAGAGGCCAGGGCTCGCGCCCGGACTGACGGAACATCAGTTCTTCATGAGGCGGTCAAGAATCCATTAGGGGCCCGAAGCAACGGAATAGTTGCCCATGCATACGAGGTTTAGCCGGTACTCATCCCCACTGGAGGCCTCCACCCATGTCCCACACGACCAACGAACAGCCCGCCCGGGCAGCCAGCGGGGCCGTGGTCCCGGTGCTCGCCTTCGCGGGCATCGTTGTCGCGGTGATGCAGACCCTGCTCGTCCCGGTCATCAAGGACCTGCCGCAACTGCTGGACACCGCGCCCAGCAACGCGACCTGGGTCCTGACCTCGACCCTGCTCTCGGGCGCCGTCGCCACCCCGATCATGGGCCGCCTCGGCGACCTGTTCGGCAAGCGGCGCATGCTCATCCTCAGCCTCGCCGTGATGGTCGTCGGCGCGCTGGTCAGCGCCGTCACCAGCCAGCTCCTCCTGATGATCGTCGGCCGCAGCCTCCAGGGCTTCGCCATGGGCGCGATACCCCTCGGCATCGGCCTGATGCGCGACATGCTGCCGCGCGAGAAGCTCGGCTCGGCGATGGCCCTGATGAGCTCCTCGATCGGCGTCGGCGGCGGCCTCGCGCTGCCCCTCGCGGCCCTGGTCGCGCAGCACGCCGACTGGCACGCCCTGTTCTACGGCGCCGCCGGGCTCGGCGTCCTGTCCATCGTCCTCACCCTGCTCGTCGTGCCGGAGTCCCCGATGCGCGCCGAGGGCACCTTCGACGTGCTCGGCGCGATCGGGCTCTCCGTCGGCCTGGTCCTCTTCCTGCTGCCGATCACCAAGGGCAGCGACTGGGGCTGGACCTCCGGCACCACGCTCGGCCTGTTCGCCGCCGCCGCCGTCGTCCTGCTGCTCTGGGGCGTGATGGAGCTGCGGCTGAAGGCCCCGCTGGTCGACCTGCGCACCACCGCCCGCCCCGCGGTCCTCTTCACCAACCTCGCCTCGATCATGGTCGGCGTCTCCTTCTACGTCGTCTCCCTCGTCCTGCCGCAGCTCCTCCAGCTCCCGCGCTCCACCGGCTACGGGCTCGGCCAGTCGATGGTCTCCGCCGGTCTGCTGGTCGCGCCGCTCGGCCTGACGATGATGGTCACGGCGCCCGTCTACGCCCGGCTCTCCGCGAAGTACGGCCCCAAGGTCACCCTGATCATCGGCATGGTGATCATCGGGATCGGGTACGGCGCCGGTCTCGGCCTGATGAGCGCGGCCTGGCAGAGCCTGGTCATCGCCGTCGTCCTGGGCGCGGGCATCGGCCTCGCCTACTCCTCGCTCCCCGCCCTGATCATCGGTGCCGTCCCGGCCTCCGAGACCGGTGCGGCCAACGGCCTCAACACCCTGATGCGGTCCATCGGCACCTCGGTGTCGAGCGCCGTCATCGGCATGGTGCTGGCCAACACCGCGCACCACGCCGGGGGCGTCGCGATCCCGACCATGCACGGCTTCCGGGTCTCCTTCCTGATCGCGACCTGCGCGGTGGCGGTCGGCCTGCTGATGGCCCTGTTCCTGCCGGGCCGCCGCCCCGCGGGCCACACCCAGCTGCGCGCCAGCAGCGAGGAGGACGCCAACCTGAGGCGCGCCGAGGAGGCGCTCGGCGGCTTCCGCGGCCGGGTGCTGGCCGCGGACGGCGCCCCCGTCGCCCGCGCCAAGGTGACCCTGATCGACCACCGCGGCCGGCAGGCGGGCGCCACCCTCTCCTCCGAGGACGGCTCCTACCGCCTGCTGGTGCCGGCCGAGGGCGCGTACGTCCTCGCGGCCCGCGCCCTGGGCCACGGCCCGCTCGCCTCGTCGGCGACCCACGCGGGCGACGAGCGCCCGGTGGACGTGGACCTGCCCCTCCCCGCCACGACCCCCACCCCGACCCACTGACCCCGGGAGGTGGCGGGGAGGCTCCCGTCACCTCACCTCACCGACGCACACGAACTCCCCGTCCGGACCCGCGGCGCACGAACGCGGCGACCGGGCGGGGAGTTCCCGTAGGACGACGGATGCCGGGGCCGGGGGGCGGTGGCAGGTGCACGGAATGCCAAGTCATCCGCCACTCGCTGCTGACGACACCCCGTCCGGCCTGCCGCATCCTGGATCCACCGCCGGGGACGCGCCGTGCGCGGGCCCGGTCCGCACCCCCTGTCCAACGGGGGTCAGGGGGTGCGGCAGCATGGTGCGGGAGCAGCGTTGCGACCCCGTCCCGAGAGGCAGCACCATGACCGCGGCACCCCCGCCGGACCTCCTCGCCGCGTTCGAGGCGGCCAAGGGCTTCATGCCCCTCGACGAGGGGCTCGCGCTGTACGCGGCGGCCGTCGAGGCCGGGCGGCTGGGCCTGCCGCTCCTGGAGGTCGGCACCTACTGCGGGCGCTCCACGCTCCTGCTCGCGGACGCGGCCCGGCGGTCCGGGGTCACCGCGGTGACGGTCGACCACCACCGGGGCAGCGAGGAGCAGCAGCCCGGCTGGGACTACCACGACCCGGGGACGGTCGACCCGGAGCTGGGCGTGATGGACACCCTGCCGGCCTTCCGCCGGACCCTGCACCGGGCCGGTCTGGAGGAGCACGTGGTCGCGCTGGTCGGCCGTTCGCCGCAGGTCGCGGCGCTGTGGAACACCCCGCTCGGCCTCGTCTTCGTCGACGGCGGCCACACCGACGAGCACGCGGGCGCCGACTACGAGGGCTGGGTGCCCCATCTGGCGCCGGGCGGTCTGCTGCTCATCCACGACGTCTTCCCCGAGCCCGAGGACGAGTTCACCGGCCAGGCCCCGTACCGCGTCTATCTGCGGGCCCTGGCGTCCGGGGCGTTCGAGGAGGTGTCGGCCACCGACTCGCTGCGCGTCCTGCGGCGAACGCGGGCGGCGGACCGGGGGCGCGGTTAGAGTCGCAGACGTGTCCTACCCCGGCCCGGACCTCGATCCCTCCAAGACCCGCCGCCGTCGCCCCCGCGCCCGGACCGTCGCGCTCGCCGCGCTGGTGCCCGGCGCCCTGGTCGGCTGGCTCGTGTACCAGGCGGTGGGCGCCCCCGGCGGACCGGACGGGGCGGCCGAGCCGTCGTCGTCGACCGCCGGCGCCCCGGCGCCCACCGGCTCCGCCCCCACCGCCGCCTCCACGACCGCCGCGGGCGACGACGCCAAGAAGCCCGGGGGCGCCACGGCGGGCCCCGCCGACGGTCCGCTCCGCGGCAAGGTCGTCGTCGTCGACCCGGGCCACAACCCCGACAACTTCCAGCACACGGCCGAGATCAACCGCAAGGTGGACATCGGCACCAACTGGAAGGAGTGCGACACCACCGGCACCTCCACCGACGACGGGTACGCGGAGGCGCGGTTCACCCTGGACGTCGCGCGGCGGCTGCGCACGCTGCTGGAGGAGCAGGGCGCCACGGTCCGCTTCACCCAGGACGGCGACCGCCCGTGGGGGCCGTGCGTGGACGAGCGCGCGCGGATCGGCAACGAGGCGCACGCCGACGCGGCGATCTCCATCCACGCGGACGGCGCCCCGGTCGGCGACCGCGGCTTCCACGTCATCCTCCCGGCGTCGGTGCACTCCGGCGCCGCGGACACCCGCCCGATCCTCACCGCCTCCACCGACCTCGGCGAGCGGATCGCGGGCACCTTCGTCCGGGTCACGGGCAGCGCGCCCGCCAACTACGTCGGCGACGGCACCGGGCTCGTCACGCGTGAGGACCTGGGCGGTCTCAATCTGTCAACGGTTCCCAAGGTGTTCATCGAGTGCGGCAACATGCGCGATAGCAAGGACGCGGCACTCCTCACCAGTTCCGGGTGGCGGCAGAAGGCCGCGCGGGGCATCTCTGAGGGAATCGTGAGTTTCCTGCACGGTTCGTGATCAGAGCGCGGAACCCGGCGGACACCCGGACCGGTGGGACGATAGTGTCTACCGACGACGAGACGACCTACGAAGGACCTGAAGTGAATATCCGCTCCCTCACTCGAGGCGACGGCGTGGTGATCGGGGCAGCGGTCGTGCTGTTCATCGCGTCCTTCCTCGATCTGGCAAGTTGCAGCGGCAGTTACTGCAACGGCGTCGACCTCCCGAACGCGTGGGACAACCTCGGGCTCGGTATCGGTGTCTACTTGGCCGGTGTCATCGGGGGTGCGGTCGTCGTGGTCGCGCGGTCGCTGCCGCAGCCCCTCAAGGTGGCCGGTCTCGACCTGGGCACCGTCGCCGTCGGCGTGACCGTCTCCACGGCCTGGGTGCTCCTGTGGACGCTCATCGACCACAACTCCGGCGCGGGCGTGATCCTCGGCTTCTTCGCCGCCCTGGTGCTGGCCGGTGCCGCCGTGGCGACGCCGCTGGTGCCCGCGCTCCGGGTCGGCCTGGTGCCCGCGCAGGGTCCGGCCGCGCCGCAGCCCTACGGTGCGCAGCCGCCCGCCGGTTACGGCTACCCGGGCGCCCCGCAGCAGCCGTACGGCGGTCAGCAGCAGCCGGGCCAGCCCTACGCCGGTGCCCAGCCGCAGACCGCGCCGCAGCCGCAGGGCCAGGCGCCGCAGCCCGCCGGGGACTTCTCGCCGTTCTGGTTCGCCGTGCCGGTGACCCGTCCGCTCTTCGCCGAGGACAACGCGTCCTCGCAGATCGCCGAACTGGCCCCGGGCACCTGGTACCTGGCGGTGGAGCAGCGCGGCCAGAACCTGGTCGCCCAGACCCAGGACGGCCGCCGGGGCGTCCTCCAGGACACGTCGGGCATCCAGCGCGGCTGACGCCGTCCACTCGCACACGGCAGTGGCCCCCTCCCTCTCAGGGCGGGGGCCACTGCCGTGTCACGTCCGAACCAGCCTTGGGGGCCGGGGAGTTCGGCTCAGCCGAGTGCCTTCACGGTGCGCCAGTCCTGGGTGAGCACGGTCTTGACGGGCGCGTTGGTGTTGGTCCTCGACGGGTGGTAGATCCGCATGGTCCCGTCGGCCCCGGCACGGGCCCAGATATCGGGGACGCCGTCCTTGTTGACGTCCGGGATGCCGAGCGCCGTGCTGATGGCGGCCTCGGTCCAGGCGGTGCCGTAGGCGACGTCGCCGTTCAGTGAACCGGACGCCAGTTTCAGGGAGTCCAGGTCGACGCTGCCCGCGGCGGAGCCGGGCTTGCCGTGTCTGACGTACACGTTGCCGTTGTCGAGGTTGCGCCAGAGCAGGTCGGGGGTCTTGTCCCCGTTGATGTCCGCGACGTTGACGATGTCCCGGCGGGCCCAGGCGTCACTGTTCATGACGGTCGCGGACCGGAACGCTCCGCCGGTGTAGCCCGACAGCGTCCAGAAGGCGGGGCCCGCGCGCAGCACCAGGTCGGGCAGGCCGTCACCGGTGATGTCGCCGACGGCCTTGATCTGGGTCCAGGTGGAGGGGGCGGGCGCGTTCGCGGGCAGCAGCACCTTCAGGCGCCGGTCCACGTCGAAGCTGCCGTAGCCGTCGCCCGGGTAGAGCCAGAAGGCGCCGTCCGGGGAGACCGCGAACAGGTCGGTCACACCGTCGCCCGGGTAGGCGTCCCCGTAGTGGGTGATCAGGGCGGACTTCTTGGTGGCCGGGTCGTACCAGTGCTCGGCCGTTTTCAGTGTGCCGCGGGTGGAGTACGCGGCGTCCAGGCAAGCGTTGAGTTCGCCCTCGACGCTGCCCGCGCAGTTGATCAGCTTGCCGCTCGCGTCCACGACGATCAGATCGGGCAGGTCGTCGCCGTTGGTGTCGCCGGGTCCGTCGGCGGCCTTCTGCGGCGGCACGTAGAAGGCGTAGTCGGTGACCTTGCTCTTGTTGCCGACCGCGTCGAAGGCGTAGACGTTCAGCATGTTGGGGCCCGCGTGCGGCGGCTTCAGCGCGGTGACGGTGGCGGCGCCGTCGGTCGCCGCCCTGTCCGTCCAGTCGTTCCCGTCCACGGCGTACTGGAACTTCGCGGCGCCCTCGGACCTGAAGGTGACCGCGCCGGTCTTGCCGAACGGCTTCTCGGACCAGGTCATGCCGTCGTCGGTGGCCTCGGGGAAGTCGTCGCTCTCCACGGTGGGCGGCGGCGGTGCGGAGCCGTCGACGGTGAGCCGGCAGCGGTTGCCGCTGGTCGGGTAGTACGCGGAGGTGAGGCTGCCGTCCTCGGCGCGCACGTCCCAGTAGTAGAGCCCCTTGTCGACGAGGCTGCTGGACGCGATGGTCCGGGTGGCCTTGCCGCCGCTCAGGCTGGTGACGAGGGTGCCGGCCGGGGTCGCGTCGCCCGCCTTCCAGAAGCGGAAGCGCAGTCCCTTGAGGTTGCCGTCGGGGTCGGTGGCCTTCGCCGACAGGACGACGTTGCCCTTGCCGACGGTGGCGCCCGCCGTGCTGGTGTTGCAGGTGCCGCCGGGAGCGCTGGAGACGGCGGTGGGCGTGGTGGGCGCCCGGTTGTAGGAGACTTCGAGGACCGCCGAGGTCGCCCTGAACTTCCGCCAGGTCTGGGTGTCGCCCTCGCTGGTCGCCCGCATCCCGAAGGTGATGTTCGACCAGCCGCTGTCCGCGCCCTTCTGCGCGGCGGTCTTCACGTTGAAGTCCTCGTAGTCGTCGGGGCAACCGGACGACGACCAGCCGTGCGCGAACGACTGCCTGGCGACCTCGGTCGACCAGCTCGGCTGTTTGTTCCAGGTGGTGCCGGAGGAGATCGCGCCGGTCTGCCAGAGCTGGAACTCGCGCTTCGTGCACGACCAGGAGTGGTTGTTCAGCACCTTGAAGCGCGCCGATTCGATCTTCGCGCCCTTCAGACTGCTGCTGTAGTTCATCCGCCAGAAGGAGCGGGCCGTGCCGCCGGTGTCGTTCTCGTGTCCGACGCGGGCGTCCGAGGTGCCCGAGCTGAAGTTGGTGCCGTTCCAGAAGCTCGTGTTGGGGTACGGCTTGTAGGCCACGGTCCATGCCTGCCAGCCGGGGTTGAGCGACGGGTCGACGAAGACCGGGAAGACCGCATCGGGGTCGCCGAGCAGACCGGTCTCACCGACCGCCACCTCGATGCGGGCGGCGCTCGTCCCGTCCCCCTCCAGTCCCATCGGGGCCGGGGCCTGCCGGGCGCCGGGCTCGGCTCCGCTCAGCCCGGACAGGCCGAGCACCTCGCCGGGGGTGCCGGTCGAGGTCGCCGGCTCCTCGTCCGGGGGGAGTTCGGGGTCCACGCCGCTGGAGTCCCAGACGAACGGGGTCGGTACCGAGCCGACCTCCTCACCGGTGTCGTCCAGCACCTGTACGCGGCCAGCCTTCTCGTCGTACCGGAAGGTCGCCGTGGAGGACTTCAGTCCGTACGTCATGGTGGTGAGCGCGGGGTTGCGCGCGGCCTCCCGGTCCTTGACGACGAGGAGTTGGGCGAAGCCGCCCTCCTCCCGCGCCACCAGCAACAGGTCGACGCCGGGCAGCACCTCCGAGTAGAGGGCGCGCGGTCCGTCGAGCACCGGTGCGGGAAGCTCACCGGGCCAGGTGTAGACGACGTGGTGGCCGTGCAGGACGGTCTTCGCCAACACGGTCTCGGTGACGGTCGCCAACTGAGGCCGCGCCTGCGCCCGGGAGGCGCGGGCCCCGGCCGTGCCCGCCGAGAACTCCAGCGGGACGGCCGGGGCGGCGGGCCGCACCACGCCGTCTTCGCGGCGCAGCCGGTTGTCGATCCTGACCCAGGCGCCCTCGGCGTTCTTCACCCGCTGCGGCAGCGCGTGCATCCGGGTGCGCAGGGTGCCGTCGGGGTCGGCCCAGGTCATGACGGTGGCGGTGGTCTCCGTGTCGACGACCACCTGCTTGCCGGTGCGCCCGGCCTCGGCCGCGGCGGCGGACGCGTCGCGGGGTTCCGTGGCCGCTCTCCGGGCCTCGGTCGCCTTGCGCGCGGCGGGAGTTGACGGGTCGTCGGCGTGCCACCAGGGCAGCAGCGAAGCAGTCAGCGCGGCCAGGACCAGGCCGAGCGTGAGGGTCAGCCGGGTGCGCGTGCGCACGAAGGGACTGAGAAAACGGGGCGGCGCGGACACGGCGGTCTACTCCCCTGCGATCCAGGCGGGTGAGGACATGGGCGCGCACACCATCACATGCCCCACACGGACCGTCCACACATGAGGATTTTATGAATTCGTGATCATCGCTTGGTCACCCCTTGACTACAGCGCGTGGATGTCGATCATGCGGCTTTTGACCTCCACTTGTGTGCACATGCGAACTGATTTTCAGTGACTTCCGGCATTTTTCTACCGCACGAGCGGATTCACCAGATAAATCGCGTGACGGACCTCTCAAAGGGACTTCTTCTCTCCGTTTACCGGGTCTTGATCACCATCGCGATCGTGACGGAAGGTGCGGACCATCTCTGTTGTTGCATCGCCTGGGTGGAGTCGACGCGTATGCGTGCTCAAGGTCCGCTGTCATGGCTGGGGCGCAGACGCCTCGTCCTGACGGAGTCACAACGACGGCGTCGGCGCCTCGGCCGCGTGACGACCGTCCTTCTGCTGTCCTCGACGCTGACCGTGACGAGCCTGGGCTCGGACGCGTGGGCGCTGCCCGGCCCAGGCATGAGCCGGACCGTCGAGCTGCCCGAACTGCCCAAGAACACCGCGGTCGACGGTGACGAGGAGGCCGACAAGACCCTCACCACCGCGCCCGAGGTTCCCGTCGACCCGTACACGCCGACCGCCGTGACGCCCTGGCAGGAGGACAGCGGCGTCGCGACGCTGACCACCGGCACGGCGCCCGGCACCACCGTCCCGGTGGACGACCTGCCGATCGCGGTCGGTGTGCCCGAGGGCACCGACCCGGCCGCGCTCGCCGGTGACTGGAAGGTCGACCTGGCCGCGCCGGGCGCCTCCCAGGACGCGGGCGTCTCCGGCATGATCATGCGGGTCACCCCGCCGACCGGCGCCGATCCCTCCGCGCAGGTCGCGCTCGCCGTCGACACCACCGCCTTCGCCGACCTCTACGGCCCCCAGGCGGCCGACCGCTTCGGCCTGATGCTGCTGCCCGACTGCGTCCTGGACGCCCCCGACACGGGTGACTGCGCCGCCGAGGGCACCACCACCATGTCCGGCAAGAGCGCCAGGAACCCGGAGCGGCTGAGCAGTTCGGTCGAGTCGGTGCCGGCCGCCGAGGCGCCCACCCGCACCCGGGCGGCGAAGAAGGCGGCCACCCGCACGATCCTCTCGGGCTCGGTCCCGGTCGCCGGACTGCTCGCCGGGGACACCCGGGCGAAGCCGTCCGGCGCCTCGGTCCGCACCGCCGCCCTCCCCGCCGTCGACGCCTCCGGGCCCCAGGTGGTCGGCGCCCTCGACACCGGCTCCTCCGCGGCCGGCGACTTCGGCGCGGCCCCGCTGCTGTCCTCCGGCTCCTGGTCGGCGGGCTCCTCCTCGGGCGCCTTCACCTACGCCTACCAGGTCCAGGTCCCCGAGGCGGCCGGCGGCCCGACGCCGAAGGTCGGCCTGACCTACTCCTCCCAGTCGGTGGACGGCCGCACCTCCTCGACGAACAACCAGGCGTCCTGGATCGGCGACGGCTGGGAGTACGAACCCGGCTCCATCACCCGCACCTACGCCAACTGCCGTGAGGACTCCAAGAAGTCCGGCTCCAACAACGCCACCCACCGCACCGCCGACCTGTGCTGGGGCTCGGAGAACGCCACCCTCTCCCTCGGCGGCACCACCACCGAACTCGTGTGGGCCAACGGCACCTGGACGACCGCCAACGGCGACGGCTCCAAGGTCCAGCTGATCAAGGACGTGTCGACCGGCAACGGCGCGAAGGACGGCGAGTACTGGGTCGTCACCACCCGCGACGGCACCAGGTACCACTTCGGCAAGCACAAGCTCCCCGGCTGGAGTTCGGGCGACCCTGTCACCGACTCCGTCCTCACCGTCCCGGTCTACGGCAACCATCCGGGCGAGGACTGCTACAAGGCCGGTGACTGGGCGGGCTCCTGGTGCACCCAGGGCTGGCGCTGGAGTCTCGACTACGTCGAGGACCTCCACGGCAACGCCATGTCCCTGTGGTGGAAGAAGGAGAAGAACCACTACGCCCGCAACTTCAACTTCAAGGCGCCCGTCAGCTACGACCGCGGTGGCTGGCTCGACCACATCGACTACGGCCAGCGCAACACCCTGGGCGGCCTGTTCGGCACCCCCGCCACCTCCCGCGTCACCTTCCAGGTCACCGAACGCTGCCTGGCCGAAGGATCCCTGACCTGCACGGACGAGAACTTCGCGGACAAGGATCCCGGCAAGTACCGCATCTGGTACGACACTCCGGCCGACCTTCGCTGCCAGTCCGACAAGAAGTGCTGGAACGCGGGCCCGACCTTCTGGACACGCAAGCGGCTCACGACCATCATCACCTCCACCCAGCGCCTCACCACCACCAGCGCACGCCAGCAGGTGGACCGGTACACCCTCAAGCACAGCTTCCCGACCCTGCGCAGCGGGCCGAACACCGCCCTGTGGCTGGAGTCGGTGCAGCGCACCGGGTACGCGCGCAAGGGCTCCACGGACGCCTCGGTCACCCTGAACGCCGTCCGTTTCGAACCCAGTGCCGACGACATGCCCAACCGCGTCAAGCGGGACAACCGGCCCGGCTTCTCCCGGCAGCGGATCGGCCGCGTCATCAACGAGTACGGCGGCGAGACCGTCGTCACCTATCGACAGCCCACCGGGGACTGCGCGTCGGGCACCGGCCTGCCCGGCAAGAAGGACACCGCGGCGCTGAAGGCCAACACCCGGCTCTGCTACCCGGTTTATTGGCATCCGGACCCCGAGGTCGAGGACATCGACTGGTTCCACAAGTACGTGGTCCAGAGCATCGAGGAACTCCCCAACGTCGACGGGGCGTTCGCGACGCAGACCGGGTACACCTACAAGAACCCGGGCTGGCGGCTGGCCGAGGCGGAGTTCACCAAGAAGGCCACCCGCACCTACTCGCAGTTCGCCGGGTTCGAGCAGACCACGGTGATCACCGGCACCGACGAGGCGTCGATCGGCAGCAAGCGGTCCAAGTCCGTCACCCGGTTCTTCCGCGGCATGGGCGACACCGTCCCGGTCAAGGACATCACCGGCGCCGAGATCGCCAAGGACCGCGAGCCGTTCGCGGGCCGGATAGCCGAGGAGCTGAGCTACAGCTCCGCCTCCGACGCCGACACCGACTGGCTCTCCCGCAGCGTCACCGTCCCCGAGGCCACCGAACTCGCCAGACGCGAACGCGACGACGGGCTCAGCCCGTTGCGCGCCTGGCGGGTCACCGAGCCCGAGGAGGTCGCGTACACCCGCTCCTCCGGCACCGGTGACGACCCCAGCAAGCTCCGGACCGTCAGCAGCAGCACCACGTACGAGCCGACGTACGGCCTGCCCACCCTCGTCGAGTCGCTCGGTGACACGGGCAAGGACGACGACGAGTCCTGCACCAGGCTGGAGTACGTCCACCAGACCGCCAAGCACCTCATCGGCCTCTCCCAGCAGGTCCTGGTCTCCCCCACCACCTGCGCCAAGGCCGACTTCGACGACCTGTCCACGCTGAGCGGCGCGGTCCGCACCGGCTACGACGGCCGGTCCTACGGCACCGCGCTCGGCGCCGGCACCCTCGGCGAGGCCAGCGAGACCTGGTCGCTGAACGGAGCCGGCACCGGCTACCAGAGCAACGGGCGCAGCGAGTTCGACCCGGTCGGCCGGGTGGTCCGGCAGATCGACCCCGACAACCAGCCGTCCACGATCTCCTACGAACCGCCCACCGGGCAGGTCTTCGCCGTCACCGAGACCAATGCCCTCGGCCACTCGCAGAAACAGGAGCTGGAGCCGGGGCGTTCGACCACGCTGACGACCACCGACGCCAACAACCAGGTCAGCGAGGCCAGGTTCGACCCGCTGGGCCGTCTCACCGAGGCGTGGGGGGCGGGCCGCACCCCGTCCGCCTCCGCCGTCCCCGACCTCGAGGCCGTCTACACGATCCCGGCCTACGACGACAAGAATCCCGACCGCAAGCCGCCGTTCATCACCACCCGGGCGCGCGGCCACGAGAACCGGGTCGAAACCTCCGTCACCCTCTACGACGGCCTCGGCCGGGAGCGGCAGACTCAGGAGGAGGCCGACGGCGGCGGGCACCTGGTCACCGACACCCTCTACAACTCCTCGGGCGAGGTCTGGCAGACCAACAACGCCTACCTCACCCACGACGCGACGTTCGGCGAGCTGTTCACCCCGCTCGCCGACACCGCCGTCCCGAACATCACCCGCTACACCTACGACGGGCTCGGCCGGGTCCTCTCCGAGACCCCCGTCCTCAAGGTCGTCGACGATCTGACGAAGGAGACCGTCTCCAAGCCGGTGCCCGAGCGGGCCACCCGCTACGAGTACGGCCAGGACTGGTCCACGGTGATCAACCCCACCGGCACCTCCTCCTACCAGGTCTTCACCGACGGCCTGGGCCGCACCTCCCGCGTCGACACCTTCAACCCCGAGGCGCCCGGCGGCCACACCTCGATGACGTACACGTACGACAGGCACGGCCGTCTGAAGGAGGCGACCAGCTCCACCGACACGACGCACCCGTGGTCCTGGACGTACGACCACCGGGGCCGGCAACTGACCTCGACCGACCCGGACACCGGCACCACGAGGACCACCTACGACCGTCTCGACCGGCCGCTGACCACCACGGACGCCCGTGGCACCACCCTGTGGAACGGCTACGACGCCCTGTCGCGCCCCACCGAGCAGCGCCTCGGCGGCTCCGACGGCACCCTGTTGTCCGCCTACGACTACGACAAGGCGCCCGGCGGCAAGGGCATGCCGTACACGGCGACCCGCTACACCGGCAAGGAGGCGTACACCCAGAAGGTCGACGGCTACACCAAGGACTACCAGCCGACGTCGACGACGCTGGCCCTGCCGCAGTCCGTCAAGGACACCTGGGGCCTGGACACGTCGTACACGTACGACTACGCGTACACCGACACCGGCATGCTCCAGGAGTCGACGCTGCCCAAGGCGGGCCGCTTCGCCGCCGAGAAGCTGGTGGTCCGCTACAACGAGTACGGCAAGCCGCTCTCGATCTCGGGCAAGGACTGGTACGGCTCCGAGACCGTCTACGACTCCTTCGGACAGGTCCTGCGCTCGACGCTGGGCGCGCAGCCCTACCGGGTGTGGACGCAGGCCGGGTACGACGAGTCGAGCGGTGAGCTGAAGAGCCAGGCCGTCTACCGGGAGCAGACCGGCGACCAGAACATCGTCACCGGCAACCTCGTCTCCGAGCGGTCCTACGACTACGACCCGTCCGGCAACGTCACCTCGATCCGGGAGCACGCCACCGGCATCGACGAACGCCAGTGCTTCGTCTACGACCCGATGGGCCAGCTCAGGAAGGCCTGGACGGCCAAGGACCAGACCACCTGCACCGGTCCGAAGAAGACCGACGGCTCGCTCAACGTGGCCGCGGGCAGGGACGGTTCGGGCTACTGGCAGGAGTACGAGTACGACCTGGCCGGCAACCGCAAGAAGCTGACCGAGAAGGACCTCACCGGCGCCACCGCCAAGGACGCGACGACCAGCTACGCGTACGGCAAGGCCGACAACAGCCAGCCGCACACCCTCACCAAGGTGTCCAGGACCTACACCACGCCCCAGGGCGCCCAGGTGAAGGCCGAGGCGGAGCGCCTCTACGAACTCACCGGTGAGACCAAGTCCGTCACGTCCGTCGAGAACGGTGACAAGCAGGAGCTGACCTGGACCTACGACGGCAAGGTCGAGCGGATCAGCGGCCAGGGCACGGGCGGCAGCACGCCGTACGTGGGTCTTGCGGACAAGTGCCTCGATCTGAGGAGCGGGCTCTCGACCGCCGGGCAGCCGGTCCAGTTGCACGCCTGCAACACCTCACCGGCACAGAGCTGGCGCTTCAGCCCGAGCCCGGACCAGACCGACCGGGACCGGGGCACGCTCGGCATCCACGACACCTGGTGTGTCCGCCCGGCCGCGAACACCGCGGGCTCCGCGCTCCAGATCCAGAAGTGCGACGGCTCGGCGGCTCAGGAGTTCAGGCGCGCGACCTCGGGCCAACTCACGCACATCGCCTCGGGGTTGTGCGTAGCGGTCAAGGACGCCGGCTCCGCGGACTCGACTCCCACGGTGCTGGCCACCTGCGCGGCGGGCAAGTCCGAACAGCTGTGGTCCGCGCAGAACGAGACCCGGTACGTCTACGGCCCGGACGGCGCCCGCCTGCTCACCCTGCAGGGCAAGCGGGCCACGCTCCACCTCGGTGACACCGAGGTGACGGTCGCCCCGGGCGGGGTCCTCATCAACACCCAGCGCACCTACACGGCGCCGGGCGGCGCGGTGATGCGGTACGCGAACGGCGAGGGCGCCGAGCAGTTGGTGGCGCTGGCCGGGGACCACCAGGGCAGCACGTACGCCGAGGTCGCCCTCAACAGCACCAACACCGTCCGGATCCGCAAGCAGGACCCGTTCGGCAACCAACGCGGGGCCGGCACCGTCGGCGCCAACTTCCAGTCCCACCGCGGCTTCCTGGGCGCCACCCGTGACGACGTCACCGGCTACCAGCAGCTCGGTGCGCGCCTCTACGACCCGGTGGTCGGCCGCTTCCTGTCCGCGGACCCGGTGGTGGACCTCAACGACGTCCTCCAGTCCAACGGCTACTCCTACGCGCACAACAACCCGGTGACGATGTCCGACCCCACGGGTCTGGCCATCTCCCTGACGGCGTCGGAACGCGCGGCGGCGCTGGCGGGCGCGGGGCTGTCGGCGGCGCAGGTCGCCCAGGCCCAGTCGACCATGGGCAAGTCGCTGACCTCGGTGATCCTGGCGGTCGCCTGGGAGACGCTGAAGGACTTCATCGGCATCAACGACGCGATGGCGTGCTTCGGCGGCGACATGTGGTCCTGCGGAAGCCTCATCATCAGCGCGATCCCCTGGGCGAAGCTCGGGAAGATCCCGTCGGTCATGAAGGCCGTCAACCGCACCATCAAGGCCATCGAGTCCTTCAGCGCGGCGAAGAAGGCGGCCGAACTGGTCCTGAAGGCGGCGAAGGCGGCGGAGGCCGCGGCGCTCAGGGCGAAGAAGGCGGCGATCGAGAAGGCCAAACGCGAGGCGGCCCAGAGAGCCAAGAAGAAAGCCGCCGAACAGGCGAAACGCATAGCCGACAAGGCTGCGGCCGAGAAGAAGAAGACCGGCAACCCGGTCCAGAAACAGGCACAGGCGAAGGCTGCCCCGAAGGTCTCCCTCCAGAAGACGTCCGGCGGGGGCGGCGCCTCCAAGGGCAGCGGCACCAAGCCGGGCGGCAACTCCGGCGGTTCCGCCCGCAACAGCGGCGGCTCCAGTGGAGGCGGCGGTTCGGGCCGGGCGGAGAGCCCGGAGGGCGCCACCTGCAACAGCTTCGTGCCGGGCACCCGGGTCCTGATGGCCGACAGCTCCACGAAGCCGATCGAGAAGGTCAGGCCCGGCGACAAGGTGAAGGCGACCGACCCGATCTCGGGCGAGACCCGCGCCCGGACGGTCACCGCGGAGATCAAGGGCCAGGGCCTGAAGCACCTGGTGCGGGTCACGATCGCCGCGAAGGACGCGACCGCCAAGACCCACGTGACGGCGACGGCCGGCCACCCCTTCTGGGTCCCGACCCTCAGGAAGTGGCTCCCGGCGACAGCCCTGACCCCGGGCCAGTGGCTCCGCACGAGCGCGGGCACGCTGGTCCAGATCACGGCGGTAAAACGCTGGACGAGCAACGAGACGGCTGTTCACAACCTGACGGTTGGGGATGTCCATACGTACTATGTGGTGGCGGGGGCTGCGGCGGTCCTAGTTCACAACTGCAACCTGGGCGACTATGCCGACAGCCTGCGTGCTGGCTTCAATAAAACTGATGGCCCTTTCTTTGCGGCGAAATACACATCACCGTCAGGGCGAACCTATTTTGGTCACTCGGGTCATGACCTGACGCCAGCTCCCGGTGGAGAAGTGGATTCTCTCGTGCGGCAGTTCACGCCTGAGGGGGGTCGCTACCATGCGGGATGCGCTGAAACGATGTGCCTCATCCAGGCGGAGGCGGCCGAGGGTGCGGCCGGGATCCGAGGGGGATCGTTCGAAGTGGTAAAGGTACGGGGATTGAACTCGCCGCCCGGTGGCGCGCACGGCACGCCTGCCAGTCCATGTGCGTTGGTCTGTCAGCCCAGGCTGCAGCATCAGGGAATCAGTTTCGAAGGTGGTTGATGTGGCCAGAGAGCACCTCCAGGTTAATCGATTCGGGTTTGCCGAGTACGAAGACATGATTGAGCTCGCCCATGGAGTAGATGCTCCAAGGGTGGTGGGAGTGTTGAGTTCGATCGTGGAGTTGGTTCTCGCAGGGGAAGACGACATGCTCGATTCGCTATCGGATGGTGCGCAAGCAGATTTGGTAGTCCCCCTAGGGATGTGCGCGAGGATGCTTTCGAGTGGTGATTATTCAGCGCTGGAGCTGGTCTCTGCCGCCTGCACCGTGAGATATAGCGCCGAATCGCACATGTCTGAGTTCTCGGACAGCCTCGCGCAGATGTTGTCTCAGCTGCCACGCTGAGTGACGCTAGCGATCGCAAATCTAGGCCCCGGCGAGCTGCGCTCGGCGGGGCTGATTTGCCGTTTGACGGCAGTAGTTGACGGCAACGGCGGCGGACACATGGGGGTCCGCCGCCGTTGCTGTACGTATGTCAGGGGTGGTCGAGGGCGCGGCCGAGGAGGTCGATGGCATCGCGCTGGAGGCGGAGTCGGACGTGGGCGTCGACGGTGGCGGTGACGCCTATGTGGGCGTGGCCGAGGAGTTCCTTGATGACGACGAGTTCGACGCCCTGTTCCAGGAGGAGGGTGGCGGTGGAGTGCCGGAGGTCGTGGAAGCGGATGCGGCGAAGGTCGGCCTTGCTGAGGAGTGTAGTGAGGGTGCGGGTGAGGCAAGGTGTGAGTCCGCCCGTGCTGATGCGCCGCAAGGTACGGCGGACGGCGGCTGAGCCCCGGTCGGGGCCTTCCCAGCGCAGGCCGAGGAGTTCGCCCTTGCGGAGTCCGGTGTGCAGAGCGAGTTCTCACAGCGACTGCAACGAGGGCGACTGCTGCCAGGCGGCGTGAGACAGCGGTTCGACAGCCACGACTGGGAGACCGAGCTCCTACGGCCGCCCAGGTCACCGTCGGCTGCGCCATTCATCGAAGTCTTCCCGCAAGAACTGCCGCTTTACTGGCTTTAGTTGCGGGCGAGGGCGGCGGCAGACGCATCGTCGCCCACGCCCACAGCGAAGTACTCCCCCGACTCACCCCCTCTTCAGATGCCGGTCGAAGAAGCGCAGCGCGTCCTCCGTCTCGAACCATGGTGTGCCCGTGTGGCCGCCCGTGTTCGCGTGCAGGGTCTTCTCCTTGCTCTCGAAAGTGTCGAAGAGGGTCAGGGCGCGGTCGCGGGGGTTGCCCTCGTCGTCCCACTGGAGCAGGAGGAGGAGCGGGATCGTGATGCTCCTCGCCTCCTCCCGCTGGGCCGACGGCACATAGCCCCCGGTGAAGAGGCTCGCCGCGGTGACCCGCGGGTCGGTCGCCGCCAGGTGGATGCCGACCGCCGTCCAGCCCGAGTAGCCGACCGGGCCGTCGATCCCGGGGAGTTCGAGGAGGGCGTCCAGGGTGGTCCGCCACTCCGGGGTCGCCTTCTCCACCAAGGGGGCGATGAAGGACTCGAAGATGTCGTCGACCGGTTCGCCCGCCCGCATCGCCCGGCGGAGGTCCGCGCGAGCCTGTTCATCGGCCGCGGAGCGCGGGCGGTCGCCGCAGCCCGCGGCGTCGATGCTCGCCACCGTGTAGCCGTGCGCCGCGGTGCGCCGGGCGCGGGCCACCAGCCGGGGTTCGTGCCTGGGCAGGCCGTTGTTGTGGGCCGTCAGGATCAGCGGGGCCGGTGCGGCGGACGCGGGGGTCCACAGGGTGCCGCGGATCTCGCCGAGGGTGAAGTCGCGGACGAGGACGCCGTCTTCGAGGCGTCGTTCGGAGGTGAAGCGCATGGTCATGCCTTTCGGGAGTGCGCTGGGAACGGCGCTCCCGGACGACCTATCGCCCGGCCGTGACCCCGGAGGGGAGCACCCGTGTCGACACAGTGTTCACGGCTACCACCTCCTCGTTCTCTCGCACGGCCACCCGGAAGGTAGCAGGGGGCACGAGCGGTCGCCAACAGGTTTTCGCACCGCGCGAGTGGGCCGTTCCGGGGGCCGGTCCTCTCCGGCCTGGCGTGAGAGGTGGGGCTCGCCTCGCGCCCCGGCCGCCGCAGACCCTCCGTCTTTTCCCGCCCGGCCGGAGGTCATGCCCAGCGGCCCCGAGGCCCGTCTCAGCCCTCGCGTCCGGCGGTCGTCAGACGTGGCTCCGGGTCCGGCGACGCGCCATGACGAGGATGCCCGCACCCGTCACCAGCGCGGCGGCGGCCACCCCCGCGACGCCCCGCGCCGGCGCTCCGGTCTCGGCCAGGTGGCCGCCGCCGTTCGCCGTGGCAGCCCCGCCGCCGGTCGACGGCGACCCGTCTGCGGGACCGTCACCGCCACCGGGCGATCCGCCGGGCGGGACGCTGGGCTGCGCACCGGTGACCTCCAGCACGATGTCCGCCCTGTCGTTGGCCTTGCGGGGGTCGAAGGGCCGTGCCTCGGTGCTCAGCGCGACGGTGCCCCTGGCGTGCGCGACCCGCCTGTCGATCTTCAGCTTGAAGGTGTATCCCTGCCTGCCTCCCTCGTCGAGGGCGCCCGCGAGCATGCCGCACCGGTAGGCCTCGCCCTTGGCCTTGCAGAACATGGCGGGCTTGACGACCGAGGTCCCGGCGGGCGGCGTGACGGTGACGCTCACGGACGGGGTGTCCGGCCTGCCCATGACCCAGGCGGGTCCGGCGTTGACGAACTCCACGCTCATCGGGACGGTGTCACCGACGGCGCCCTTCAGCTCCGCGCCCGTCACCCGGAAGTCCGCCGTGTTGACGGAGGTCACGGGCAGGTGGACGACGCTCGCGGATCCCCGCGCCCCGCCCGGTCTCTCGACCAGCCTCACCGGCGCCGCCGTGCCCGCCACCGGCGCGGTGCCGTTCTCGTCCGCCCCCGGGTCGTACTCCAGGACGCGCAGGCGCAGTTCGTCGTCGAGCGCACGGTCCAGCACCCGGACGGGGAGAGGCCGGTCGGGCGTGTAGACGACGCCCGGCTCCACCGCCTGGTCGAACCCGCACACCACGGTCCACAGCTCCGGCATCTCGTCGTAGGAACGCACGTACTGCGCAAAGCAGTTGGTGGGGACCTCCGCGAAGTCGAGTCCCCGGGTGACCGCGTAGCGGATCCAGACCTTCCCGGCGGCTGCGGTGCCCTTGTTCGCCACGGTGACCGGCAGATCGAAGGTGCTCCCCGGCTTCAGCCCGTCCATCGGCCCGATGCCCCCGACGACCAGGTCGGGCGCGGGATCACCGGCGGAGACGGCGGGCGCCGCGGCCAGCGCGACCAGGCCAGCGGCGCCGAGAGCGGCCGCCACGGCACGGGAGGCGCGACGGGTGGACGGGTGTGTCGGCATGGAGTGGACCCCTGTCGGAACGCGGGCGGACGGACGGCTCTTCCCAGGTCTGGATTCCTGTCTGGATTCCTGCGTCGTCAGACTCCCGACGATGCCGCGGAGTTGTGCCGCCCACGCCCGCCGCCTCGCACGGCGCCCACCTCCCCGCGCACCTCCCGGTCGTCTGGACCCCTCGCGGCCCCTGCCGTACAGTCACAGGCCCGATATGACGGACCGTCAGGAGGTGCCGGATGCGGTTGGGTGTCGCGCTCGGGTACTGGGGGCGGGGGCCGTCCGCCGGGGACGTCGAGCTGGCGCGGGAGGCCGAGCGGCTCGGGTACCGGTCCGTGTGGACCGCCGAGTCCTGGGGCTCCGACGCCTTCACCCCGCTCACCTGGATCGCCGCCCACACCTCGACCATCCGGCTGGGCACCGCCGTCGCGCAGATGGCGGCCCGCTCCCCCACCACCACCGCGATGCACGCCCTCACCCTCGACCATCTCTCCGGCGGGCGCGTCATGCTGGGGCTCGGGCTGTCGGGGCCGCAGGTCGTGGAGGGGTGGTACGGGCGCCCGTTCCCCTCGTCGCCGCTGACCGCGACCCGCGAGTACGTCGACGTCGTGCGCCAAGTGCTGCGCAGGGAAGGGCCGGTGCGGCTCGACGGGCGGTTCCATCAGCTCCCCCACCGGGGCGGCGACGGGACGGGGCTGGGCAAGGCGCTGAAGCCGATCACCCATCCGCTGCGCGCGGAACTGCCGGTGCTGCTCGGCGCCGAGGGCCCCAAGAACGTCGCCCAGACGGTGCGGATCGCCGACGGCTGGCTGCCGTTGTACTGGGCGCCGTCCCGCCCGGAGGTGTACGGGCCCGCGGTGACCGGCGCCCTCCCGGACGGGTTCACCGTGGCGCCGATGGCCCGCGTCCAGGTCTGCGACGACGTCGCCGCGGGGCTGCTGCCGGTGAAGGCCATGCTCGGCTTCTACATCGGCGGCATGGGGCACGCCGCCCGCAACTTCCACGCCGACCTCATGGGCCGCATGGGGTTCGCCCAAGAGGCCCGCCGGGTTCAGGAGTTGTTCCTCGCCGGACGGCGCGAGGAGGCCGTGCGGGCGGTCCCGGACGACTTCGCCGACGAGATCTCCCTCGTCGGCCCGCGTCAACGCCTCGCCGGACGGCTGGAGTCGTGGCGCAAGGGCCCGGTGACGGACCTGCTGGCCCTGTCACCGGACCCCGAGACGCTGCGTGTGCTGGCCGAGTTGAACGCCGGTCACGCCGAGGAGGACTAGGAGCCGCTCGTCAGCTGGGACGTCGACGGCACCTTGTCCTTGACCTCGGCGCCCGCGCTCTTCCCGGCGTCCTTCACCTTGTTGATGATGTCGTTGTAGTCGCCCGCCACCCCGTCGGGGTTGTCGCCCTTGCGGAGCTTGGACGGCAGCTCCTTAAGCGAGTCGATACCCGCCGTGAGCGGGGCGAGCGCCTTGGAGAGCGTCGGGTCGCCCTCGGCGTTGCGGTGGGCGGCCTTGAGCCGGTTGTACGCGAACCCTCCGGCGAGCGCGGCCTTCACCAGCGCGAGCTTCCTGCCGTGGGCGCCCTTCTTGAACTTGCCGGCCTTCCAGGGCTTCACGATCCACTGGTAGGTCGCACCTGCGGCCAGACCGGCGTTCGCCACGAAGCGCGTCTTGGCGAGCTTCTGCCGGTCGACGGAGTGGGTGGCGCTGGGCGTCGAGGCCGCGGAGACGGCGTCGTCGCTGCCGCTGCCGCAGGCGGTGGCGCCCGCTGTCAGGGCGCAGCAGAGGGTGAGCGCCACGAGCAGGCGCCGCAGGGATATGGGCACGGGGTCCTCCGGGGGACGTCGGACGGATCTCCCGGCCACCGTCACCCGGGGCGCGCGGCTCCGCCACCCGGGGGAACCTGTTCGAGTGACGGGCCCTTGTGCCCTACGGGTTTCAACGAGGAATCCGGGGCCATTCGAACACCATGTCCTATCGAAACCGGAGCGGTTCCAACTCCGCGGGTACGGTCATCGCGGTCGTCGCGGACGTCATGGCCGTCATCATCGGACTGTGGATCCTGATGTATCTGCTGGACGCCAACCGGGCCAACGACCTGGTGCAGTTCGTCCACAATGTGGCCGCCTGGCTGGCGGGCTGGTCACGCGACCTGTTCACCTTCGACGAGGCGTGGGCGCGCGTGGTGGCGGGGTACGGCCTGGCGGCGGTGGTCTACCTCTTCATCGGCCACGCCATCGCCAACCGTATGCACCGCCACTGAGGGCCCGACCGCCAACCGCACGCATCGCCATCGACGACCGGACCGCCAACCGCACACACCGCCGTCGACGCCCGGACCGCCAAACCGCATGCACCGCCACTGACGACCGGACCGCCGGCCACGCGCCGCGTCGCGCCTGAACCGCCGCGCGGCGCGTCAGCCGCAGCAGTCCGGGTCGAGGCCCGAAGGGAGGTGGGTTCCCTCGAAGATCGTGCAGGTCGCCTCGTGGCCGCCCAGGGCCGCCACCGCGAGGAGCAGGGAGCCCGCCGTCCAGGTGGTGAGTTCCTCGGGCCACACGGCCCGGTCCTGGTAGACGTACCCCGTCCAGTACAGCCCGCTGTCCGGGTCCCGCAGGTGCTGGATGGACTGGAGTATCTGCAGCGCGCGATCGGACTCGCCCAACGCCCAGAGCGTGAGGGCGAGTTCGGCCGACTCGCCGCCGGTGACCCAGGGGTTGGGGACGACGCACCGCACGCCGAGGCCGGGCACCACGAACCGGTCCCAGCCCTCCTCCAGGCGGGACTTGGCCTCGGCGCCGGTCAACGCGCCGCCGAGGACGGGGTAGTACCAGTCCATCGAGTAGCGGCCCTTGTCGAGGAACCGCTCGGGGTGGCGGCGGATCGCGTGCCGCAGCGCCCCCACCGCCAACTCCCAGTCCGGCTGCGCCTCTTCGCGTTGTTCGGCGATGGCGAGCGCGCACCGCAGCGCGTGGTGGACGGACGACGAGCCGGTCAGCAGCGCGTCCGTGGTGGACGTGCCGTCGTCCTCGCCCTTCCAGCCGATCTGGCCGCCGGGCTGCTGGAGGCGCAGGACGTACTCGATCGCGGCGTGCACGACCGGCCACATCCGGTCGAGGAAGGTGTCGTCGCCGGTCGACAGGTAGTGGTGCCAGACGCCGACCGCCACGTAGGCGACGAAGTTGGTCTCCCGGCCGCGGTCGGTGACGTCGGCGAAGTCGCCGTCGGCGTAGGCCGCGTACCAGGAGCCGTCGTCGTTCTGGTGCCGCGCGAGCCACGCGTAGGCCCGTTCGGCGGCGTCGTGCTCGCCCGCCGCGTCCAGGGCCATCGCGGCCTCGGTGTGGTCCCACGGGTCGAGGTGGTGTCCCCTGAACCAGGGGATCGCGCCGTCCTCCCGCTGCACGGCGCGGATGCCGGCCACGGTCGCGAGCGCCTGCTCGGCGGTGAGGACCCCGGGCAGGACGAGGTGTTCTGTCCGGGGGGTGGTCACTTGGCGTCCACCAGGGGCAGGTGCGGCTTGGTGGCGTAGGCGACGAAGCTCTTGCCGATGAGCGGGTTGAGCGCCTGTTCGGCGACCCGGGTGGCGAGCGGCTTCTTCATGATGTCCCAGACCAGCAGCTTGTGGTACGCCCGTACGGGCAGCGCCCGGTCGTTGTCGACGCCGAACGCGCACTTGAGCCACCAGTACGGCGAGTGCAGCCCGTGGGCGTGGTGGCTGCCGTAGGGGCGCAGCCCGGACTCCCTGATCCTCGCGAGGAGTTCGTCGGCCTTGTAGATGCGGATGTGGCCGCCCTCGACCTCGTGGTAGGCGTCGGAGAGGGCCCAGCAGACCTTCTCGGGACCGTACCTCGGCACGGTGATCGCGATCCGACCGCCGGGCTTCAACACCCGTACCATTTCGGCCAGTACGCCCTTGTCGTCGGGGATGTGCTCCATCACCTCGGAGATGATGACGACGTCGAAGGACTCGTCGGGGAAGGGCAGCGCCAGCGCGTCGCCCTCCATCGCGGTGGCGGTCGCGCCCTCCGGTGCCTCGCCCGCCTCGGCCATCGCGGCGAACCACTTGGCGACCTCGCGGATCTCCTCGCCGTTCTGGTCCAGCGCGACGACCCGGGCACCGCGCCGGTAGCACTCGAACGCGTGCCGTCCGGCACCGCAGCCGAGATCCAGGACGCGGTCGCCGGGGGCGAGCGGGAACCGGGAGAAGTCGACGGTCAGCACGTGGCCCTGCTTTCGGGGTTGGGTTCGGCGTCGGCATCGGCCCGGACGGGTTCCGCCCCGGCCCGGACGACTCCGGCACTGTCGCGCGCGGATTCACCGCCGGACCGGACGATTTCCCCACCGTCACGGGCGGGTTCACCGCCGGAGCGGACGACTCCCGCACCGTCACGGGCGGGTTCACCGCCGGACCGGACGATTCCCCCACCGTCACCGGCGAGTTCACCGCCGGAGCGGACCGGGGCCGGGCGGCCCGCGGGTGCCGGGCCGCCGCGCACCGGCCCGGTGCGCCCCTCGGCCGCGGCG